>NZ_JBFASK010000002.1:153050-281854 GCF_040677675.1 Streptomyces sp. NPDC053755 | reverse complement strand
GGCCTTCACCACGCGCGTCCCTCCGGCTTCCGGCGCCCGACCGGTGAACCCGCGCCGGGCCTTCACCACGCGCGTCCCTCCGGCCCCGGGCGACCGCTGCGTGGTGCGCCGTGCGGCCGTCACCGTCCGCGCCCCGCCGGCCCGAGGTGGGCGTCGACGGCGGCCCGGAGCAGCGGGGCCACCGCGTCGGCGCCGGTGGCGAGCTGGAGGCTGCCCCAGCCCCACAGCTGGGCGATCCCGTGCAGGTTCGCCCAGAGCGCCCCGGCGACGACGGACGGCTGAGCGGCGCGGACGGCGCCGTCGGCACTTCCTGGTCCTGCCTCCCCCCGGGCCCTTCGTCCGCGGCCGGCGCCCGGGCCCACGCCGGCGCCCGGGCCCACGTCCGCGTCGGCCTCCGGGCGGGCGAGGGCCAGAGCGACGAGCCGGGTCAGCAGCCCGAAGAGAGGCAGGCTCGTCTCCCGCAGCCCGAGCCGTCCGCTCTCCAGCAGGTCGTGGCGGAACATCAGCTCGTACATGCCGCGGCGCGTCAGCGCGAAGTCGAGGTATACCTCGGCGAGCGCGTACAGCCGGGCGCGGTGGTCGTCGCCCGTGCCGCCGCCTTCCCCCTCGACGGCCTTGGCGACGCCTGCGGCCAGATCGGCGAAGCCCTCGCGGGCGATGGCGGAGAGCAGGTCGAGATGGGCGGGGAAGTAGCGGCGGGGGGCGCCGTGCGACACCCCGGCGCGCCGGGCGATCTCGCGGAGGGAGAGGGCCTGGGCCCCCTCCGCGTCCACCAGCTCGACACCGGCGTCGACGAGCCGGCCGCGCAGCCCGTCGGCTTCCTGGTCCTGAGTCATAGACACTGTCTACCAGGCTGCGTAGACAGTGTCTACCAAGATCGGCGCCGGGCTCCGGTAGACTGTCCGGCAGCGAAGGGGAGTAGCCCCGCGAACCGGTCGTCGACACACTGGAACCCTCGGGTTCCCGGTGGCCGGGTCCGCGCGAGAGCGCGGACGGGCGAGACCTTCGGCCAGGCATTCGCCATGTCCGCGTTCCGTGGGCGTGGTCCGTCATGCCGGGCCGAGTGGTTCTTCCCGTCGCCCACCGCGGTGCCGTGCGGATCCCGGGCCCGGATCAAGCAGAGAGCCCCCGGTATGCACCTCGACCCCTTGGCGATCCTCACCGCCTTCGGGCTGATCTTCCTCGCCGAGCTTCCCGACAAGACGATGTTCGCGTCCCTCGCCATGGGCACACGGATGCGACCGCTGTACGTCTGGTTCGGCACCTCCACCGCGTTCGTCGTGCACGTCGCCATCGCCGTCGGCGCGGGCAGCCTCATCGGCCTGCTGCCGGACTGGATCGTCCGGCTGGTCTCGGCCCTGCTCTTCGCCTTCGGCGCCTTCATGCTGCTGCGCGGTGGGGGCGACGACGAGGAGGACGACGCCGGAGGCAGGACCGTGACCGGCTTCTGGCCGGTCTACTCCACCGCCTTCATGGCCGTCTTCATCAGCGAGTGGGGCGATCTGACCCAGATCACCACCGCCAATCTGGCCGCGACCAACGGCACCTGGCCGACGGCGATCGGCTCCGCCGCCGCCCTGATGAGCGTCTCGGCGCTCGCCCTCGTCGCGGGCCGCTTCATCGCCAAGCGCGTCCCGCTCAAGACGGTGCAGCGCATCGGCGGCCTGTGCATGGCGGCCCTCGCGATCTGGTCCCTGACCGAGATCTTCGTCGGCTGACCCGTCGGGCGGCGCGCGACTCGGGGCGCGTGCCCGGACCCTCACCGGGCCGGGCACGCGCCCTTCGCGTGCGCCCCCGGCGTATCCCCTCGCACACCCCCGGCCTCTTGTTGAAGCAATGAATCACTGCTTCACTTCTTGCATGCCCTACCGCCGCACGCCCGCCGTCCAGGCCCGGCTCGACGCCCAGCGGACCACGGTCGTCGACGCGGCCATCGGCCTCCTCGCCGAGCACGGCTACGCCGGATGCACCATGGCCGCCGTCGCCGCACGGGCGGGAATTGCGACGGGAAGCGTCTACCGGCACTTCCCCAGCAAGGCCGAGCTGGCCGTCGAGCTGTTTCGCACGGTGGTCTCCCGCGAGGTGGCCGCCGTGTCCGAGGCCGCCGGCCGGCCCGGCCACGCGGACGCCGCCGAGCGGGTCGTCGCGGTCGTCGAGACCTTCGCCCTCCGCGCCCTGAAGTCGCCGCGCCTGGCGTACGCCCTGCTCGCGGAGCCCGTGGACCCGGCCGTCGACGCCGAGCGCCTCGTCTTCCGCCGGGCTTTCCGCGACGTCTTCGCCGAACGGATCGCCGAGGGCGTCCGCGCCGGGCGGCTTCCGCCCCAGGACGCCTCCCTGACCGCCTCCGCGCTCGTGGGAGCGGGAGCGGAGGCGCTCGTCGGCCCCCTGGCGGAGGGGTCGGTCGGGCCGGACACCGTACCCGCCCTGGTCACCTTCACCCTGAGAGCCCTGGGAGTTCCCGATGCCGACCACGCATGAGGTCACCAACCAAGTCCCGCCGCTGAGCGGTTACGACGTGTCGGCCGACCCGGCCCTGCTGGAGGGCCTGCACCGCGAGGGCGGCGGCTGGGCCGAGGCGGAGGTGCGGGAGCTGGGGGTGCGGGCCGGCGGCGAGGAGGCGCAGGAGTGGGGCCGGGCGGCCGAGCGGAACTCCCCCGTCCTGCACACGCACGACCGCTACGGCCACCGGGTCGACGAGGTCGAGTTCCACCCGTACTGGCACGAGCTGATGTCGGTCGCCGTCCGCCACGGCCTGCACGGCACCCCGTGGCGGGACGGCCGCCCGGGGGCCCATGTGGCGCGCGCGGCCAAGGTGTTCGTGTGGGGGCAGGCCGATCCGGGGCATCTGTGCCCGGTGTCGATGACGTACGCGGCCGTGCCGGCGCTGCGGGCCCAGCCGGATCTGGCCGAGGTGTACGAGCCCCTCCTCACCTCGCCCTTCTACGACTTCGGGCTGCGCGAGCCGACCTCGAAGCGCGGCATCATCGCCGGGATGTCCATGACCGAGAAGCAGGGCGGGTCGGACGTCCGGGCCAACACCACGCGCGCGGTGCCGACCGGGGAGGCGGGGCTCTACGCGCTGACCGGTCACAAGTGGTTCACCTCGGCCCCGATGTCGGACGTCTTCCTCACGCTGGCGCAGGCGCCCGGTGGACTCTCCTGCTTCCTGGTTCCCCGTGTCCTGCCGGACGGCTCCCGCAACGCGATCCGCCTCCAGCGGCTGAAGGACAAGCTCGGCAACCGTTCCAACGCCTCCTCCGAGATCGAGTACGAGGGCGCCCTCGGCCGGCTGGTCGGCGAGGAGGGCCGTGGCGTGGCCACCATCATCCGGATGGTGAACATGACGCGCCTGGACTGCGCGGTCAGCTCGGCGTCCGGGATGCGGCAGGGGCTCGTGCAGGCCGTCCACCACGCCACCCACCGCAACGCCTTCGGGGCACGCCTCGTGGACCAGCCGCTGATGACGAACGTCCTGGCCGACCTGGCCGTGGAGGCGGAGGCGGCGACGATCGCCGCGCTGCGACTGGCCGGGGCCGTGGACCGCGCGGCGGCGGGCGACGACGAGGAGGAGCTGCTGCGCCGGATCGGCCTCGCCGTGACGAAGTACTGGGTGTGCAAGCGGGCCCCGGCCCACGCGGCCGAGGCCCTGGAGTGCCTGGGCGGCAACGGCTACGTCGAGGACTCGGGGCTGCCCCGGCTCTACCGCGAGTCGCCGCTGCCCTCCATCTGGGAGGGCTCGGGCAACGTCGCCGCCCTCGACGTCCTGCGAGCGATGGGCCGGCAGCCCCAGGCCGTCGAGGCGTTCTTCGCCGAGGTCGACCGGGCCGCGGGCGCGGACCGCCGGCTGGACGCGGCGACGGCCCGGCTGCGCAAGGACGTGGGCGACCTGGGCGACCCCGCCGCGCTCGCGTACCGGGCGCGCCGCCTGGTCGAGCACATGGCGCTGGTCCTCCAGGGCTCGCTGCTCGTCCGGCACGGCCACCCGGCGGTGGCGGACGCGTTCTGCGCCTCGCGCCTGGACGGCGACTGGGGCGTCGCCTTCGGGACGCTGCCGCCCGGCCTGGACACGGCGGCGATCATCGAGCGCGGTACGCCGCGGACGACCGGGGCCGCCTGACCGCCCTCCCCCCGGAGCGGCCTGACCTTCCCGCCGACGGGGGCGGCCGGCGCGGTGCGGCGTCGCATGTCCTCCCCCGCCCGACCGCGCGTCGGCGCCCAGGCGTCCTGGCGTCCTTGTGGCTCCCCGCGCGGGTGCTTCGGCGCCCAGGCGTCCGGATGCGTCGGCGCGGGAGACCGCCGTAGGGGGGCGGCCCCCGAGCGGCAGGGGCCGGCCGTCCCGGCGGATCGGCGCGCCGGGACGGCCGCGATCAGACGTGCGACGCGGGAGGGAAGCCGGTCCAGCGCAGCTCGGCGGGCAGGTGCCGCATGTCGTTGGAGACGAGGACACAGGCCGGCCGCCCGGGCGCGTACCGGATGACCGTCAGGGCGGCGTTGCCGTGGTCGAGTCCGAGCCAGCGCCACTTCGGCGCGTGCATCGCGTCCCTGACGAGCCAGGCGACCAGGAAGTTGTGCGTGACGACGAGTTCGTGCCGGTCCTCTTCGCCGTCCACCGGCCCGGTGAACAGGTCCAGCGCCTTCCGCGCCAGCGCGGGTCCGCGCTCCCGCTCCTCCTCCGTGGCACCCGCGAGAAAGCGGAGGAAGAGGTCCGCCGAGTCCGCCGGAAGCTCCTCGCGCGCGGGCAGGTGGGGGACGTAGTCGCCGGCGACGTCCGAGACGAGCAGGGGGACCTCGTCCAGCTCTGCACCGATCAGACGCGCGGTCTGCTCCGCCCTTGGCAGCGGACCGTGGTGAACGGCCGCGAGAGGGACGTCCCGGAGACGGCGGCCGAGCAGGGTGGCTTGCCGGCGACCGCCGTCGGTCAGCCCGCTCTCGTCAGGTGATGCCTCGCCGTGCCGGACGAGGTAGAGGTAGCGCGTGGCCGTGCCGGTCATCTCGGATTCCTTCGCACTCATGAACGATCTTGTTCATGGTCGGACGCGGGCTTCTCCCGGCCCGGTTCCCCGCGCCGCTCGGGCCGGGATCCGTCGCAGCCCAGGCGTCCCGACTTGCGTTCCCCGGGACACGCGCGAGGCTGGGAGGCGCAACCCCGCGCCCGCGCCCCCGCAGGGAGAAACGATGCACGAGTCCGCAGCTGTCGATCTCGCGACCCTCGTCGAGGAGCATCTGGCCAAGGCACGCTCCGACGCCCACGGCCGCAGCGCCCATCGGGTGGTCCACGACGGAGTACTCCGGCAGAGTGTCATCGCCCTGACGTCGGGAACGGGGCTCGACGAGCACAACGCCCCGCCCGCCGCGAGCCTTCAGGTGCTGCGCGGACGGGTGAAGCTGACGGCGGCCGGCCGGTCGGAGGAGCTGGCGGCGGGCGAGCTGCAGATGATCCCCAAAGAGCGGCACGGGCTCGTCGCCCTGGAGGACGCGGTGGTGCTGCTCACCGCGGTCAACGACTGACCGCGGAGCGATCGGCGCGGTCTCAGACCGTCTCGTCCAGGTTGGCGGCGTAGTACTCGATGGCCGGACGGTACCGGCGTACGTACGGGTCGTCGCTGGTGGCCGCGACCACGCCCAGCAGGAGCCGGGTGGATTCCTCGTGCTGCCCGGTGTTGAACAGGGCCATCGCCAGGAAGGTGCGCAGCGCGGCGTCGTCCGGGAACTCCCCGGTGGCGCGGCGCAGGGTCACGACCGCCTGTTCGTAGCGGCCGAGGACGCGGTAGGTGCTGCCGAGGCCGAGGAGTGCGCCGCGCCGGTCCTCCTCTCCCAGCCGGGCGGCGGCCGTGTCGTCCAGCGCCCGCTCGTAGAAGGGGACGGCTTCGGCCTCCAGGCCGAGGACGTCGTGCGCCCAGGCGGTCTGGTAGGCGACCTCAGGATCCTCGGGGTGGCGCGCGGCGAGCGCGAGGAGCCGGGACCGTGCCTCCTCCCGCTCGCCCCGCTCGCGCAGCCCGACCGCCTCGGCCAGCAGCCGGTCCCTGGTCCCGTCGTTCACCTCGTGGCTCATGGGCTCATCGTCGCAGGCGGTTCGCGGCCCGGGGGCGGGGGCTGCCAGGTCGGGGGGCGCCATAGCGGACCCGGGTCCCTGTGTCGGCCCGGCCCATAGGAGCCGCACGCGGGACGCCCCTAACCTCCCGGCCATCAGCCCGACATGAACGAGCCGCCCGGGAGTCTCCATGCGACCGTCCCGCACCACCCGCCGACGCCTTCCGCGCCGGCCGGCAGCCGCCTTGCCGCTGTCGGCCGCCGTCCTCCTCCTCTCCTTCCTCCTTCCCTTCCTCTCCCCCACGGCCACGACCGCGGCGACCGCCTCCGCGACACCCGCCGTCGCCCCCGCGGCGGCCGCGGCCCCGGTGCCCGTGCCCGGCCAGTTGCGGCCGTACGCCGTCGGCGCCGTCCACAGCGCCGGGATCTCCTCCGGCGGCTACATGGCGACACAGCTCCACGTGGCCTACTCGGGTACGTTCAGCGGCTCGGCGGCCTTCGCCTCGGGCCCGTACCACTGCGCTCAGAACACGCTGGCCACGGCCCTCAACGCCTGTATGAACACCACGCAGGACCTCCAGCTCGCGAAGCTGGAACAGACCACCCGGGACTGGTCGTCGGCCGGACTCGTCGACCCGGTCGCGAACCTCTCCGGTGACCCGGTCTACGTCTTCAGCGGCTCGGGCGACGCGACCGTGAAGCGGCCGGTGGCGGACGCGCTGGCCGACTACTACGGCCGGTTCGGCGCCCGCGTGCGGTACAACCGCGCCACCGCCGCCGGACACGCCTGGATCAGTCCGCTCGGACCCAACTCCTGCACGGTCACGCAGAATCCGTGGGTCAACGACTGCGGGATCGACGCCGAGGGCGAACTGCTGGGCCATCTGCTGGGCCGCGCGCCGACGGCGCCCAGCGCCACCCCGGGCGGCTCGCTGATCCGGTTCGACCAGAACGCGTACGCGCCGGGCGGGTCGGCCGCCCCCCTGTCCCTGGACGACAACGGCTTCGTCTACGTCCCGGCGTCATGCGCCTCCGGGACCACCTGCACGCTGATGGTGGCGCTGCACGGGTGCAAGCAGGGCTACGGCTACCAGGGCTTCGGGACGCGGTTCATCGAGACCGCCTATCTCAACGAGTACGCCGACACCAACGACATGATCGTGCTCTACCCGCAGGCCATCGCCACCACGACGCTGGAGAACCCCAACGGCTGCTGGAACTGGTGGGGTTACCTCGGCGACTCCGCCTACGGGCGGCACGGCGGCAAGCAGATCGAGGCGATCATGGGCATGGTCCGGGCGCTGCGCGGCACCGCTCCCCCGCCCGCGGCGAACCGCGTGACCCTGCCCAGCACGGACGCGCAGGACGGCTACGTCAAGGCCGCGGCGGACGGGACCGGCCCCGCGGTCGGGACGCTGGAGGACACCTACGGCCTGGCGGCCGGCCGCGGCACGGACGGCAAGGTGAACCGGACGCTGCTCTCCTTCGACACCTCGCGGATCCCGGCCGGCAAGGAGATCACCCGGGCGTACCTCACGGTGGACCGCAGCGGCGGATCGGGCGATCCCTGGTCCTCGCCGGCGGGCAACCGGCTGCTCGTGGACGTGCGGTCGGGCTGCTTCGGGGCCTGTGCCGTCGAGGCATCGGACTGGTCGGCGACGCCGACGGTGCCGGGCGCTGCCGCCATAGCCCCGTTCACCTCCGGCGGCGCGTCGTCGACGGACCTGTCGGCGGCCGCCCTGGCCGCGCTGGACCGCACCGGCACGACCCAGACGCGGCTGCGCTTCGAGGCGGCCCCACCCTCGACCGCGTACCTCTTCGTCAACAAGGACACGCCGGTGACCCTGACCGTCGAGTACCGCTGAGGCCTGTCGCGGCGCCGGTGCGGGGGACACCGGACGACACCCGTGAGACGGAGGCCCTCGCCGTGCCCGGGCGGGGGCTTTCCGGTCCGCGTGCCGCGACTCGGGCGGGCGCCGTTCAGCGGGGCGGTTCCGGCAGCTCCTCGCCCGTTTCGAGGAGCGACTTGAGGCTGGAGAGCAGCGCCGGCCAGCCTTCGCCGATCAGATCCCTGATCATGCCATCGGGCTCCAGGTCGTCGTGCACGACGGTGAGCTTGACGATGTCCCCGGCCGGCTCGATGGCGAAGGTCACCTTCGACCGGCGCTCCTTGGCGAGCCTGCCGTACACCTCCTCGCCGATGCCGACCGCCTCGGCCCACTCCGGCGTGAAGGTGTGCCAGGTGTACGAGAGCAGTCGGCCTGGTTCGGCCGCGAGGACGACCTGACCGGGATCGGAGGTGCTGCGGCCCCCCTCGTCCCAGACCATCGGCGCACCGGCGGTCCAGTCCGTCTCGAAGGCCACGCCCCAGTAACGGCGGGTGAGGGCCGGGTCCGTCAGGGCCCGCCAGAGCTCGTCGGGGGTGGTGCGGAGGTACGTGGTGTAGACGAACGCGTTGCTGTCCATCGAGGTCTGCTCCCATGCTTCGGGCGGCGAGCGCGACAAGCGCTCGGGGCGCACTGCTCACCGAGTCCGGCTCCGGCAGGCCGCGGCGCCACCGTCACCAGCCCCTCGACCTCCTCCGCCGAGACGCTCCCGCGGGGTTCTCCCGTGGAACCAGGATTTCGCGCGACGCCGGGTCGCGCACGCTCTCGGGGGCGCGGGCGTGGCGTGCGGGGGAACGCGTGACCGGCGCAGGCTGGGAGGAATCCTTTGAATAGGTGTGGAAGGAACTATTCAACGGGCTGCTAGCGTGAGCGGATGTCCCTCAAGCACGCCGTCCTCGCCGCCCTTCTGGAGGGCGAGGCATCCGGGTACGACCTGGCCAAACTCTTCGACGTGTCGGTCGCCAACTTCTGGGCGGCGACCCCTCAGCAGCTCTACCGCGAGCTGGACCGGCTCGCGGACGCAGGTCTGATCGCCGCCCGTGTCGTGCAGCAGGAGCGGCGCCCCAACAAGCGCATGTTCACGCTCACCGAGGCCGGCCGGGCGGACCTCGTCGCCTACACGGCCGCCGCTCCCCGGCCGACCGCCATCCGCGACGAGCTGATGGTGCAGGTGCAGGCGTGCGACGAGGGCGACACGGACGCGATCCTGGGCTTCGTCGAGGAGCGGATGGAGTGGGCACGCGGCAAGCTGGCGCGCTACGACCGGACGCGGGAATGGCTCCTCGACGGCCGGGACGAGGAGACGTACCTGCGCGAGGCCGAACGGATCGGACCGTACCTCACGCTGATGCGGGGCCGCGCCTTCGAGGAGGAGAACCTGCGCTGGGGCGAGCGGGTCCTGGCCATCCTGGAGGAGCGCCGCGCCGTGCGGCAGCGGTAACGTCACCGGTCGGCGACCGGACGGACCGGTGGCGGACAAGGGGCTGGGTCTGATGAACGTCGGTGACCTCGTGGAGGACTTCACTCTTCCGGACGAAACGGGACAGTCCCGTTCGCTGACCGGGCTGCTGGCCGAGGGCCCGGTCGTCCTCTTCTTCTATCCGGCGGCTCTCACTCCGGGCTGTACGGCCGAGGCGTGCCACTTCCGCGACCTCGCCGGGGAGTTCCGGGCCGTGGGCGCCACGCCCGTCGGCATCAGCTCCGATCCGGTCGAACGGCAGCAGGAGTTCGCCGAACGGCATTCCCTCGGGTACCCGCTGCTGTCGGACCCGAAGGGCGCGATACGCGACCGCTTCGGGGTGACGCGCGGGTTCTCGCTCGCCCCGACGAAGCGGGTCACGTTCGTGATCGACCAGGACCGCCGGATCCTGGAGGTCGTCCGCAGCGAGCTGCGGATGAGCGCGCACGCGGACCGCGCACTGGCGGCGCTCGGCGCCCGGACGCCCTGACGCGCAGCGCCGCGGTCGCGCCTTCGCTCCTTGCCGTCCGTGGCCCCAGCGGCCGCCT
The DNA here is from genome assembly GCF_040677675.1 of Streptomyces sp. NPDC053755. Lineage (NCBI taxonomy): Bacteria > Bacillati > Actinomycetota > Actinomycetes > Kitasatosporales > Streptomycetaceae > Streptomyces > Streptomyces sp. NPDC053755. The sequence continues at coordinate 271,931 of NZ_JBFASK010000002.1, read as the reverse complement.
GGACGGCTCCTGCGCCGTAGGCCGGTCGGGAGCGGAAGCCCGCCGGCGACGGTGGCGCACCCGGTGTGCAGGAGTGCGGCGAGCACGCTCCCGCACCCGCGGCGAGCGCGCACGGGCTCGTCGGACAGGAGTCCCCGTGCTCCGTACGGGTCAGCGGGGCCGCGAGCGGGAACGACAGAGCCCCGGTAGGACGGGGGATTCCAACCGGGGCCGACTGCCGTGACGGACGAAGAGCGGTCACCTCGAGGGGGGACTCGGGGACCGGACCCCTTGCCGTCACATATGAATGAACGATGAACCTTCTGCCGTTGTTCCGGGGACTTCGGATGAAGGCTGTGACACGGCTCACCGAGGTGGGGTGCGGGCTCGCCCTACGGCCGGTAGACGGTCCCGGGCTCGGCCTGGGCGGGCGCCAGGAGCTGGGGGACGGTCACGAAGGTGAAGCCCTTCCGCTTCAGGTCGCCGATGATCCCGGGTACGGCGGGAACCGTGCCGTCGTAGATGTCGTGCAGCAGGATGATGCCGTCGCCCTCGGCGCCGTCGACGGTCCGCTGCCGTATGAGCGCCGCATCGGTGGTGGCGTAGTCCTTGGCCGTGACGCTCCACAGGATCTGGGCGAGGCCCAGCTCGCGGCTCACCTCGGAGACCGTGTCGTCGGTGCGCCCCTGCGGCGGCCGCATCAGGGTGGGCTTCCGGCCGGTGATCTTCTCTATCGCGTTCTGGGTGCGGGACAGTTCGTCGCGGACCTCGTCGGCGTCCAGGCCGGTCAGGACGCGGTGGGTCCAGGTGTGGTTGGCGACCTCGTGGCCTTCGTCCGCGATGCGCCTGACGACCTCGGGATAGCGGTCGACGTGCTTCCTCCCCAGCAGGAAGAAGGTCGCGGGCACCTTCTCCTCGCGGAGGATGTCGAGCAGGCGCGGCGTGTCCTTGCCCGGCCCGGCGTCGAAGGTCAGGGCGATGCACTTCACCGCGGCGCAGTCGACCGCGCCGCCCTCGGACGCTCCCCCCTTGGAGTCCGTGTCAACGGCCTCGCGGCGCGCCTCCCCGGGGGAGACCGGGTCCACCCCGCAGCCGCCGAGCAGGAGAATCAGCGAGGCCGCCGCGAGAATCGCGACGGCCGGCCCCCGGCGCTTGCCCGGTCCGGTTCGGAACATGCTGCAACCCGCTTCCCCGTGTCGATGCCTTCGGTCGCCACTCCCGCCTGGTCAGGGGCGGTTCGGAGTGGTCCGCGGAGCACTCTACACAGGGTGTATACACGTGATGCATAGGGGGTGGCGGACTGCGGGGCGCGCATGCGAACGGCCCCGGGCGGCGCCCGTCCGCTCCGCCCGGGGGTACGGTCACCGACCGGTCGTCCGACGAGGGGCCGGTGGGTGGGTCAGCGTGAGCCGAGGAGGAGCCTGGCCTCGGTCTCCTGGTCACCCGAGGCGGAGTCCGACGACTTGAGGTCGAAGCCGGCCGCGAGCGTCTTCCGCACCTCGTCGACGGCGTGATAGCCGCCGGTCAGTACGGCTTCGACCATCCCGCCCAGCGGCACCGGCCGGGTCTCCTGGCGGCGTCCGGCGGCGGTGTCGAAGGTGGCCGTCCAGACCGTGGGGGCGGGGACCGCCGAGGACGAGCCCGGCACGGTCAGGTCCTCGAGTTCGTAGACGCCGTCCAGGACGCGGAACACCACTTGGGCGTCCTCCCGGGAGCAGTCGCTCAGCTGCACGGTGACGTCGGTGTCGATGTGAGTGTCGTACACGTCGCTCATCTCCTCGCGCCCCGCCGGGTCGCTCGTCGTGCCACGCTTCCAGCATCCCTCGCGGCCGCGCTTCCCGCGAGGTCCGCCCGGGTGCCGGGCACCGCGTGGTGGACACCGTCCCCCTGAGGCGGCAGTCTCGGGGGGGACCTTCCGCGTACGCACGCGGGCGAGGACGGGCTCGACCCGGGCCCGGCTCTGCCGGTGGACCGCCGTAGGGACCCGCCGGGTGGGTCTGCGGCACCGAGCCGGCGGCGCCGCAGTTCTCCGGACACGGCCAGTGGGGAGTCGAACGTGCGGGACAGTACTCTCGACCCTGTCGCCCACAATCGGGCCGCCTGGGACAAGTGTGTCCAAGAGGGCAACGAGTGGTCGAGACCGGTGAGTGCCGCGGAGGTCGAACGCGCCCGTCTGGGCGACTGGTCCCTTGTTCTCATCGGGCGGGAGCCGGTCGACCGCTCCTGGCTGCCGGCGGACCTGACCGGCAAGGACGTGCTGGGCCTGGCTTCCGGCGGTGGCCAGCAGGGTCCGATCCTCGCCGCCGCAGGGGCGCGGGTCACCGTGTTCGACAACTCACCCCGCCAGCTCGGCCAGGACCGGATGGTCGCGGCGCGCGACGGACTCGAGCTGCGCACCGTCCTGGGAGACATGCGCGACCTCAGCGCCTTCGACGACGCGACATTCGACGTCGTGTTCCATCCGGTCTCGAACCTCTTCGCACCGGATGTGGCGCGGGTGTGGCGTGAGTGCTTCCGCGTGCTGCGACCGGGCGGAACCCTGCTCGCGGGCTTCCTCAACCCTGACGTGTACTTGTTCGACCACGAGGCGCTCGACGAGCGCGGCGAGCTGATCGTCGTGCACAAGCTGCCCTACAGCGATGTCACGCACTACTCCGCCGAGGAACGCGCCACGAGGTTCGGCGCGGATGCCCCTCTGGAGTACAGCCACACCCTCACCGACCAGATCGGCGGACAACTCGCCGCGGGGTTCGTTCTCACCGGCTTCGCGGAGGCGCCGCACCCCTCCAACGCCTCCGCTCCCTATCTGTCGAACTATTTCGCGACGCTGGCGGTCAAGCCGGGCTGACCCGGCCCCGGGGGCCGGCCGAGGCCCCAGGTCGAAACACGCCTAGGGCGTGTTTCGAAAGTGGCGCCGTCCGCCCGGAGGGCGGGCCCCGCGGCGTCCGGTGCGTGCGATCGCACGGCGGAGGGTCGCCCTCGTACCGGACATACTCGGACGATCCCGATAACGCGGCGAGCGTGCGTGCCAGGCGTCGCGGGGCAGGCGGGACTTTCGCAACACGCCCTAGGCGGCCCGGCGCGGGGCGGGTGTCGGGAGCGGGGTGCGAGGGCGGGGTCGGCCGAGCGGCGCAGTCACCGTCGGTGACGAATTGCGACCTTGGGATCACCATGGGTTAACTCGATGACATGATCAGACACTCCGTGCGCGCGCTCTGCGCCGCCTCCCTCGTCCTCGCCCCGCTCGCCCTGAGCACCCCCGCCCACGCCGCGACCGCCTGCTCGGTCAACGGGCTCACCGTTCCCAGCGGGAACGTCAGCGGCACGGTGGGACGGGACTACATCCAGTGCTCGTCGGTGGACGCGGGTCACACGGTCGACGGCCTCGCCGGCGACGACACGATCGTCCTCACCGGTCCGGTGGCCGGAAGGGTGCTCGGCGGGACGGGCTCCGACTACCTCCGCTTCGGCAGCCTGGCGCCGCTCGGCGGCCAGGCCGACGCCGGGGCGGGCAACGACTACGTACAGGTGGACGGCACCGTCCTGGCCGCGGCCACCGTCCGCGGCGGCGACGGCGCCGACTTCATCCGGGTCGACGTCAACCAGGGCGCCGTCGACGGCGGCGCGTCCCTCGACTTCTGCCAGGTGGCGTCCGGCAACCCCGCCGTCAACTGCTGAGCCCCGGAGGCGGCCCGGACACCCCGACCGCGCGAACCACGATGCCCGTCACCGCGAGCGGTGACGGGCATCGGTGCGGGTCGGGCGCGGGGCGTCAGACCGCCGTGTGCGTGTGGACGTACTCCACCAGCCGGGTCAGGGCGTCCGGGTCCGTGGTGGGCAGCACGCCGTGGCCGAGGTTGAAGACGTGCCCCTCCAGGCCCTTCGCGGCGGCCAGGACCTCGTCCGTCTTGGCCTCCACGGCCTCGCGCGAGGAGAACAGCACGGCGGGGTCCAGATTGCCCTGGAGCGTCTTGCCGGGGCCGACACGACGGACGGCCTCGTCGAGCGGGACGCGCCAGTCCACGCCGACCACGTCGGCGCCCGCCTCGCCCATGAGGCCGAGCAGCTCGCCGGTGCCGACACCGAAGTGGATGCGCGGCACGCCGTAGGAGGCGACGGAGTCGAAGACCTTCGTGGACGCGGGCATCACCGAACGGCGGTAGTCCACGGGGGCCAGGGCCCCCACCCAGGAGTCGAAGAGCTGGACGGCGGAGGCGCCCGCCTCGATCTGGACCCTGAGGAAGGCGGAGGTGATGTCGGCGAGGCGGTCCAGCAGATCGGCCCACAGCTGCGGGTCGCCGTACATCAGCGCCTTGGTGTGCTCGTGGTTGCGGGACGGCCCGCCCTCGACGAGGTAGCTCGCGAGGGTGAACGGCGCGCCGGCGAATCCGATCAGAGGAGTGGATCCCAGTTCGGCGGTGAGCATGCCGATGGCCTCGGTGACGTACGCGACGTCCTCGGGGGTCAGGTCGCGCAGCCGGGCCAGGTCGGCGCGGGTGCGGATCGGCTCGGCGACGACGGGACCGACGCCGGGCTTGATGTCGAGGTCGACGCCGATGGCCTTCAGCGGGACCACGATGTCGCTGAAGAAGATCGCCGCGTCCACCTTGTGGCGCCGCACGGGCTGCAGCGTGATCTCGGTGACCAGCTCGGGCCGCATGCAGGACTCGAGCATCGGGATGCCCTCGCGGACCTTCAGGTACTCCGGCAGCGAGCGACCGGCCTGCCGCATGAACCAGACCGGCGTGTGCGGCACGGGCTCACGCCGGCACGCCTTCAGGAACGGGGAGTCGTACGTCTGCGGCTGCTGCGTCGTCTGCTGGCCCGAGGGGGCGTCGTTGGCACTCACGCCCAGAATCTTCGCATGTACGCGGAAGCCGCTCGCCCGGCCCGGGTGTCCCTCCCTGCGCGGGGGCCCCGTTCCGCCTACTCTTCCCCGCATGGCTGCGGCTCAGGGACATTTTTCCGATCATTCCGAAGGCGACGAAGAGGCGGGCGAGACGGCGGGCACCACGGAGACGAACCCCGTTCCGCCCGCGTTCCGGCGGGCGGTGGAGGCGCTGCGTTCGGCCCGGCTGCGGCCGGAGATGGAGATGGATCCGACCCGGCCTCCGCAGCGGCTCGCCCCGTACGCGTACGCGCTGGAGGCGGCCGTCGTCGACGGCGAGGAGGACCTGGCCGACGGCCGGCTCGTCCTGCTCCACGACCCGGCCGGGCACGACACCTGGAAGGGCACCTTCCGCCTGGTGACGCTGGTACGGGCGGAGCTGGAGCCGGAGATGGCCGCGGACCCCCTGCTGCCGGAGGTGTGCTGGTCCTGGCTGACCGGAGCGATGGAGGCGAGGGGCCTGGCGTACGCGGAGGCGAGCGGCACCGTCACCATGGCCGGTTCCCACTACTTCGGCGGGCTCGCGGACCGGCGGCCCGCGACGCAGATCGAGATCCGGGCGTCCTGGACGCCGAGGGAGGGGCTCGGCGGAGTCCCGGACACGGGATCCCATCTCGCCGCCTGGTGCGACCTCCTCTGCCAGATCGCGGGGCTCCCGCCGTCGGCCCCCGATGCCGGGGAGGGCACCACGTCGGGGGCGGGCGTCGTCTCGCTGCCCCAGCGCCGGGGCCCGCAGCAGCCCTGAGCGGTCCTGAGGAGCGCTCCCTCGGCCGCGTCCGGATCCCCGGCGGGCTCGCGGCGGCCCGTGCACCCCCTGCCGCGGACGGCGCCGACGGCGGCCGACAGCGGCCGACAGCGGGCCCGTGAGCCCCCCGACAGGGAGGCTCACTCGTAGGATGATCGATCACGCGTCCGAATTGCCCGAATTGTTACTCACCAAATCGTGATCATTCCCTAAAGGCGGGCGCCCCAGCTGCCGAAGAGGTCAATGACCCCTTCACCGCTCGGGTCGCCCCCGGCTTCTTCCCCGAGCCGGCTCCGTCCCGCATCTCCCCAGGAGGCCGTGTGTCCGTTCTCCTCGAGCAGCCCGCAAGCCTGGTCGCCTACCGCCCGAACAAGCCGACCGCGATGGTCGTCGTGGCCGACCCGCGCGTCCGCTCCACCGTCACCCGCCACCTGTGGGCCCTTGGAGTACGAGACGTCATCGAGGCGTCCTCCATCGCGGAGGCCCGCCCCCGTGTGGGAAGCCCCCGCGACATCTGCGTGGCCGACGTCCACCTTCCCGACGGCAGCGGCCTCACGCTGCTGTCCGAGACCCGCGCGGCGGGCTGGCCCAACGGCCTGGCCCTCTCCGCGGCCGACGACATCGGCGCCGTACGCAACGCCCTGGCCGGCGGCGTCAAGGGCTATGTCGTCACCGGTACCCGTACGAACATCGGGCACCCCACCCGCCCCGGCGCCGCCCCCATCGGCTCCGCGGCCGCCCGCCTCGGCCACCGCCGCCCCCCGGGTGCCCCGAGCCACCCGGGCGGCTACCGCGAGCTCTCCGGCCGTGAGGTCGAGGTGCTCCGGCTGGTCGCCGAGGGTCAGTCGAACAAGGCCATCGGCGTCTCGATGGGCCTGTCCGCGCTGACCGTGAAGAGCCACCTCGCCCGGATCGCCCGCAAGCTGGGCACCGGGGACCGGGCCGGAATGGTCGCGGTGGCGCTGCGCACCGGGATCATCCACTGAACCGGCCGGCTGCCCCGTGAACGGCTGACAGAAGATCGGCGCCTGTCGACGGAACGTTCCGTCGGCAGGCGCTTGCCGTTCGCAGATACCCTTGACAGGTGACCGACGCCCAAGAGACCGCAGCAGACACCGCACTGCGAACCACCGGGGGCGCCCCTCCGGACGACGACGTCCCTGCGAACGGGCTGCCGATCCCCTTGCTGGAGCCCCGCGAGGGCATCCCGCCCGTGGTGGCGACCGAGGAGGCCCTCGCCGAGGTGATCGCCTCCTTCGCCGCCGGCCGCGGCCCCGTGGCCGTCGACGCCGAGCGCGCCTCCGGCTACCGCTACGGCCAGCGGGCCTATCTCGTCCAGCTGCGCCGCGAGGGCGCGGGCAGCGCCCTGATCGACCCGGTCGGCTGCCCCGACCTGACGGGCCTCGGCGAGGCGCTCGCCGGGACCGAATGGATCCTGCACGCGGCGACCCAGGACCTGCCGTGCCTGCGCGACATAGGCATGGTGCCAACACGCATCTTCGACACCGAGCTGGCCGGCCGGCTCGCCGGGTTCCCCCGGGTCGGACTCGGGGCGATGGTCGAGTCCGTCCTCGGCTACGCCCTGGAGAAGGGCCACTCCGCGGTGGACTGGTCCACCCGCCCGCTGCCCGAGCCCTGGCTCCGCTACGCCGCGCTGGACGTCGAGCTCCTCGTCGACCTGCGTGACGCGCTGGAGAAGGAGCTGGACCGGCAGGGCAAGCTGGAGTGGGCCCTGCAGGAGTTCGACGCGATCGCCGCGGCCCCGCCCGCGCCCCCGCGCAAGGACCCGTGGCGGCGCACCTCCGGCATGCACAAGGTGCGGCGCCGTCGTCAGATGGCGGTGGTGCGCGAGCTGTGGACGGCGCGCGACCGGATCGCCCAGCGCCGGGACGTCTCGCCGGGCAAGGTGCTGAGCGACGCGGCGATCGTCGAGGCGGCGCTCGCGGTCCCGGCGAACGTGGCGGCGCTGACGGCGCTGCCCGGCTTCGGCCACCGGATGGGACGGCGTCAGCTGGAGCAGTGGCAGGCGTGCGTGGACCGCGCGAAGGCGCTCCCGGACACCGAGCTCCCCCAGCCCGGCCAGCCGCTCACGGGCCCGCCCCCGCCCCGCGCCTGGGCCGACAAGGACCCGGAGGCCGCCGCCCGCCTGTCGGCGGCGCGCACGGCGGTCTCGGCCCTCGCGGAGGAGCTGAACCTCCCGCAGGAGAACCTCGTCACCCCGGACACGGTCCGGCGCGTCTGCTGGGAACCGCCGGCCCCCCCGACCGTGGCCTCGGTCGCGGAGGCCCTGACCGGCTTCGGTGCCCGGCCGTGGCAGGTGGAGCTGGTGACCCCGCTGCTGGTCACCGCGCTGTCGGCGACCGGCTGACGGCCGTGCCCCGTTCCGTGAGAGCCCCTGGCGCACCGCGCCGGGGGCTTTCGCGTACGCCGTTCGGGGTGTGACCTTCGCCGCTCCGCCCCCAGGGGGTGGGCAGCCTGGTTACCCGCAAGTAGCATGGGGGCAGCAAGCGCGCGCTTAGGCGTGCGCCGCAGCAGTGCAGTGCCATCCCGCACCTGGAGGAGAGCCATCGTGCCTCGTACCGTCAGGGACGTCGTCTTCGTCGACGGCGTCCGCACCCCGTTCGGCAAGGCGGGCCCGAAGGGCATCTACCACGAGACCCGCGCCGACGACCTCGTCGTGAAGGCCATCCGGGAGCTGCTGCGCCGCAACCCCGGCCTCGACCCCGCGAAGATCGACGAGGTGGCCATCGCGGCGACCACGCAGATCGGCGACCAGGGCCTGACCCTCGGCCGCACCGCCGGCATTCTCGCCGGGCTGCCGCAGTCCGTCCCGGGGTACTCCATCGACCGGATGTGCGCGGGCGCCCTCACCGCCGTGACCAGCGTCGCCGGTTCGATCGCCTTCGGCGCGTACGACGCCGTCATCGCCGGTGGCGTCGAGCACATGGGCCGCCACCCCATGGGAGAGGGCGTGGACCCGAACCCGCGCTTCGTCAGCGAGAAGCTGGTCGACGAGTCCGCCCTGTTCATGGGCATGACCGCCGAGAACCTGCACGACCGCTACCCGAGCATCACCAAGCAGCGCGCCGACGAGTACGCCGTGCGCTCGCAGGAGAAGGCCGCCAAGGCGTACGCCGACGGCAAGATCCAGCAGGACCTGGTGCCGATCTCGGTCCGCCGCACCAACGCCGAGGCCGGCGAGACCGGCTGGGGCATGGTCACCGCCGACGAGCCGATGCGCCCGGGCACCACCCTGGAGTCGCTGGCCAACCTCAAGACGCCGTTCCGCGTCCACGGCAACGTGACCGCCGGTAACGCGGCCGGTCTCAACGACGGCGCCACCGCCTCGATCATCGCCTCCGAGGACTTCGCCCGCGAGAACGGCCTCCCGGTCAAGATGCGCCTCGTCTCGTACGCCTTCGCCGGCGTCGAGCCCGAGGTCATGGGCTACGGCCCGATCCCGGCGACCGAGAAGGCCCTCGCCCAGGCCGGTCTGTCCATCGGCGACATCGGCCTCTTCGAGATCAACGAGGCCTTCGCCGTCCAGGTCCTCGCCTTCCTGGAGCACTACGGCATCGCCGACGACGACGCCCGCGTGAACCAGTACGGCGGCGCGATCGCCTACGGTCACCCGCTGGCCTCCTCCGGCGTGCGCCTGATGACGCAGCTGGCCCGCCAGTTCGAGGAGAACCCGCAGGTCCGCTACGGCCTCAACACGATGTGCGTCGGCTTCGGCATGGGCGCGACGGTCATCTGGGAAAACCCCCACTGGGAGGGCAAGTGAGCACCACCGCCGAGCTTCTGAAGGGCGCCGCCGAGCTCTTCCCCGACGAGGTCGTCACCAGCGCGCACGTAAGGCACTTCGACCTGCCCGCGGGTGCGGGCAGGTTCGCCCTGATCACGCTGGACAACGGCTTCGACCACACCAAGCCGACCACCTTCGGCCCCCAGTCGCTGGCGAACCTCAACACCGCCATCGACCAGGTCGAGAAGGAGGCGGCCGACGGCTCGATCGTCGGTGTCGGCCTCACCGGCAAGCCGTTCATCTTCGCGGTCGGCGCCGACCTCAAGGGTGTCGAGCTGCTGAAGCAGCACTCCGACGCGCTCGCCATCGGCAAGGGCGGCCACGACGTGTTCAAGCGTCTGTCGTCGCTGGCCGTGCCGACCTTCGCGTACTACAACGGCGCGGCGATGGGCGGCGGTGTCGAGGTCGGTCTGCACTGCACCTACCGCACCGTCTCCAAGGCGCTGCCGGCGTTCTCGCTGCCCGAGGTCTTCCTCGGTCTGGTCCCCGGCTGGGGAGGCTGCGCGATCCTGCCGAACCTGATCGGCGCGGAGAAGGCCGTCTCGGTCATCATCGAGAACTCCCTGAACCAGAACCGTCAGCTCAAGGGCAAGCAGGTCTTCGAGCTCGGCATCGCCGACGCGATCTTCGAGGGCGCGGACTTCCTGGAGCAGTCGCTGATCTGGACGGCGTCCGTGCTCAACGGCTCCGTCACCGTCGAGCGTCCGGAGATCGACCGCGGCGAGGCCTGGGACCAGGCCGTCGCCAAGGGCCGGTTCATCGCCGACTCCAAGGTGCACGGCGCGGCTCCGGCCGCGTACCGCGCCCTGGACATCATCGAGGCGGCCAAGGACGGCGACCTTCAGAAGGGCTTCGACGCCGAGGACACGGCGCTGGCCGACCTCATCATGGGCGGCGAGCTGCGCTCCGGCATCTACGCCTTCAACCTGGTGCAGAAGCGCGCCAAGCGCCCGGCCGGTGCCCCCGACAAGTCGCTGGCCCGCCCGGTCACCAAGGTCGGTGTCGTCGGCGCCGGTCTGATGGCCTCCCAGCTGGCCCTGCTCTTCCTGCGCCGCCTGGAGGTGCCGGTCGTCCTGACCGACATCGACCAGGAGCGCGTCGACAAGGGCGTGGGCTACGTCCACGCCGAGATCGAGAAGCTGCTCGGCAAGGGCCGCGTCAACCAGGACAAGGCCAACCGTCTCAAGGGCCTGGTCTCCGGTGTCCTGGACAAGGCCGAGGGCTTCGCGGACGCGGACTTCATCATCGAGGCCGTGTTCGAGGAGATGAGCGTCAAGCAGAAGGTGTTCGCGGAGGTCGAGGCGGTCGCCCCGGCGCACGCGATCCTCGCCACCAACACCTCCTCGCTGTCCGTCTCGGAGATGGCCTCGAAGCTCCAGCACCCGGAGCGCGTGGTCGGCTTCCACTTCTTCAACCCGGTCGCGATCCTCCCGCTCCTGGAGATCGTGCGCGGCGAGCAGACCGACGACGCCTCGCTCGCCACCGCCTTCGGCGTGGCGAAGAAGCTGAAGAAGACCGCGGTCCTCACCAAGGACGCCCCGGCGTTCGTCGTGAACCGCATCCTGACCCGCTTCATGGGCGAGATCCAGAACGTCATCGACGAGGGCACCCCCGTCGAGACGGCGGAGAAGGCCATCGAGCCGCTCGGCCTTCCGATGTCGCCGCTGGTCCTCCTGGAGCTCGTCGGCCCGGCCATCGGTCTGCACGTCTCCGAGACCCTGAACCGCGCCTTCCCGGAGCGCTTCACCGTCTCGCCGAACCTCAAGCGCGTGGTCGAGGCGGGCAAGCGCGGCTTCTACGTCTACGACTCCGGCAAGCCGGAGCTGGACCCCGAGGTCGCCGCGCTCCTGGTGCAGGGCGACTCCGTCCTGACCGAGGAGCAGGTCCGCGACCGCGTCCTGGACGCCGTGGCGCAGGAGATCGGCCTGATGCTGGAGGAGGGTGTCGTCGCCGAGGCGCAGGACATCGACCTCTGCCTGATCACGGGCGCGGGCTGGCCCTTCCACCTGGGCGGCATCACGCCGTACCTGGACCGCGAGGGCGTCTCCCAGCGGGTGAACGGCAAGCCGTTCCTGGCGCGGGGCGTGGCGAGCGTCCCGGCGTAGCTCCGGCACCGCACGCGGAACCGGCGGCCCCGGCACCTTCCCTGGTGCCGGGGCCGCCGGCCGTGCCGCAGCCCGTGCGCCCCAGGGGGAACACCCGTATACCCGTACGGGGAACGGGAGTCGCAAGGCTGTCTATAGTGCGAACCCATGACGGACAACTCGACCTCGCCCTCCGGGCCCACCGCCCGGCGCAGACCCCGTACCCGCGGGCAGCGCGTCCGGCGCGCCCTGCTGTGGACCCTGCTGATCGTCGTGGTGGGCGCGGGCGCCACCGGGTACTGGGGATACTCCAGCATCGACGGCAACATCAAGGGCGTCGACCTCGACAAGGCGCTCGGTGACGACCGCCCGCCGCGGCTGCCGACCGCCGGGCAGAACCTGCTCGTGCTCGGCTCGGACTCGCGGGCGGGCGCCAACGCGGCGCTGGACGGCGGCAAGGTCTCCGGGGCCCGTTCGGACACGGCGCTCGTGGTGCACATACCCGAGGGCCGGACCCGGGCCACCGCGATCAGCATCCCGCGCGACACGCTCGTCACCCGGCCGGCGTGCGGCACGGCCCCGGCCGCGCAGCGGGTCATGTTCAACTCCGTGTACGCGCAGTACGGTCCGGCCTGTGTCGTGAAGACGGTCGAGAAGATGTCGGGCGTCCGGCTCGACCACTACATGGAGATCGACTTCGCCGGCTTCAAGGACCTGGTCGACGCGATAGGCGGGGTCACCGTCGACATCGACGAGCCCATCCGGAACGGCCCCGGCGGGCTCGACCTCGCGGCCGGTCCGCAGCGGCTGGACGGCACGCAGTCGCTCGCGTTCGTACGGACCCGCTACGGCGTCAAGGACGGCAGCGACCTCGGCCGGATCAGCAACCAGCAGAAGTTCCTGACGGCCCTGCTCACCGAGGTGAAGAAGCAGGACCTGCTGGGCAGCCCGACGAAGTCGTACAAGATCGCCGACTCGGCGACCAAGGCGCTCACCACCGACTCCGAGCTGGCCTCGCTGAGCGCGCTGAGCGAGTTCGCCCGTTCCATGAACGGCGTCGACCCGAGCACCATGGAGACCGTCATGCTGCCGGTGGCGTACGACAAGAGGGACCCGAACCGGGTCGTCGCCGCCGAGCCGAACGCGTCGCTGCTGTGGAAGGCGATCCGCGAGGACGCGCCGATCCCCGCCTCGGCGAAGAAGTCCCCGGCGACCGGCGGCTGACATCCTGTCGCCATGGACCGTACGGAACCACCGCTTCTGATCGTCGACGGCGCCAATGTGGTCGGGTCGGTGCCCGACGGGTGGTGGCGCGACCGGCGCGGGGCCGCCGTGCGGCTGCGTGACCGCCTCGTGGACGGGCCGGTGCCCGAGGGCGGCCCCTTCGAGGTCGTGCTGGTCGTGGAGGGCGCGGCGCGGGGTGTGGAGTCCGTGCCGGGCGTACGGGTCGAGGAGGCGCCCGGGAGCGGCGACGACCTGATCGTGGAGCTGGCCCGAAACGCCGGAGGCCGGCCGTGCGTGGTGGTCACGGCCGACCGGGAGCTGCGGCGGAGAGTGGAACGACACGGAGCCCGGTGCGTGGGCCCACGTGCCGTCCGGGACGTCTCCTGAGGCCCTTCCGGCGGCCTCCTGGGGCCGGCCCCCGAGGGCGGGACTCTCGCCGCGCGCCCTAGTACTCCGCGTTCGGGCCCGCCTTGCCGAGGCGGCTGTGGCGCCGTCCGTACACGAAGTAGACGACGATGCCGATCGCCATCCAGACGGCGAAGCGGAACCACGTCTCGCCCGGCAGGTTGAGCATCAGCCAGAACGAGGCGGCGATGGACAGGATCGGGAGTACCGGCACCCAGGGGGTGCGGAACGCCCGGGGCAGGTCCGGGCGGTTGCGGCGCAGCACCATCACGCCGACCGCCACGACGACGAAGGCGAAGAGCGTGCCGATGTTCACCAGGGTGGCCAGCTCGTTGATGCTGGTGAAGCCGGCGACGATGGCGATGATCACGCCGAGCAGGATGGTCGGCCGGTAGGGGGTGCGGAAGCGGGGGTGCGTGATGGAGAAGAAGCGCGGCAGGAGGCCGTCGCGGCTCATCGCGAAGAACACCCGGGTCTGGCCGAGCAGCAGGATCAGGCAGACCGTGGTGAGGCCGACGGCGGCGCCGAAGCTGATGACGCCCGCGAAGAAGGGGTGCCCGGTGGCCTTGAAGGCGTCCGCGAGCGGGGCGCTCACCGACAGTTCGGAGTAGTGCTGCATGCCGGTGACCACCAGGGCCACGGCGACGTAGAGCACGGTGCAGATGAAGAGCGAGCCGAGGATGCCGCGGGGCATGTCCCGCTGCGGCAGCTTGGTCTCCTCGGCCGCGGTGGCCACCACGTCGAAGCCGATGAAGGCGAAGAAGACGACGGACGCGGCGGTGAAGATGCCCATGACGCCGAAGTTCGTGGGTTCGTAGCCGAAGATCGTCTGCACGAGCGGGGCGTCCCATCCCGAGCCGGCCGGCGGGGTCACCGAAGGCGGGATGAACGGCGAGTAGTTGTCGCCGACGATGAAGAACAGACCCGCGACGATCACGATCATGACGACCGTCACCTTGATGGCGACGACGAGCGCGGTGATCCGGGCGGAGAGCTTCATGCCGAGGACCAGGATCACGGTCAGCACCAGGACCAGCAGGAAGGCCAGGATGTCGAAGGTGCCGTTGGGCACGTCCGGGCCCTCCAGGGCCGCCGGTAGATGCCAGCCGATGTTGTCCATCAGGGAGCGGACGTAACCGGACCAGCCGACCGCGACCACCGCCGTGCCGAGCGCGAACTCCAGGACGAGGTCCCAGCCGATGATCCAGGCCGGGAGTTCGCCGATGGAGGCGTACGCGAAGGTGTACGCCGATCCGGCGACCGGGACGGTCGAGGCGAACTCGGCGTAGCACAGGGCGGCGAGGGCGCAGACGATGCCGGCGGCGACGAAGGCCAGTGCCGTCGCCGGGCCCGCGTTCTCCTTGGCCACCTTGCCGGTGAGCACGAAGATGCCGGTGCCGATGATGACTCCGACGCCGAAGACGGTCAGGTCCCAGGCGGAGAGTGATTTCTTGAGCGCGTGCTCGGGTTCTTCCGTGTCGCGGATCGACTGCTCGACCGTCTTGGTCCGGAACATGCCGGTGCTCGCCTGTGGCGGCTTCTGGTCCGTGCTCACCGTCGTACCTCCGTGCCGTCGGTCACAGACCCATGATCGAGACGGCAGGGGGGTGGCGCGCGCCGACGGAACGGCTTTCACACGAAAGGACCGGTCGGACACCCCGTGGGGTGGTCCGACCGGCCCAATGCGGTGACGCTCCGTCGCCGTCGTCAGTCGCGGGCGGGCTCCACGGCCCGCTCGCTGTCCTCGTAGCGGCCGTCGAGGCGCGAGACGAGGCCGGTGACCTGGCGGGCGATGTCCGGGGCGGTCAGCCCGATCTCGGCCATGACCTCCTTGCGGGAGGCGTGGTCGAGGAAGCGCGGCGGGATGCCGAAGTCGCGCAGCGGGACGTCGACGCCCGCGTCGCGCAGGGCCTGCGCGACGGCCGAGCCGACTCCGCCGACGCGGCTGTTGTCCTCGACGGTGACGACGACGCGGTGGCCCTCGGCGAGCGGGGCGAGCGCCTCGTCGACCGGCTTGACCCAGCGCGGGTCGACGACGGTGGTGCTGATGCCCTGCGCGTCGAGCAGGTCCGCGATCTCCAGGCACATCGGCGCGAGCGCGCCGACGGACACGAGGAGGACGTCGGGCCGGTCGGCCCCGGACTCGCGCAGGACGTCCATGCCGCCGATGCGGCGCAGGGCCGGTACGGCGGGGCCGACGGCGCCCTTGGAGAAGCGGACGACGGTCGGGGCGTCGGTGACCTCGACGGCCTCGCGCAGCTGGGCGCGGACCTGGTCGGCGTCGCGCGGGGCGGCGAGCCGCAGCCCGGGGACGACCTGGAGGATCGACATGTCCCACATGCCGTTGTGGGAGGCGCCGTCGGTGCCGGTGACGCCGGCCCGGTCCAGGACGAAGGTGACACCGCACTTGTGCAGGGCCACGTCCATCAGGACCTGGTCGAAGGCGCGGTTGAGGAAGGTCGCGTAGACCGCGAAGACGGGGTGGAGCCCGCCGGTGGCGAGGCCGGCCGCCGACACGGCGGCGTGCTGCTCGGCGATGCCCACGTCGTAGACCCGCTCGGGGAACGCCTTGGCGAACTTGTCGAGCCCGACCGGCTGGAGCATGGCCGCGGTGATCGCGACGATGTCCTCGCGCTCCTTGCCGAGCTCGACCATCTCCTCGCCGAAGACCGAGGTCCAGTCGGCGCCGGAGGAGGCGATCGGCAGACCGGTGTCCGGGTGGATCTTGCCGACGGCGTGGAAGCGGTCGGCCTCGTCCTGGAGGGCGGGCTGGTAGCCGCGGCCCTTCTCGGTCAGGCAGTGGACGATCACCGGGCCGCCGAAGCGCTTGGCGCGCGTCAGGGCCGACTCCAGGGCCTCGATGTCGTGCCCGTCGATGGGGCCGACGTACTTCAGGCCGAGGTCCTCGAACATGCCCTGCGGGGCGATGAAGTCCTTCAGGCCCTTCTTGGCGCCGTGCAGCGTCTCGTAGAGCGGCTTCCCGACGACGGGGGTGCGCTCCAGGATGTCCTTGCCGCGGGCGAGGAAGCGTTCGTAGCCGTCGGTGGTCCGCAGGGTCGCCAGGTGGTTGGCGAGGCCGCCGATCGTCGGGGCGTAGGAACGCTCGTTGTCGTTGACGACGATGACGAGCGGGCGGTCCTTGGCGGCGGCGATGTTGTTCAGCGCCTCCCAGGCCATGCCGCCCGTCAGGGCCCCGTCGCCGATGACGGCGACGACGTGGTCGTCCTTCCTCAGGACCTCGTTGGCCTTGGCGAGCCCGTCGGCCCAGCCGAGGACCGTGGAGGCGTGCGAGTTCTCGATGACGTCGTGCTCGGACTCGGCCTGCGACGGGTAGCCGGACAGGCCGCCCTTCATCTTGAGCTTCGAGAAGTCCTGACGGCCGGTGAGCAGCTTGTGGACGTAGCTCTGGTGGCCGGTGTCGAAGAGGACCTTGTCCTTCGGGGAGTCGAAGACGCGGTGCAGGGCGATGGTCAGCTCGACCACGCCCAGGTTGGGCCCGAGGTGACCACCGGTCTTGGAGACGGCGTCCACGAGAAACGTCCGGATCTCCTGGGCCAGCTGCTCCAGCTGTTCCGGGGAGAGCCGGTCCAGATCGCGCGGTCCCCTGATACGGGTCAGCAGAGCCACCCGTGCCTCCTTGCGTTTGAGCTGGTCGAGCTTGCCGATTTGTCGAGTCTAATGTTCCGCTCCGGACCGCCGTCATCGGGCGGGCGGTTCCGCGCCACTCGTGTGGCCGACACGCCGATGAGCGTACGGGCGTCACACAGGGCCGGACGCAGCAGTGCCCGGCGCCGGTTCTCCGGCGCCGGGCACTGTGGTGAGCGTTACGCGCGTCCCGCGGTCTTCTGCGTGCGGCGGGAGACCGAGTCGATCACGACGGCGGCGAGGAGCACCGCGCCGGTGATCATGTACTGGATCTCGTTGGCCATGCCGATCATGTTCAGGCCCTGCTGGATCGACTGGATGACGATCATGCCCAGGAGCGCGGACCAGACCTTGCCGCGGCCGCCGAAGAGGCTGGTGCCGCCGATGACGGCGGCCGCGATGACCAGCATCAGCGTGTTGCCGCTGCCCAGGCTCTTGGTGGCGCCGCCGGAGAGGCTGGCCACGAAGAGGCCGCCGAAGGCGGCGAGCATGCCGGAGACACCGAAGACGATGATCCGGATCCGGTCGACGTTGATGCCGGCGCGGCGGGCGGCCTCGGCGTTGCCGCCGACCGCGAAGACCTTGCGGCCGAAGAGGGTGCGGCGTGCGACGAAGTCGGCGATCACCAGGACGGCCACGAAGAGGACGAGGGCCAGCGGCAGGCCGCGGGCGCCCTCGGGCTCGTTCAGGACGTAGGCGACGACGAAGCAGAGGACCGCCACGATCGCGGTGCGCAGCACGATCTCGCTGGTGGGGCGGGACGGCAGCGCGGCGGCCTTGCGGCGCTTGGAGTCGAGCAGCAGCGAGCCGGCGTAGGCGAGGACCGCCACGGCGGCGAGGCCGTACGCGGCGCCCTTGTCCTCGAAGTAGTACGCGGTGAGGTTCTCGACGATCGAGCCGGAGGGGGCGTTGATCGAGCCCTCCTTGCCCATCAGCCAGATCTGCAGGCCGCTCCAGCCGAGGAAGCCGGCGAGGGTGACCACGAAGGCCGGGACGCCGATCTTGGCGAAGAAGAAGCCGTGCAGCAGACCGATCAGCAGACCGGCGGCCACGGCGATCACGACCGACAGCCAGTCGTTCACGCCGTTGGTGACGTTGAGCACGGCCCAGACGGCCGCGCCGACGCCGGCCACGGAGCCCATCGACAGGTCGATCTCGCCCAGGATGAGGACGAAGACGATGCCGACGGCCATGATGCCGAGGCCGGAGGAGTAGACGGCGATGTTCGCGACGGAGCTCGCGGACAGGAAGTTGCCGTTCTGGGCCTGGAAGACGACCGCGATGACGATCAGGCCGAGGACGACGGGCAGGGAGCCGAGCTCGCCGCCGCGGATCTTGCGGTTGAACTCGGACCAGTAGCCCTTGAGGCCCTCCTCGCGGACCAGCAGGCGCGGGTCGACGGCGGGGATCGGGGCGGCGGAGCCGGGTCCGCTCGGGGTGGCCCGGTGGGAACGGGGCTGGGGGGTCTTGGCGAGGTCGCTCACTTCGCGTCCTCCTTCGTGGCCTGGCGCGCCTGGCGACGGGTCACGGCGTTGTCCGTGGCGCCCGTGATGGCCGCGATGATCGTCTCGTGGCTGGTGTCGGCGACCCTGAAGTCGCCGTTGTTGCGGCCGAGGCGGAGGACCGCGACGCGGTCCGCGACGGCGCGCACATCGGCCATGTTGTGGCTGATGAGGATGACGCCGTGGCCGCGCTCGCGCAGCCGCTCGACGAGGTCGAGCACCTGTGCGGTCTGCTCGACGCCGAGGGCGGCGGTGGGCTCGTCGAGGATGACGATCTTGGGGTCGCCGATCAGGGCGCGGGCGATGGCGACGACCTGCCGCTGACCGCCGGAGAGCGCCGCGACGGGGATGCGGACCGACGGGATGCGGATGGACAGCGTGTCCAGGAGCTCCTTGGCGCGCTTCTCCATGGCGATCTCGTCGAGGACGGACGCGGAGCGCAGCTCGCTGCCGAGGAAGAGGTTGGCGACGACGTCGAGGTTGTCGCAGAGCGCCAGGTCCTGGTAGACGGTGGCGACTCCGAGGTTCTGGGCGTCGTGCGGCTTGGTGATCTGGACGGGCCGGCCGTCCCACTCGATGGTGCCCTCGTCGATCGGGTGGACACCCGAGATCGTCTTGACGAGGGTCGACTTGCCGGCGCCGTTGTCGCCCACCAGGGCGACGACCTCTCCGGCATGGATCTCCAGTTCGACATCGGTGAGCACCTGGACGGCGCCGAACCGCTTGGAGACTCCGCGCAACGCCAGCACGGGCGTAGCGGACACGTGAATCATCTCCTTCGCCGCCTGACCGGCGGGGATGGTGGTACAGGGGGGAGCACGCAGGGGGGTGTGAGGCGAGGTAGTCCGGCGTCCCGCCCCCGCTTGCGGGGCGTGGAACGGGGCGGGAGCGCCGGACCGGACCGGGGCCGTTCGGAGGGGGTCCGCGGGATCCGAACGGCGTGACCGGCAGCGGGTGTTACTTGATGCCCGCCGCGTCGCAGGCGGCCTTGTACTCGCCGGCGCAGAGCGCCGCGGCCTCGTAGACACCGTCGGCGATGATCGTGGAGCCGATGTTCTCCTTGGTCACGACCTGCGCGTCGTACAGCTTGGCCGGGATGTCCTTGAACTCGCCGGTGAGGCTGGTGACCTTGGTGGGAACCAGGTCGTCGATCTTCTCGCCCTTGAGCAGGCGGACCGCGATCTCGGCGGTGGTCTCGGCCTCCGGCTTGATCTGCTTGTAGATCGTGAAGGACTGGTCGCCCTTCAGGATGCGCTGCAGACCGGCGAGCTCGGCGTCCTGGCCGCCGACCGGGACCTTGATGCCCTGCTTGGAGAGGGCGGTGATGATGCCGCCGGCCATGCCGTCGTTGGCGGAGTAGACGCCCTGGAAGCCGTCCTTGCCCAGGGAGTCGATGGCGGCACCCATCTTCTTGTTGGCCTCGTCCGGGGACCAGTCCGGGATGTCCTGCTCGTAGACGACCTTCTTGACGCCGCCGTCGAGGACGCTGTGGGCGCCCTTCTTGAACAGCGGGGCGTTGGGGTCGGTCGGCGAGCCGTTGATCATGACGACGTTGGCGTCCTTCGCCTTGTCGCCGAGGGCCTTGATGAGGCCCTCGCCCTGCAGACGGCCGATCTTCTCGTTGTCGTACGAGACGTAGGCGGAGATCGGGCCCTCGGCCAGGCGGTCGTACGCGACGACCTTGACGCCCTTCTTCTCGGCCTGCTGGACCCAGGACTTGGTGGCCTTGTAGTCGACCGAGTCCAGGATGATGACCTTCACGCCCTGCGTGACCAGCGCGTCGAACTGCTTCTTCTGCGTCTCGGTGTCCTGCGCGGCGTTGTTGTACTTGACCTCGCAGTCCGAGCAGAGGGCCTTGATCTTCGCCTCGATGATCGGGCGGTCGAAGGTCTCGTAACGCGTGGTCTTGTTCTCCGGAAGCAGCAGACCGATGGTCTTGCCGTCGCCGCCGCTTCCGTTACCCGAGTCGCTGTCGCCCGCCTTGCCACAGGCGGCGACGGAGAGGGCCAGCGAAACCGCGGCCGTGCCTATGACGACGCGGCGCGTCATTGCGTTCATGTGGGTTTGCCTCCCTGACGAGGCCGCGACGTTGCGGCCGAGGTGGCTGGAAGTCAACTCGGCCGCAACCTCGACGTCAAGGAGTAAATCCTTAACGAGATGACAACGGTGCCATCCGTTATCTAAATGAAGGCAGGCGCCGAGGTGGCCGCTGCGGAGGGCAGGGCACTCTCCAACAGGGTCGAATCACCCATTTCGTTCAGCGCGAGAGCCAGCGCGCCGAGCACCTCGGCACGGCCGCCGAGGGCTCCGGGGGCAAGCGAGAGCTGGCGGGCCGCGCTGGGGATGGCGTACCGGGAGACGGAGTCACGGATGGGTGCGAGCACCAGCTCGCCGGCCTCCGCGAGGTCGCCTCCCAGCACCACGCGGCTGGGGTTGAGCAGGTTGCACAAGTTGGCGATACCGCTGCCGATGTGGCGGCCCACGTCGGCGATCACACGGCGGCAGCCCGGATCGCCCTCGCGCGCCAGCTGGACGACCCGCTCCATGGTCAGATCGGGCCCGTGTCCGGGCTGGAGCAGCGGCAGGACGTAGCGGGCGGCCGCGAACGTCTCCAGGCAGCCGCGGTTGCCGCAGCGGCACACCGGGCCCGACTCGTCGAGGGTGATGTGCCCGATCTCCCCCGCGGTGCCGCCGGGGCCCCGGTAGACGCGTCCGTCGATCACGAGGCCGGCGCCCACACCGCTGGCGACCTTGATGTACGCCAGGTCCCTGACCCCGCGCCCGCTGCCCCAGACCAGCTCGCCGAGCGCGCCGAGGTTGGCGTCGTTGTCGACGTACACGGGCACTCCGAGGCGGCCGGACAGCTCGTCCGCGGGGTTGATGCCGGTCCAGCCCGGCAGGATCGAGGTGGAGCCGAGGGTGCCCGAGGAGACGTCGATGGGCCCCGGCACGCCGAGGCCCACGCCGACGACCTTGTCCTGGCCGATGCCGGTGGCCGCGATCAGCCGTTTGACCAGCGTCTCCGCCCGGTCGAACCCTTCCGCCGAGGACGCGTCGACGTCGAGCGGCTCGGACTCCTCGGCGAGGACCTGGTGGGCGAGGTTGCCGACGGCGACCCGCAGGTGGGTGTGGCCGAAGTCGACGCCGATGACGATCCCCGCGTCACCGGAGAGCGAGACGCTGCGCGCCCGGCGGCCGCCTGCGGAGGTGGGCGTGACCTCGACGGTCCCGCCGTCCTTCAACTCCCGCACGATGTTGGACACCGTGGCGGCCGACAGACCGGTCGCACGGGCGATCTCCGCCTGCGTGAGCGAGCCCGCCATGCGGACCGCGCGCACGACCCGTTCGAGATTGGCCCTGTGCAGAGATGTCTGCGACCCCGGAGTCTCCATCGACTCATCCACTCCCGCCTGCAGGGGCCGCGCCAATGAGACCCCGGCCTCTTCTCCAACTTGTGAACTCTAAGATGAGCTCTTCGGGGTGTTCCCCGTCAAGACCTTGAGCGGGGCGAGGCTCGTATGAGCCACGGCGGCCCGCCGGGCGGGCATGCGTGAGGCCCCGGAGGGGGACGTCCTCCAGGGCCTCGGAGCCCGCGCGGGGCGGGATGGATCGTTACTTCAGCGTGGCCGACGTGAGACCGGCCTGGACCTGCCGCTGGAAGGACAGGTACACGACCAGCATCGGGATCATCGCGATCGTCACGCCGGCGAAGAGGACCGGCAGGTCGGTGGCGTATCCCTGCTGCTGCTGGAGCTGGATCAGTCCCTGGGTGAGGACGTACCGCTCGGGGTCGTCACCGCTCTGCGGCTGCATCAGCACGGTCGGCAGGACGAACTGGTTCCACTGCCCGAGCGTGTTGAAGATCCCCACGCTGAGCAGGCCCGGCTTGGCCATCGGGAGCATGACCTGGAAGAAGGCCCGGGTGTGCGAGGCCCCGTCCAGGATCGCCGCCTCGAAGACCGCCGTGGGCAGCGTCCGGAAGAACGCGTGCATGAAGAACACGGTGAAGGGCATCGAGTACGCGATGTAGACGAGGATGAGCCCCTGGTACGTGTTCAGCATCCCCAGCAGCTTCACCATGAAGAAGAGCGGGACCAGGGCCAGGAACACGGGGAACATCGCGCCGGCGACGAAGAAGTAGTAGACGAGGCGGTTGCCCCAGAACCGGTAGCGCGCCAGGACGTAGGCGGCCATGGAGCCGAAGAGCATCGTCAGCGGCACGGAGAACACCAGCACGACGAGCGTGTTGACGAAGTAGTCGCCGATGCCCTTCTCCCACGCGCGGGAGAAGACGTCGAGCGACCAGTTGGCCGGCCAGCCGAAGGCGGACCCGGCGATCTGCGCGTCGGTCTTGAAGGAGCTGAGCACCAGCCACAGCAGCGGCAGGACGATCATCAGGGCCCACAGGGCGAGGAAGCCGTGGGAGAAGGCGTTCAGGACGACGCCCTCGCTCCGCCGGCCTCCGGGGCCGCCGCCCCGGTCGCCCGCCGCGCGCTGCCGGGGCAGCGTGCCGTCCTTCGTCACGGTGTCTTGGGTGGGTGCAGTCATCGTTGGCTCTCCCGCTCAGAACTCGAGGCGCTCGCGGCGGGTGGCGCGCAGCGTGACCACGGACACGATCAAGGTCAGCAGCAGCATGACCACGCCCATGGCGCAGGCGTAGCCGCTCTTTCCGTAGTAGAGGAAGTTCCGCATCATCACCGTCGACATCGTCTCGCTGGCGTGGTCGGGGCCACCGCCGAACTCGCCCGAGGTCATGGTCGAGACGAGGACGAACATGTCCATCGCGACGATGCCGAGGTAGACCCAGGCCGTCTGCACCGAGTCCCACAGCAACGGGAGGGTGATGCGGAAGAAGGACTGGGCACGGCTGGCTCCGTCGATGAGCGCGGCCTCGTAGATGTCCCTCGGGATGGACTGCATCGCGGCGGAGAACAGCACGAGGTAGAAGCCCACGCCGTGCCAGACGACGATCGCCATCAGCGCCCACAGCACGACGTTGGGTTCGTTGAGCCACTCGACGGGGGTGGCCTCGTCGATCAGGCCCAGCTTGAGGAGGAGGCCGTTGAGCATGCCGCCGGTGTCGCTGCGGTAGAGGGCGCCGAAGAGCACCGCGAGGATCGCCAGCGACAGGACCTGCGGGAAGAAGTAGACGATCTTGTAGAACCGGGCTCCGGCGACGCCCGAGACGCCGCCGGCCCGGCTCCGCCCGCCCGCGTTCACCATGAAGGCGAAGAACAGGGCGAGCAGAATGGTGATCACCGGGATGAACACCAGGAACAGGATGTTGTGCCAGATGGCCCCCAGGAAGATGTCGTCCTCGAACAGCGCGACGTAATTGTCGAGGCCGACGAACGAGAAGGTCTGCGACTGGCCCTTCCAGTCGGTCAGCGAGTAGCCGAACGTCTGGATGTACGGCCAGATGACGAAGACCAGATAGAGCGCCACGGGTACGAAGAGAAATCCCGCGACGAACTGGTACTGCCCTTTGCGCATGGCGTTCCTGCCCCTGATGTCCCCGGCGGTTTCCGGCAGTGGAAGCGTGGTCAGTCGCGGCGGTTGTTCTTGGCCGCCGGGTCCTTGGCGGCCTTGTCCACCGCGGCCTGGGCGCGCTTCAGCCATTCCGCGGGCTGGATACGCTTGGCCATCAGCTCGTTGGAGGCGTTCTGGATGGCGGTGTCCATCTCGCTGTACCACTCGGTGTACAGGTAGCGGAAGGTGTTGGGTCCGGCCGCCTTGGACACCTCGACCGTCGACTGCGTCCCCGGACGCAGCTTGACGCTCGGGTCCACACCGTCCTTGAGGATGGTGAGGGAGTTGGCCTCCTTGGCGAAGAGCGTCGACCACTCCTTGGAGAGCATCATCCGCATGAATTCCTTGGCCTCGGCCAGGTTCTTCGCCTTGGACGGGATGATGAAGGGCTCGCCGGAGCCGGCGCGGATCGCCTCGTACGGCATCACGGAGCCGGGCAGCAGCGGCATCGGCATGAACTTCATGTCGAAGTCGGCCGGCGTCTGCTTCAGCTGCTCGTTCTCCAGCCAGGAACCGCAGGTGATGAAGGCGGCCTTGTACTGGTTCCAGCGGGTCTGGGACTCGGTGTGCGTCAGGCCGTTGGTGCCGGGCATCAGATAGCCCTTCTCCACGACCTCGTAGATCGCCTCGACGGCCTCCTTGGCGGCGGCGGAGCCGACGAACGCGTCGGGCTCGAGGTTGTCGATCGCCTTCATGGCGTCGAGACCGCCCTTCTTGGCGATCAGGTCCATGATGGCGACGTTGATGTAGTACGGGAACTTGCCCTGGTGGGCGAGTCCGCCGATGCCCTGGGCGGTGGCGTCCTTGCAGACGGCGAGGAACTCGTCCCAGGTCTTCGGCTCCTTCCAGCCCTTCTCCCGGAAGAGCTTGCCAGAGTACCACAGGCCCCACACCGTGTAGATGTAGTTGAGCGCGACGACCTTGCCCTCCTGGAGGCCCGGGTCGAGGGTGCCCGGGATGAGGGTGTCGCGGACCTTCTTGGTGGGGTCGTCGACCGAAGGCGCGTCGAGGACCTCGGCGAGGTCGAGCAGCTGGCCGTTCTTGTGGAGAACGTCGATCTTGATCTTCTGGGCGCCGGAGTCGTCGACGATGTCCGGCGGGTTGCCGGCGTTGAAGCGCGGCTGGAGCTTGCCGGTGATCTCCTGCGTACCGGTGTGGGTGGCGGTGACACCCCACTTCTTGGCGAAGCTTGCCTCCCACGCCTTGGCGTAGTCGTCGCCGTATCCGCCCTTGAAGACGACGACGTCGATCTTTCCGCCCTTGGCCACACCGAACGGGTTGTCCTTGGAGACCTTCCCCTTCGGCTTGCTCTCTTCCGTGCTGCCACCGCCGCCGGAGGCGCAGGCGGACAGGAAGCTCATCGTCGGCACCGAGATCAGACCGAGAGCGGCGGAGCGCTTGATCAGATCGCGGCGGCCGAGGCCCTCGTTGGTGTGCGCGGAGGTGGATCCCATGCTCAAGTCCTCGCCTTCATTCAGGACTCAGGCGGTGTACCGGTCGCCCGTACTGCTCGCCTCAGGCGAAGGGCCCCGCCACCGCATTCGAATGCAGCTTGGGTCGTGCGCCGACAGGTATAGTCCACTTCCCGTCAACTGAGCAAGATCGAAAGCCGGTTTGGGCGGCCATCTTTCCCGAGTTGAGACCTCGGGGATATCCGCGCCGCATCTGCACCGGTTCCTCCCGCGCATTGCCGCGAACACCCTTGACACATGGCGTCACTTGGACCCCTACTAGAGCCTGCGCGTTTCAATTGACAACGTTGTCTAAAACGAGCGGCGGGAGTGACGACACCGAATGCTGGCCCGACTTCACACCGGACCGAGACCTCGGCACACGCACAGGCACACGTTCACCCACACCCTCAAAGGCCCTCCGGGACGCATGCTGCGGCAGACGCGGGCGGCCGCCCTCCTCGCGGCCGCAGCCCTCCTCGTGACGGCCGCCCCCTCCCCCTCCTTCGCCCTTCCCTCCCCGCCGAAAGGCGCGGCCGGCAAGGAGTTCACGACCTCCTTCGAGCCGGACGAGACACAACCGACCTGGCGGAACACCGTCGACATCGGCCGGGACGGCACGCAGCGGGCGTCGGGGGTCGACGGCGGGTTCGCCGGCGGGATCCCCGGCAACGTCACCGACAAGGTGGTCGGCCTGCGCGCCAGCGGCGAGAACGCGGGCGGAGGAGAGATCAAGGAGAACCTCGTCGACCTCCAGCCCGGTACGAAGTGGCTGGTCTTCGAGCCGACCGCCTGGGTCGAGTTCGACCTGGACGCCCCCGTCAAGGTCGTGACCTACGCGCTGACGTCGGCGAACGACGCGGCCGAGCGCGACCCGCGCGACTGGACCCTGAAGGGCTCGGCGGACGGCAAGGAGTGGAAGGTCCTGGACACCCGGGAGGACCAGAGCTTCGCCAAGCGCTTCGAGACCAGGACGTACGACTTCGCCGGTGACACGGCCTACGCCCACTACCGGCTGGAGATCACCGAGAACGCCGGCGGAGGGATCACCCAGCTCGCCGACGTTCAGTTCTCGAATGGTGACACCTCCGCCCCCGTCCCGCCGGAGATGCGCAGCCAGGTCGACCGCGGCCCCGGTGGCTCCCCCACCGCCAAGGCCAACGCCGGTTTCACGGGCGTCCGGGCACTACGCTACGCCGGGACCCACAAGGCGGCCGGGCGGGCGTACTCGTACAACAAGGTCTTCGACGTGAACACGGCCGTCGGCCGGAACACCGAGCTGTCGTACCGCATCTTCCCGTCGATGCCCGAGACCGACCTCGACTATCCGGCCACCCACGTCTCCGTGGACCTGGCCTTCACCGACGGCACCTATCTGAGCGAGCTGGGCGCCACCGACGCGCACGGAGGTCCGCTCACCCCACAGGGCCAGGCCGCCGCCAAGCGGCTCTACGTCAACCAGTGGAACCACGTGAGCGCCCGGATCGGGGCGGTCGCGGCCGGCAGGACCGTGGACCGGATCCTGGTGGCGTACGACTCCCCGAAGGGACCGTCGTCGTTCCAGGGCTGGGTCGACGACATCGCCCTGCGGGTCAAGGCGCCGCAGCAGCGCCTGGAGCGGCTCTCCGACTACGCCTCGACGACCCGCGGCACGAACTCCTCCGGCTCGTTCTCCCGGGGCAACACCTTCCCCGCGACCGCCGTGCCGCACGGCTTCAACTTCTGGACGCCGGTGACCAACTCGGCGTCCAAGAGCTGGCTGTACGAGTACGCCCGCGCCAACAACGCCGACAACCTGCCCACCGTCCAGGCGTTCGCCGCCAGCCACGAGCCGAGCCCGTGGATGGGCGACCGGCAGACCTTCCAGGTGATGCCGTCCGCGGCCGCGGGCACTCCGGAGAGCGACCGGGTCAAGCGGGCCCTGGCCTTCCGCCACGAGAAGGAGACCGCCCGGCCGCACTACTACGGCGTGACCTTCGAGAACGGTCTGAAGGCCGAGATGGCCCCGGCCGATCACGCGGCGACGATGCGCTTCACGTATCCCGGTGACGACGCGAGCGTCGTCTTCGACAACGTCACGCAGGAGGGCGGACTCGCCCTGGACGCCGCGACCGGCTCCTTCACCGGCTACTCCGACGTGAAGAGCGGTCTGTCCGCCGGCGCCACCCGGATGTTCGTGTACGGCGTCTTCGACGCGCCGGTCACCGCCTCCGGCGCGCAGGGCGTGAAGGGTCACTTCCGCTTCGACGCGGGCGCGGACCGCACGGTGACCCTGCGCCTGGCGACCTCCCTGATCTCCGTCGACCAGGCGAAGGCGAACCTCGCGGACGAGATCCCGGCCGGCACCGGCTTCGAACAGGTCGAGGAGCGGGCGCAGGACGCCTGGGACGCGGTCCTGAGCCGGGTGGAGGTCGAGGGCGCCACCCACGACCAGCTCGTCACCCTCTACTCCAGCCTCTACCGCCTCTACCTCTATCCCAACTCCGGCTTCGAGAAGGTCGGCTCCACGCACCGGTACGCCAGCCCCTTCTCCCCCAAGCCCGGCCCGGACACCCCGACGCACACCGGCGCGAAGATCGTCGACGGGAAGGTGTACGTCAACAACGGCTTCTGGGACACCTACCGGACGACGTGGCCCGCCTACTCCTTCCTCACCCCGAAGAAGGCCGGCGAGCTGGTCGACGGCTTCGTGCAGCAGTACAAGGACGGGGGCTGGATCTCCCGCTGGTCCTCCCCCGGCTACGCCGACCTGATGACCGGCACCTCCTCCGACGTGGCGTTCGCCGACGCCTATGTGAAGGGCGTGGACTTCGACGCCGAGGCGGCGTACGAGGCGGCGCTCAAGAACGCGACCGTCGTCCCGCCGAGCGGTGGCGTCGGACGCAAGGGCATGGAGACGTCCCCCTTCCTCGGCTACGCCTCGACGCGGACCCACGAGGGGCTCTCCTGGTCCCTGGAGGGCTACCTCAACGACTACGGCATCGCGAGGATGGCCGAGGCCCTGCACAGGAAGACCGGGCAGAAGCGGTACCAGGAGGAGGCCGCCTACTTCCTCTCCCGCGCGCAGAGGTACGTCTCGCTCTTCGACACGAAGGCCGGCTTCTTCCAGGGCCGTGACCTCACGGGCGCGTGGCGGGTCCCCTCCGCCGCGTACGACCCGAGGATCTGGGGGCACGACTACACCGAGACCAACGGCTGGGGCTACGCCTTCACCGCCCCGCAGGACTCGCGCGGCCTGGCCAACCTCTACGGCGGCCGGTCCGGTCTCGGCGCGAAGCTGGACACGTACTTCTCCACCCCGGAGACGGCGAGCCCCGAGTTCACCGGCTCGTACGGCAGCGTCATCCACGAGATGACCGAGGCCCGTGACGTCCGGATGGGCATGTACGGCCATTCCAACCAGGTCGCCCACCACGTGCCGTACATGTACAACGCGGCCGGCACGCCGTGGAAGACGCAGGAGAAGGTCCGCGAGGTGCTCTCCCGCCTCTACACCGGCAGCGAGATCGGCCAGGGATACCACGGTGACGAGGACAACGGCGAGCAGTCCGCCTGGTACCTCTTCTCCTCGCTCGGCTTCTATCCGCTGGTGATGGGCAGCGGGGAGTACGCGATCGGCTCGCCCTTGTTCAAGAAGGTGACGCTGCGCCTCGACAACGGACGCACGCTGGTCGTCGAGGCGCCGCGCAACAGCGCGAAGAACCTCTACGTCCAGGGCGTGAAGCTGAACGGCGGGCGGTGGAACTCCACCGGGCTGCCGCACGCCCTGCTGTCCGGGGGCGGCACGCTGACGTTCGAGATGGGTCCGAAGCCGTCGGCCTGGGGCACGGGCGCGCAGGCCGGCCCGGTCTCGATCACCCGGGACGACAAGGTGCCCGCCCCGCGGGCGGACGCGATCGCCGGAGCCGGTCCCCTCTTCGACGACACCTCCGCCACACAGGGCCCCGTGGCCTCGGTGGACCTGCCGGTGGCGGAGCCCGTCCGGGCGGTCCAGTACACGCTGACCTCGTCCGCACGGGGCACGGCGCCCACGGGCTGGGTCCTCCAAGGGTCGGCGGACGGCACCGTCTGGAAGGACCTCGACCGGCGGACGGCCCAGTCCTTCACCTGGGACCGCCAGACCCGGGTCTTCTCGGTCTCCGCACCGGGCACCTACGCGAAGTACCGCCTGGTCGCGAGCGGCACGGGCGGGACGCTGGCGGAGGTGGAGCTCCTGTCGTAGGCCGTGGCGGGAAGTCTCGCCCGGCAACGCGGACCGGCCGCCACCCCCTGCGGGGTGGCGGCCGGTCCGGGTGCCGGGTGACCGTGTGGGTCAGCCGCGGATGAGGTTGCGGAGCACGTACTGCATGATGCCGCCGTTGCGGTAGTAGTCCGCCTCACCGGGGGTGTCGATGCGGACGACCGCGTCGAACTCGACACCGGTGTCGGTGGTGACCTTGACCGTGCGCGGGGTGCGGCCCTCGTTCAGCTCGGTGACGCCGGTGAAGGAGAAGGTCTCCTCGCCGGTCAGGCCGAGGGAGGCCGCCGAGGCGCCCTCCGGGAACTGGAGCGGCAGCACGCCCATGCCGATGAGGTTCGAGCGGTGGATGCGCTCGTACGACTCGGCGATGACGGCCTTGACGCCGAGCAGCGCGGTGCCCTTGGCGGCCCAGTCGCGGGACGAGCCGGAGCCGTACTCCTTGCCCGCCAGGATCGCGAGCGGGATGCCCTGCTCGATGTAGTTGCGCGAGGCGTCGTAGATGAACGACACCGGGCCGTCGGCCTGGGTGAAGTCGCGGGTGAAGCCGCCCTCGGTGCCCGGCGCGATCTGGTTGCGCAGGCGGATGTTGGCGAACGTACCGCGGATCATGACCTCGTGGTTGCCTCGGCGCGAGCCGTAGGAGTTGAAGTCACGACGCTCCACACCGTGCTCGGTGAGGTACTGGCCCGCCGGGGTGTCGGCCTTGATGGCGCCGGCCGGGGAGATGTGGTCGGTGGTGACCGAGTCGCCCAGCTTGGCCAGGACGCGCGCGCCGACGATGTCGGAGACCGGGGTGGTCTCCATCGTCATGCCCTCGAAGTAAGGGGGCTTGCGGACGTAGGTGGACTCGGCGTCCCACTCGAAGGTGTTGCCGGTCGGGATCGGCAGGGCCTGCCACTGGGCGTCGCCCGCGAAGACGTCCTGGTAGGACTTGTTGAACATGTCCTCGCCGATGGCGTTGGCGACGACGTCGTTGACCTCCGCCTCGGAGGGCCAGATGTCGGCCAGGTAGACGGGCTTGCCGTCCTGGTCGATGCCGAGGGCGTCCTTGGTGATGTCCACCTTCATGGAGCCCGCGAGGGCGTACGCGACGACCAGCGGCGGAGAGGCCAGGTAGTTCATCTTGACGTCGGGGTTGATCCGGCCCTCGAAATTGCGGTTGCCGGAGAGCACCGAGGTGACCGCGAGGTCGTGCTCGTTGACGGCCTTGGAGACCTCCTCCGGCAGCGGGCCGGAGTTGCCGATGCAGGTGGTGCAGCCGTAGCCGACGAGGTTGAAGCCGACCTTGTCGAGGTACGGGGTCAGGCCCGCCTTGTCGAAGTAGTCGGTGACGACCTTCGAGCCCGGGGCGAGGGTGGTCTTGACCCACGGCTTGCGGGTCAGGCCCTTCTCCACGGCCTTCTTCGCGACGAGCGCGGCGGCGACCATGACGTACGGGTTCGAGGTGTTGGTGCAGGAGGTGATCGCGGCGACGGTGACGGCGCCGTGGTCGATCTCGTAGGTCGAGCCGTCGGGGGCCGTGACGGTGACCGGCTTCGACGGGGCGCCGTCGGGGGTGTTCGCGGGGGCGTCGGAGGCCGGGAAGGACTCCTTGCCCGCCTCGTCCACGTCGTCCACGTAGTTGCGGACGTCCTGGGCGAACTGCTGCGCGGCGTTGGCGAGGACGATGCGGTCCTGCGGGCGCTTCGGGCCCGCGATGGAGGGGACGACCGTGGAGAGGTCCAGCTCCAGCTTCTCGGAGAAGTCGGGCTCGGCGGACGGGTCCAGCCAGAGGCCCTGCTCCTTGGCGTACGCCTCGACGAGCGCGACCTGCTGCTCGGAGCGGCCGGTGAGCTTGAGGTAGTTCAGGGTCTCGCCGTCGATCGGGAAGATCGCGGCGGTGGAGCCGAACTCGGGCGACATGTTGCCGATGGTGGCGCGGTTGGCGAGGCTGGTGGCGGCCACGCCCTCGCCGTAGAACTCGACGAACTTGCCGACGACGCCGTGCTTGCGCAGCATCTCGGTGATCGTGAGGACGAGGTCGGTGGCGGTGGTGCCGGCCGGGAGCTCGCCGGTCAGCTTGAAGCCGACGACGCGCGGGATGAGCATGGAGACCGGCTGGCCGAGCATGGCGGCCTCGGCCTCGATGCCGCCGACGCCCCAGCCGAGCACACCGAGGCCGTTGACCATGGTGGTGTGGGAGTCGGTGCCGACGAGGGTGTCGGGGTACGCCTGGCCGTTGCGCACCATGACCGTGCGGGCCAGGTGCTCGATGTTGACCTGGTGGACGATGCCGGTGCCCGGGGGGACGACCTTGAAGTCGTCGAAGGCGGTCTGGCCCCAGCGCAGGAACTGGTAGCGCTCCTTGTTGCGGCCGTACTCCAGCTCGACGTTCTGGCCGAAGGCTTCCTTCGTGCCGAACTTGTCGGCGATGACGGAGTGGTCGATGACCAGCTCGGCCGGGGAGAGCGGGTTGACCTTCGCCGGGTCGCCGCCGAGCTCCTTGACGGCCTCGCGCATGGTGGCGAGGTCGACGACACAGGGCACACCGGTGAAGTCCTGCATGATCACGCGGGCCGGCGTGAACTGGATCTCCTGGCTCGGCTGAGCCTGCGAGTCCCAGCCGCCGAGCGCCCGGATGTGGTCGGCGGTGATGTTCGCGCCGTCCTCGGTGCGGAGCAGGTTCTCCAGGAGCACCTTCAGGCTGTAGGGGAGGCGCGCGGAGCCCTCGACCTTGTCCAGCCTGAAGATCTCGTACGACTCGTCGCCCACGCGCAGCGTGCTGCGGGCGTCGAAGCTGTTCGCCGACACGACAGTCTCCTTCATCAATGTGCGCGTTCTGACCGCATCCTGCCGCGATGGCTCCTCGCCGATCCGCTAAGGTAAGACTTAGTTAGGTAACCCTTACCGGCTGGCGCGGCTGCGGTGCGTCTTTCGGCAGATATCTCGATGTCGAGATAACTCTAGTACATGACCGCCGCGCGGTCATGCCCGGCGTGCCCCGGGGCGCGACCCGGGACCCGTACGGCGGCGCAGCGCTGGCCGCATCCTCACACCGGCGTGACGATCGGACCATGTTCAGCGGCGCGCATGTGATTCTCTACACCCCCGACGCGGACGCGGACCGCGCCTTCCTGAGGGACGTGCTCGGGTTCGCCCACGTCGACGCGGGCGAGGGCTGGCTCCTCTTCCGGCTGCCGCCGGCCGAGGTCGCCGTCCACCCCTCCCCCGGCGATCCGAAGCACGAGTTCTATCTGATGTGCGACGACATCACGGCGACGCTGACCACGCTGGAGGACCGCGGCACCGAGATCTCACGGCCCATCACCGATCAGGGCTGGGGACTCCTCGCCGCCGTACGGATGCCGAGCGGTGCCGAACTCCCGCTCTACGAACCCCGCCACCCCACCGCTCACGGTTCGTCACTCTGATGGTCCACCCCATCGCGAGCGTCATCTCATATCTGAGATAACGTGACGCCATGGCAGACGACTACCTCGTACGCATCGGCAAGCTCATCCGTGACGCCCGCCAGCACCGTGGCTGGACTCAGACACAGCTCGCCGAAGCCCTGGCCACAAGCCAGAGCGCCGTCAACCGGATCGAACGCGGCAACCAGAACATCAGCCTTGAGATGATCGCCCGGATCGGCGAAGCACTCGACAGCGAGATCGTCTCCCTCGGTTACGCCGGCCCCATGCACCTCCGGGTCGTCGGACGCCGGCGGCTCTCCGGAGCCATCGACGTGAAGACGAGCAAGAACGCGTGCGTCGCCCTGCTCTGCGCCTCCCTCCTCAACAAGGGCCGCACGGTCCTGCGCCGCGTCGCCCGGATCGAGGAGGTCTTCCGGCTCCTGGAGGTCCTGGGCTCCATCGGCGTCCGCACCCGGTGGATCAACGAGGGCGTCGACCTGGAGATCGTGCCCCCGGCCGAGCTGGACATGGAGTCGATCGACGCCGAGGCCGCGATCCGCACCCGCTCGATCATCATGTTCTTCGGCCCCCTGATGCACCGCCTCGACCGCTTCAGGCTGCCCTACGCGGGCGGCTGCGACCTCGGTACGCGCACGATCGAGCCGCACATGATCGCCCTGCGCCGCTTCGGCCTCGACATCACGGCGACCGAGGGCCTCTACCACGCCCAGGTCGAGAGGTCCGTCTCGCCCGACCGTCCGATCGTGCTGACCGAGCGCGGCGACACCGTGACCGAGAACGCGCTGCTCGCCGCCGCGCGCAACGACGGTGTCACCGTCATCCGCAACGCCTCCTCGAACTACATGGTCCAGGACCTGTGCTTCTTCCTGGAGGCGCTGGGCGTGAAGGTCGAGGGCATCGGCACCACGACGCTGACCGTGCACGGCGTCCCGCAGATCGACGTGGACGTCGACTACTCCCCTTCCGAGGACCCGGTCGAGGCGATGAGCCTGCTGGCCGCGGCCGTCGTCACGGAGTCGGAGCTGACGATCCGCCGGGTGCCGATCGAGTTCATGGAGATCGAGCTCGCGGTCCTGGAGGAGATGGGCCTGGACCACGACCGCTCCGCGGAGTACGCCGCCGACAACGGCCGCACCCGCCTGGTCGACCTGACGGTCCGTCCCTCCAAGCTGGAGGCGCCGATCGACAAGATCCACCCGATGCCGTTCCCCGGCCTCAACATCGACAACGTGCCGTTCTTCGCGGCCATCGCGGCGACCGCGCAGGGCAAGACCCTCATCCACGACTGGGTCTACGACAACCGCGCGATCTACCTCACCGACCTCAACCGCCTCGGCGGCCGCCTCCAGCTCCTCGACCCCCACCGCGTCCTGGTCGAGGGGCCGACCCGCTGGCGCGCCGCCGAGATGATGTGCCCGCCGGCGCTGCGCCCGGCGGTGGTGGTGCTGCTGGCGATGATGGCGGCCGAGGGCACGTCGGTCCTGCGGAACGTGTACGTGATCAACCGCGGATACGAGGAGCTGGCGGAGCGCCTCAACTCGGTGGGGGCGCAGATCGAGATCTTCCGCGATATCTGATCCCCCGCGAACTCTCCCCGCCCGGGCCGTCGTCCGCGGCGCTTCGCCTCCCGAAGCGCCCGGTCGGCGGCCCTTCGCGCATCCCCGCGCATCCCCGCGCAACGAAGTCCATTGCAACGGACCGTTGCGTTAACGACCAGTGTCATTGCATCAATTTGCCTCCACTGAGCCGCATTTACGCTTTCAAATCGATGGACGGAACCCTGAACGCAACGTAGCTTTCGACATGTGTCAAGCAGATGCCGCCGCGAGATGAGGAATGGCCATGGGTGAACCGTCCACACCGTCACGACGCTGCCGGCGGAACGCCCGCCCGGCTGCCCGTTCGACCCGCCGGCGGAGCTGATCGAGGCCCGTCGGCAGGGGCCCGTCAGCCGCTACACCCACCCCGGCGGGAAGCCCGGCTGGCTGATCACCGGGTACGACCTCGTCAGGTCGGTCCTGGCCGACTCGCGGTTCAGCTCCCGCAAGGACCTCCTGAACGTCGTCGACTTCGAGCTCCCCCCGGCGCCGCCCGGCGAGTTCCTCCTCATGGACGAGCCGGAGCACGGGCGCTACCGCAAGCCGCTGGTGGGCAGGTTCACCGCGCGGCGGATGCGGCTCCTCACCGAGCGCGTCGAGCAGATCACCGCCGACTGCCTGGACGCCATGGAGGCGGCCGGGCCGACGGCGGACCTGGTGTCCGCGTTCGCCAAGCCGATCCCCACCATCGTCATCTGCGAGCTGCTGGGGGTGCCTTACCAGGACCGCGCGTCCTTCCAGGAACAGATCGACACGTTCATGAACGGGGAGACGAGCGACGAGGACCTGATCGCGGCCTACACCGCGACCCAGGAGTACCTCGCCCGGCTGGTGGCCGCCAAGCGCGCGAACCCCACCGACGACGTGCTCAGCGAACTCACCGACAGCGACCTGACCGACGAGGAGCTGCGGGGGATCGGCCTGATCCTGCTGGCGGCCGGCTTCGACACCACCGCGAACATGCTGGCCCTCGGGGCCTTCGCCCTCCTGCGGAACCCCGAACAGCTGGCCGCGCTGCGCGCCGATCCCGCGCTCACCGACCAGGCCGTGGAGGAGCTGCTGCGGTATCTGAGCGTCGCCAAGTCGTTCATGAGGACGGCGCTGGTGGACGTCGAGGTGGGCGGGCAGCTGATCCGGGCGGGTACGACGGTCGTCCTCTCCTACAGCACCGCCAACCGCGACCCCGAGCGCTTCACCGATCCGCAGGTGCTCGACCTCCGCAGGCGGGACGGCGGCCACCTGGCCTTCGGCCACGGCATCCACCTGTGCCTGGGTGCGCAGCTCGCCCGTATCGAGATGCGGGTGGCGTTCTCCGCTCTGTTCGCCCGCTTCCCGGGACTGCGCCTCGCCGTACCGGCCGAGGAGGTCCCCGTTCGCCCGGAGGCGGCGGACATCCACGGGGTGAAGAGCCTGCCGGTGACCTGGGCGTGACGGTCGTACGGGCCCGGTGACGCGGGGCGGACGCCCGGGCCCGTGGCGCGGGCGTCCGCCGGGGGGCGCCGTCCGGCCGGCTCAGGCGGCCCCGTCCTGCGCGTCGGCGCGGGGCGGCTGCCGCCCGCCGAGGGGGACCGCGCCGGCCAGGCGCGTGAGGACCGGGCCCACGATCGCGAGGATGAAGACGTACGCGGTGACCAGCGGCCCGAGGGAGCCGTGCAGGGTGCCGACGAGGCCGACGATGACGAGGGAGAACTCGCCCCGCGCGATCAGGGCCGTCCCGGCACGCAGCTGCCCGCGGCGCCCCACGCCGTCCCGCGCGGCGGCGAACCGTCCGGTGAGCACCTTGGTGACGATGCTCACGGCGGCCAGCGCGAGGGCCGCGGGCAGGGCAGGCACCAGGTCGTCCGGGTCGACGGACAGTCCGATGGCGAGGAAGAACACGGCGGCGAAGAGGTCCCGCAGCGGGCTGAGTACGGCGCGGGTGCGGGTCGCCGTCTCCCCGGTGAGGGTGAGGCCGACGAGGAAGGCGCCGACGGCCGCCGAGGCATGGACGAGTTCGGCCAGGGCCGCCACGATCAGGGTCAGGCCGAGCACCCGGAGCAAGAGCTGCTCGTCGTCCGGGTGGGAGACCAGCCGGCCCAGGTGGTGCCCCCAGCGGTAGGAGACGGTGACGGCCGCCACGACGGCGCCGACCGCCGCGAGCACGCCGAGGGCCGCCTGCCACCAGCGGCCGCCGGAGGCGAGCACGGCGAGCACCGGCAAGTAGAAGGCCATGACGCAGTCCTCCAGGACGAGGACCGACAGCACGGCCGGGGTCTCCCGGTTGCCGAGGCGGCGCAGGTCCGCCAGGAGCCGGGCGACGATGCCGGAGGAGGAGATGTAGGTGGCGCCGGCCAGGGCGAGCGTCCCGATGCCGTCGAGCCCGAGCAGCAGTCCGGCCACCGCGCCCGGCAGGGCGTTGAGGACGAGGTCGACCAGGGCGGACGGGACGCGGCGCCGCATGCCGACGGCGAACTCCGGCAGGGAGAACTCGAGGCCGAGCGTCAGAAGGAGCAGGACGACGCCGATGGCGGCGCCCGTCTCGACGAACCCGCCGGCCGCGGGGACGGGCGCGATGCCCCCCTCGCCGATCGCCAGGCCCACGAGCAGGTAGAGCGGGATCGGCGAGAGCGTGAGGCGTCTGGCCACGGTCCCGAGCAGGCTCAGGGCGGCGAGGATGACGCCGAGCTCCAGCAGCAGCGCGACCGGCGTGTGCACCGTCAGCCCTGGATGATCTGTTCCACGGCCGCGATGCCCTCGTGGGTACCGATCACCACGAGGACGTCCCCTCCTCGCAGGACGTCCTGCGGGGAGGGGGAGGGCAGCACGATCCCTCCCCTGACCACGGCGACGACGGACGCGCCGGTCAGGGTCCGCGCCTGGGTGTCCCCCAGGGGCCGGCCGTCGTAGCGGCTTCCGGGGCGGACCTCGGTCTGCCCGGACCGCAGCCCGGGCGCCTCCTCGGTCAGTCCGGCGAACCGCTCGGCGATCCGCGGCGCACCGAGGATCTCGGCCACCGTGTCGGCCTCTTCCGCGTTGAGTTCGAGGACGGAGCGCCCCTCGTCGGGGTCGTCCCTCTCGTACACCACCAGTTCGTAGTCACCGGTCTGCCGGGCGACGACTCCGATGCGGTCGCCCCGGTGGTTGGTGAACTCGTAGCGCAGCCCGAGGCCGGGCAGGAGTACCTCGGTGACGTCCATCCACCCATCATCGAGCGGGGCGCGGGGGGCGGCACGCGCGGCGACGCCACCCGGGTCGGATCGCGCGCGGGGCGTGATCCGACCGGGTGACGACGGTGCCGCGGGGCCGGTGGGCCGCCCGGCCGGCCGGCTCGGACCGACCCGGGGACCGGCTCAGCCCACGCCCGGGGGGCCCATGCCGCCCTTGAGGCGTTCGAGGTCGGAGGGGCGTACCTGGATCGCGACGAGGGCGATCACGGCGGCGATGATCGCGAAGGCGGCCGCCACGATGAAGGCCAGGGACACACCGGAGGTGAGCACCTCGTCGGCCCAGGGCGGCGGCAGCTGGCCCGTCTTGGCGAACTGCGCCTTCTCCAGCGGTCCGGCCTGGGAGAGGAAGGCCGGCACCTGCTTCTCCGCCTCGTTGCGGCTGGCCGTTCCGAAGACCGTCACCAGGATCGAGAGTCCGAGGGAACCGCCCACCTGCTGGGTCGCGTTGAGCAGCCCGGACGCGGCGCCCGACTCCTCCGTGCGCACGTTGGAGAGCGCCATCAGGGTCAGCGAGACGAAGAGCATGCCCATTCCCAGGCTGAAGATGAGCATGGGGCCGAGGATGCTGCCCAGGTAGGTGGAGTGCACGTCGGTCAGGGTCAGCCAGGAGAGCCCGGCCGCGGCGAGGAGCGAGCCGACGACCATGAAGGGTTTCGGTCCGAACCTCGGCAGCATCTGGGAGGCGAGCCCCGCGCCGACCGCGATCACCGCGCTGACCGGCAGGAACGCCAGGCCGGCCTCCAGGGGGCTGAAGCCCAGGACGTTCTGCACGAACAGGGTCAGGAAGAAGAACATGCCGAACATCGCCGCGGCCAGGCAGAGCATGATGGCGTACGTGCCCGCCCGGTTGCGGTCGGCGAACATGTGCAGCGGGGTGATCGGCTGCCGCGAGCGCCGCTCGATCGCGATGAAGACGATGAGCAGCACGACGGCCGCTCCGAAGGAGGCGAGGGTGACGGGATCCCGCCAGCCCTCCTGGGCGGCGCGGATGAACCCGTAGACCAGCGCCACCATCCCGACGGTGGCGGTGAGCGCACCGGTCAGGTCGAAGTGGCCGGCGTGGCGTTCGGACTCCTTGATGTAGCGGGGCGCCGCGACGGCGATGAGGACGGCGATCGGGACGTTGACGAAGAACACCCAGCGCCAGTCGAGCCATTCGACCAGGACGCCGCCCGCGAGCAGTCCGATCGCGCCACCGCCCGCGGACACGGCCGCGAAGACGCCGAACGCCCGGTTGCGCTCCGGTCCTTCGGTGAAGGTGGTGGAGATCAGTGCGAGAGAGGTCGGCGAGGCGATCGCGCCGCCGACGCCCTGCAGGGCACGGGCGGCGAGGAGTTGCCAGTCGTTCTGGGCGAGTCCGCCGAGCAGGGAGGCGAGTCCGAAGAGGAGGACGCCGAAG
This sequence comes from Streptomyces sp. NPDC053755, assembly GCF_040677675.1. NCBI lineage: Bacteria > Bacillati > Actinomycetota > Actinomycetes > Kitasatosporales > Streptomycetaceae > Streptomyces > Streptomyces sp. NPDC053755. Next base: position 232,818 of record NZ_JBFASK010000002.1, on the reverse strand, counting down.
ATGAAGACCCGGCGCCGGCCGAGGATGTCACCGACCCGCCCGCCGAGCAGAAGCAGGCCTCCGAAGGTCAGGGTGTACGCGTTGACCACCCACGACAGGCTCGTGGTCGAGAAGTCGAGCGAGCTCTGGATGTGGGGCAACGCGATGTTCACGATGGTGATGTCGAGGACGACCATCAGCTGACAGGAGGCGATGACCAGAAGGGCGATCGTGTTGCCGCCGCCCTGGCGCTTGGTGGCGGCGGTCCGTGCTGGTGTCGTCGGCTTGGGGGTACTCATGGCGCATCGCGCCCTCGCGTGGTGGGTAGGCGGCCGTGGGCCGGTCAGTCCACCTTTCGACCCTAAGCCCGCCTCCGGCGGGTGACCAATTGATCAAGCCCGGCGGGGCGGCGGCCACGACCGCCGCCCCCGCACCAGGAGTTCGGCGGGAGCTCGGACGTCGCTACTCCAGGACGGCGAAGCCGTCCAGCTCCACCCGCGCCTGCTCGTCCCAGAGGCGCACGACCCCGATCACTGCCATCGCGGGATAGTCGCGGCCGGCCAACCGCCGCCAGACACGCCCGAGTTCGTGGGCGTGGCGGCGGTAGTCGGCGACATCGGTGGCGTACACGGTGACCCGCGCGAGGTCGGCCGGGGAACCGCCGGCGTGGCGGAGGGCGGCGAGCAGGTTGGCGAGCGCGGTCTCGAACTGCTCCGAGAGGGTCTCTCCGACGATCTTTCCGTCGCGGTCGAGGGCGGTCTGCCCGGCGAGGAAGACCAGACGGCACCCCGTGGCCGTGACGGCGTGGGAGAAACCGGTGGGCGGGGACAGCTCGGCGGGATTGTGCCGGTGGAGGGGCGTCATCGGTACAGCTCCTTCGTCATCCGTGCGGCTCCTCGGGTCATCCGTACAGCTCTCCGGTCATCCGTGCGACTCCTCGGTCCTGGGTCCCCCGGTCCCGGTTCTGGGTTCCCGGCGCCCCGTGCCGCGTCCCCGGGCCCCCGGGTCCCCGGTCCTCGGTGGAGCGTTCCGCTCTCATGCGTACAGCTCTCGGGCGATGATCGTGCGCTGGACCTCGGTGGCTCCTTCGTAGATGCGTGGTGCACGCACCTCGCGGTAGAGGTGTTCCAGCAGGTGGCCGCGTTGCAGGGCGCGGGCGCCGTGGAGCTGGACGGCGGCGTCGACGACGTACTGGGCCGTCTCGGTGGCGAGGAGCTTCGCCATCGCCGCGCGCTTGGGCACGTCGCTCGCGCCGGAGTCGTACGCCGCCGCCGCCGCGTAGACGAGCAGCCGGGCGGCTTCGGTGCGGGTGGCCATCTCGGCGACCTGGTGGGCGACCGCCTGGAGGTCGCGCAGGACTCCCCCGAAGGCGGAGCGGGCCGCCGTGTGGGCGAGGGTGGCGTCGAGGGCGGCCTGGGCCATGCCGACGGCGAACGCCCCGACGCTGGGGCGGAAGAGGTTGAGGGTGTTCATGGCGACCCGGAAGCCGCGGTCGACCTCGCCGAGGACGTCGTCCGGGCCGACGGGGACCCCGTCGAAGACCAGCGTGCCGATGGCGTGCGGGGAGAGCATGTCGAGCGGGCTGCCGGTGAGGCCGGGCCGGTCGGCGGGAACGAGGAACGCGGTGACCCCGCGCGCTCCCGCTCCCGGCGTGGTCCGGGCGAAGACGGTGGCGAAGTCGGCCTCGGGGGCGTTGGAGATCCAGCGCTTCTCGCCGTGCAGGAGCCACCCGCCGGCGCCGTCGGGGCGGGCCTCCAGGGCGAGTGCGGCGGCGTCGGAGCCGGCGTCGGGTTCGGAGAGCGCGAAGGCGGCGACCGCGCGCCCCGCCGTGACCTCGGGGAGCCAGCGGTCGCGCTGTGCGGGGGTGCCGGCGGCGGCGACCGGATGGGCGCCGAGCCCTTGGAGGGCGAGCGCGGTCTCGGCCTCGGTGCACGCGTGGGCCAGCGACTCGCGCATCAGGCAGAGGTCGAGGGCGCCGGCCTCGAAGAGACGGGCGAGGAGTCCGAGTTCCCCGAGGGCGGCGACGAGGGGGCGGTTGACGCGCCCGGATTCGCCCTTCTCGGCGAGGGGCCGCAGGCGCTCGGCCGCAAGGGTGCGAAGCTCCCTACAGCGGGCGGTCTGTGCGGGGTCGAGCGAGAATGCGGACATTCGGACTCCTGCCTCCGTCGTCACGTCGTCACCTTCGCGAGGCCACGTCGTCGCCTGACCACGGTCGTCACCGCCGTCCTCGCCGCCGTCTCGCCGTCGGACCGTTCTATCGCGCACCGTTGACTGTCGTCACCATCACGATACGCTCGTTGGGCGACCCCACCACGACAAGGGGACGAACTCATGGAGCTGACCGGCTCGGCCCATCACGACACGTTCGCGCGCGATCACCTGCCGCCCGCCGGGCAGTGGCCGCGGCTGCTCTTCGATCTGCCCGACCTGTGCTATCCCGAGCGGCTCAACTGCGGGGCGGAACTGCTCGACCGCACGGTGGAACGATTCGGCGCGGAGCGGCCCGCCTTCCGGGACGGATCGGGGCTTGTCTGGACATACGGACAACTCCAGGACCGCGTGAACCGGATCGCCCATGTCCTGACGACCGACCTGGGCGTACGGCCCGGCCACCGGGTGCTGCTGCGCGGCCCCACGACACCCTGGCTGGCCGCCTGCTGGCTGGCGGTGATGAAGGCGGGCGGGGTGGCCGTCACCGTCCTGGCCCAGCAGCGTGCCGGGGAACTGGCCGTGATGGCCGAGATGGCGCGCTGCACCCACGCACTGTGCGACATCCGGTCGGTCGACGAGCTGGTCAAGGCCGCGATACCCGGGCTGCGCATCACCACGTACGGCGGGGACTCCCCCGACGACCTGCTCTCCCTGGCACTCGCCAAGCCCGCCGCCTACGAGGCCGTGCGCACGGCCGCGGACGACGTGGCGCTGATCGCCTTCACCTCCGGTACCACCGGTCGGCCCAAGGGGTGCATGCACTTCCACCGCGACGTGCTGGCCGTCGCCGACACCTTCTCCGCCCACGTCCTGCGCCCGCTTCCGGACGACGTGTTCGCCGGCTCCCCGCCCCTGGGCTTCACCTTCGGCCTCGGCGGCCTGGTGGTCTTCCCCCTGCGCGCGGGGGCGAGCGCCCTGCTCCTGGAACAGGCCGGCCCCGCCCAGCTGCTCGCGGCCGTCGCCGAGCACCGGGTGTCGGTGCTGTTCACGGCTCCGACCGCGTACCGGCTGATGCTGGACGAGCTGGACGGGCACCACGTGCGCCGTGGTCACCGGGAGCACCATGACGGGGACGGCCGGGACGGTCCGGACGAGCGCGAGGGCCGGAGCCGGGGTCGCAGCGACGTCACGGCCTCCCTGCGCCGGTGTGTCTCCGCCGGCGAGAACCTGCCGGCCGCCACCTGGGATGCCTGGTACGACCGGACCGGACTGAAGCTCATCAACGGCATCGGCGCGACCGAGCTCCTGCACATCTTCATCTCCGCGGCGGACGGCGACATCCGCCCGGGCACCACCGGGCGCCCCGTCCCCGGCTGGGAGGCCAGGATCGTGGACCACACGGGCGCGGAGGTGCCCGACGGCGAGGAGGGCCTGCTCGCGGTGCGCGGGCCCGTGGGCTGCCGATATCTGGCCGATCCCCGCCAGGGCGAGTACGTCCGGGACGGCTGGAACATCACCGGCGACACCTACGTGCGGGACAAGGAGGGCTACTTCCGGTACGTCGCCCGCGCCGACGACATGATCATCTCGGCCGGCTACAACATCGCGGGCCCTCAGGTCGAGGAGGCGCTGCTCGCCCACCCCGACGTGGTCGAGGCGGCGGTGGTCGGCCATCCGGACGAGCTGCGCGGCCGGATCGTGGTGGCGTACACGGTCGTACGGCACGGGGTACCGCGCGACGCGGAGACGGCGGCCGCGCTGCGCGCGTTCGTCCGCGCCCGCCTGGCGCCGTACAAGAGCCCCCGGAAGATCGTCTTCCTGGACGCGCTGCCCCGGACGGCGACGGGGAAGCTCCAGCGCTTCCGGCTGCGCGCCGAGGAGACCACCGCAGGGCCCGGCGCGGAGCGGGCGCAGGGGCAGGGTGCCGAGGAGCACGCGGGAGGGCCCGACGGGACGCCGTGACCGCCCGCGCAGGGCACCCGAGCCGGTCCCCACGGACACACCACCCCCTAGAGTGATCACGTGGCCGAGCAGCACACTCCCCGTTCCCTGATCGTCTCGCTGTACGGCGCGTACGGCCGTGGCCCCGCGCGCGACGGGGCGCCGACGCCGGTGGCCGAGCTGATCCGGCTCCTCGCGGCGGTCGGCGTCGACGCGCCCGCGGTGCGGTCGTCGGTGTCGCGACTGAAGCGGCGGGGCCTGCTGCTGCCGGGGCGGACGGCCGACGGGGCGGCGGGGTACGTGCTCTCCGACGAGGCGCGCCAGCTCCTGGACGACGGCGACCGCCGGATCTACTCCCGCACGGAGCCGAAGCTCTCCGAGGGCTGGGTCCTCGCCGTCTTCTCCGTGCCCGAGTCCGAGCGCCACAAGCGGCATCTGCTGCGCTCGCGTCTGGCCCGGCTGGGCTTCGGCACGGCGGCCCCGGGCGTCTGGATCGCCCCCGCGCGGCTCCACGAGGAGACCCGGCACACCCTGGAGCGGCTGGAGCTCTCCCCGTACGTGGACCTCTTCCGGGGTGAGCACCTGGGGTACACGGCGACGGCGGAGGCGGTGGCCCGCTGGTGGGACCTGGCCTCGATCGCCAAGCTGCACGAGGAGTTCCTCGCCGCCCACGAGCCGGTCCTGCGCGCCTGGAAGGTTTCGCCGGGGACGGCGGAAGACGCGTACCGCGACTATCTCCTCGCCCTGGACTCCTGGCGCCGCCTGCCGTACGCGGACCCGGTGCTGCCGCCGGAACTGCTGCCCGGCGACTGGCCGGGAGGCCGCTCGGCGGAGGTGTTCGCGGCGCTGCACGAGAGGCTGCGCGACGCCGGGGAGGCGTTCGTCCGCGGGGACGGCGCCGGCCGGGGCTGACGGACGGCTCGGAACTCGCCCCGGGGACGGCTCCGGACCTCGCCCGGGGGACGCCCTCTCAGGGGCGGAGGTGGAGTCCGAGCCGGGGCTTCGGCGCGTCGGTGCGGCCCGTCGGCGGCGTACGGCTCCCAGCGCGGTACGGGTCGGGCCACGCGGCCGCCGGGCCGCGGTAGTTCTGTTCGGCCGCCGCGTGGAGCGTCCAGTGCGGGTCGTAGAGGTGCGGGCGCGCCAGGGCGCAGAGGTCGGCGCGGCCCGCGAGCAGCAGGGAGTTGACGTCGTCCCAGGAGGAGATGGCGCCCACGGCGATGACCGGGACGGGGACGGCCCCGCGGATCCGGTCGGCGTACGGGGTCTGGTACGAGCGTCCGTACTCGGGGCGTTCGTCGGGGACGACCTGGCCGGTGGAGACGTCGATGGCGTCGGCCCCGTGAGCGGCGAACGCGCGGGCCGTCCCGATCGCGTCCTCGTCGGTCGTGCCGCCGTCCGCCCAGTCGGTGGCCGAGATCCGGACCGTCATCGGACGCTCCGGCGGCCACACCTCGCGGACGGCGTCGAAGACCTCGAGGGGGAAGCGGAGCCGGTTCGCGAGCGGGCCGCCGTAGGCGTCGTCCCTGCGGTTGGTCAGCGGGGAGAGGAAACCGGAGAGCAGATAGCCGTGGGCGCAGTGCAGTTCGAGCAGGTCGAAGTCGCAGCGCGCCGCGCGGCGGGCCGCCGCCGCGAACTGCTCCCGGACGGCCGTCATCCCGGCCCGGTCGAGGGCGTGCGGGATCTGGTTGACGCCGGGGCGGTACGGGAGCGGGGAGGCGGCCGTCAGGGGCCAGTTGCCGTCGGGCAGCGGCTGGTCGATGCCCTCCCACATCCGGCGGGTGGAGCCCTTGCGGCCGGAGTGGCCGAGCTGGACGCCGATCGCGGTGCCGGGTGACCGGGTGTGCACGAACGAGGTGACGCGGCTCCACGCCTCGGCCTGCTCGTCGGTCCAGAGGCCGGTGCACCCGGGTGTGATCCGGCCCTCGCGGCTCACGCAGACCATCTCGGTCATCACGAGCCCGGCGCCGCCGAGGGCCCTGGCGCCCAGGTGGACGAGGTGGAAGTCGTCGGGGACGCCGTCCTCGGCGACGTACAGGTCCATCGGCGAGACGACGACGCGGTTGCGCAGGGTCAGTCCGCGCAGCCGGAAGGGGGTGAACATCGGCGGGGTGCCGGGCGGGCAGCCGAAGGCGCGCTCGACGGAGTCGGTGAAGGCGGGGTCCCGGAGCCGCAGGTTGCCGTGGGTGACGCGGCGGCTGCGGGTGAGGAGGTTGAACGCGAACTGGCGCGGCGGCTGGTCGAGGTACCGGTCGACCTCCTCGAACCAGCGCAGGCTGGCGGCGGCGGCGCGCTGGGTGGACTCCACGACGGGCCGGCGCTCGGACTCGTAGGCGGCGAGCGCCTCGGCCACGGTGGGCTGTTCCTCGACGCAGGCGGCGAGGGCGAGGGCGTCCTCGACGGCGAGCTTGGTGCCGGAGCCGATGGAGAAGTGGGCCGTGTGGGCGGCGTCGCCGAGCAGGACCGTGTGGCCGTGCGACCAGCGCGCGTTGACGACCGTGCGGAAGGCGGTCCAGGTGGAGTTGTTGGAGCGCAGGGGGCGGCCGCCGAGGGTCTCGGCGAAGATCTTCGCGCAGCGGGCGATGGAGTCGGTCTCGTCCTGTTCGTCGAAGCCGGCGGCGCGCCAGACCTCTTCGCGCATCTCGATGATGACGGTGGACGCGCCGGGGGCGGTGCCAGGGCGGGCGAGGGGGGCGGGTGCCCGTCCGGGACCGGGCGCCGGCGCCGGGCGGAGGTAGGGGTAGCCATGGAGCTGCATCACGCCGTGCTCGGTCTCGGCGATCTCGAAGCGGAAGGCGTCGAAGGCGAAGTCGGCGGCGAGCCAGATGTAACGGCAGCGGTGGGTGGTGAGCCGGGGCCGGAAGACGTCCGCGTGGGCCTCGCGGGTCGCGCTGTGGACGCCGTCCGCCGCCACGACCAGGTCGTGCGTGGCGGCCAGCTCGGCGGCGGCCGGGGCCTCGGTGCGGACGTGGAGCCGTACGCCGAGTTCGGCGCAGCGGGAGTGCAGGATCTCCAGGAGCCGGCGGCGGCCGAGCGCGGCGAAGCCGTGTCCGGAGGAGGTGAGCAGGTGCCCCCGGTGGGCGATGTCGATGTCGTCCCACCGGACGAACTCGGCCTGGAGGGCACGGTGGACGTCGGGGTCGGCGTGCTCGATGCCGCCGAGGGTCTCGTCGGACAGGACGACGCCGAAGCCGAAGGTGTCGTCGGGGGCGCCGCGCTCCCAGACGGTGACCTCGCGCGCCGGGTCGAGCCGCTTGAGGAGGGCGGCGGCGTAGAGCCCTCCGGGGCCGCCGCCGATGACGGCGACCCGGAGCGGACGGGCCGGTGTCCCTCCCACGTCAGCGTCCCCGCCACTTCGGCGGGCGCTTCTCGGTGAAGGCGGCGTGGAACTCCGCGTAGTCCTCGCCGTTCATCAGCAGCGCCTGGGTGGCGGCGTCGAGTTCGACGGAGGCGGCCAGGGGCATGTCCAGCTCGGCCGTGAGGAGCGCCTTCGTCTGGGCGTGGGCCAGGGCGGGGCCGTCGGCGAGACGCCGGGCGAGTGCGGCGGCCCGGGCGTCGACGTCGCCCTCTTCGGTGAGTTCGCTGATCAGCCCGATGCGCTCGGCCTCGGGGGCCCTGACGGCATCGCCGAGCATCAGCAGCCGGGTCGCGTGGCCGAGGCCGACGACCCGGGGCAGCAGGTACGCCGCCCCCATGTCGCCGCCCGAGAGGCCGACCCGGGTGAAGAGGAAGGCGAAGCGGGCGCTGGGGTCGGCGATACGGAAGTCGGCGGCGAGGGCGAGGACGGCGCCCGCGCCGGCCGCGACCCCGTGGACGGCGGCGATCACCGGGAAGGGGCACTCGCGGATCGCGCGGACGACCTGCCCGGTCATCCGGTTGAAGTCCAGCAGCTGGGCCGTGTCCATCGACAGGGTCGCGCCGATGATCTCGTCCACGTCGCCGCCGGAGCAGAATCCGCGCCCCTCGCCGCCGAGGACGAGAGCGCGCACGGCCCGCTCGCGGGAAAGCTCGGCGAGGAGGTCGCGCAGGTCGGCGTAGGCGCCGAAGGTGAGGGCGTTGAGCTTCTCGGGACGGGCGAGCGTCACGGTGGCGACGCCGTCGTCGACGTCCAGGCGCAGATGCCGCCAGCGCTCGGTGCGGGGTGCGGAGCCGGTGAAAGGGCTCATTCGGGACGGCCTCCCTCAGCGTGCGTGTACACGGCATCACCTGAGGGAACCTTATCACTGATATGTGACTGTCGTCACGGGTGCGCTATATGACACCGCGCCGCCACGCCGCCGGGGCGAAGGTCCCGGGCACGGGCGGCGCAGGTCCCCCGCCACCCCGGACACAGGCCCCTGGCACCCCGTTTTTGACTTCTTAAGGTTGAAAGTAGGACGTTGAGACCCCCGCACTCCACGTCCGCAGGCGTCCGCCGCGCCCTGCCCCGCGTCCACTACCCCGCCCGAACGGACCCGCCGTGTTCCCTGCCCCGGACTCCGGCCCCGCCGGCTGGCGCATCGAGCTGCCGCACGACGCCGCCGCCGTACCGATCGCCCGCGCGCTGATCCGTACCGCGATGGCGGCTCTCGACACCCCGGCCGACAGCGACACGGCCGAACTCCTGACGGCGGAACTCGTCGCCAACGCCGTCGAGCACACGGACGGCGGGGACCCCATCGAACTGGTCGTGGAGCTACTGCCGGGCACCTGCCAGGTGGAGGTGCACGACCGGCGCCCGATGGGCCCGGGAGAGCTGACCTGCCCGGGGCCGGGCGAGGAGCCGGACCCCTGGCAGGAGCACGGACGCGGCCTGCTGCTGATCCGCGCCCTGAGCAGCGACTGCGGCCACCGCCCCACCGCTCACGGAAAGGCGGTCTGGTTCACCCTCCCCGCGCTGCCGCGGCCGCGCCGGCCGGACGAGGCGTGAGCAGGACCCGTGCGGGCATGCACCGGGCCTCCCGTGGGGAGCCGGGAGGTGCGGTGCGGCCACGTCCCGGCGGGCGACGCGCGGGAGGGCCGGCGCGGCCCGTCCCCCGGAGGAGCGGAGAGCGGAGGACCGCGTAGGCACACCCTGCCATCCGGCGCCCCCACCGGAACAGATGCGTGCACGAAAGAACCCGGGGCATATGCGAGGCCCGGCCGGCGCGGTCGCGCCCCTCACCTGGGCACGGGCGGGCGGGCGTCCCCGGGACCGCGCGCTCGGACCGCGGCTAGGAAGTGGCCAGCGTGGCGACCAGCACGGCCTTGATGGTGTGCATGCGGTTCTCGGCCTCGTCGAAGACGACGGAGTGCTCGGACTCGAAGACCTCGTCGGAGACCTCCAGCTCGGTCAGGCCGTGACGGGCGTGGATGTCCCGCCCGACGACGGTGCCGAGGTCGTGGAAGGCCGGCAGGCAGTGCAGGAACTTCACGGCCGGATTGGCGGTGGCCCGCAGCACGTCCATGGTGACGGCGTACGGCGAGAGGGCGGCGATCCGCTCGTCCCAGACCTCCTTGGGCTCCCCCATGGAGACCCAGACGTCGGTGGCGACGAAGTCGGCCCCGCGCACGCCTTCGGCGACGTCCTCGGTGAGGGTGATCGTGGCACCGCTCGCCTCGGCGAGCTTGCGGGCGCGCGCGACGACCTCCTCGGCCGGCCAGTAGGCCTCGGGGGCCACGATCCGGACGTCCATGCCGAGCAGGGCGCCGGTGATCAGGTAGGAGTTGCCCATGTTGAAGCGGGCGTCGCCGAGGTAGGCGAAGGCCATCGAGTCCAGCGGCTTGTCCGAGTGCTCGGTCATGGTGAGGACGTCGGCGAGCATCTGGGTGGGGTGCCAGTCGTCGGTCAGGCCGTTGTAGACGGGGACACCCGCGTACGCTGCCAGCTCCTCGACGTTCGCCTGGCTGTCGCCCCGGTACTCGATGGCGTCGAACATCCGGCCGAGGACGCGGGCGGTGTCCCGGACCGACTCCTTGTGCCCGATCTGCGAGCCGGACGGGTCGAGGTAGGTGGTGGAGGCCCCCTGGTCGGCGGCCGCGACCTCGAAGGCGCACCGGGTCCTGGTCGAGGTCTTCTCGAAGATCAGGGCGATGTTCCTGCCCCGCAGCCTCTGGACCTCGGCGCCCGCCTTCTTGGCGGCCTTGAGCTCGGCGGCCAGCGCGATCAGACCGCGGAACTCCTCGGCGGTGAAGTCCAGCTCCTTGAGGAAGTGGCGGCCGATGAGGTCAGTGGCCATGGGGGCGCTCCTGTATTCGCGAACGGGGACGGCGACGGTTGACGATGGAAGTCTATACGTAAGCCAGTATTCCTATACAGTGATGCGGGCCACTGACTCCCGGACGGGACCCCCGCCCTCCTCGCACCGCCCGGGCCGCCGCGGGTCAGACCGCGTCACGCTCCACGGGACAGCTCATGCAGCGAGGGCCGCCCCTGCCCCGCCCCAGCTCGCTGCCCGGGATCTCGATCACCTCGATGCCCTGCTTGCGCAGGTGCGTGTTGGTGGTGACGTTGCGCTCGTACGCCACGACCACCCCGGGTTCGACCGCCAGGACGTTGCAGCCGTCGTCCCACTGTTCGCGCTCCGCCGCGTGGACGTCCTGGGTCGCCGTGAGGACCCGGATGTCCTGCAGCCCGAGCGCCGCCGCGATCGCGCTGTGCATGTGCTCCGGCGGATGGTCGGTGACCCGGAGGGACTGGCCCTCGTCACCCGGCTCGATCGTGTACGAGCGCAGCATGCCGAGTCCCGCGTACTGCGTGAAGGTGTCGTGGTCGACCATCGTCATCACCGTGTCGAGGTGCATGAACGCACGCCGCTTCGGCATGTCGAGCGCGACGATCATCCGCGCCGAGCCGGCCGCGAACATCCCGCGGGCCAGCATCTCCACCGCCTGCGGAGTGGTCCGCTCGCTCATGCCGATCAGGACGGCGCCGTTGCCGATGACGAGGACGTCCCCTCCCTCGATGGTCGACGGATAGTCGGCCTGCCCCTCCGACCAGTGGTGGAACGGCCCGGCCTCGGCGTCCGTGAACAGCGGGTGGTGCCGGTAGATTGCCTCGAAGTGCACCGTCTCGCGCTGGCGGGCGGGCCAGCGCATGGCGTTGATGGAGACACCGTCGTAGATCCAGGCGGAGGTGTCCCGCGTGAAGATGTGGTTCGGAAGCGGCCCGAGGACGAAGTCGTCCAGGTCCATCACGTGGAAGCGCACCGAGGTCGGCTCGCGGTGCGCGGCGAGGAACTCCCGCTTCGTCATCCCTCCCACCAGCGCCTCGGCGAGCGCCGACGGCTCGAAGGAGTCGAAGGCGGCGCGCAGATGGTCGGCGGCGGCCGGACCGTACTCCTTCTCGTGGAAGACCCGGTCCAGCACGAGCGCCCGGGCGGCGGGCAGCTCGAGGGTCTCCCGCAGCAGATCGCCGAAGAGGTGGACCTCGACTCCCCGGTCCCGCAGGACGTCCGCGAACCCGTCGTGCTCATGCCGCGCCCGCCGCACCCACAGCACGTCGTCGAAGAGGAGCGCGTCACGGTTGGTGGGGGTGAGCCGCTTCAGTTCCAGATCGGGCCGGTGCAGGATGACGCGGCGCAGCCGCCCGGTCTCGGAGTCGACATGGAATCCCATGCCCCCATCCTGACGGAGCGAACCCCCGCGCGCCGTCCTCCGCGACGAGATACCGGCGATTACCGGTTCCCTCGCCTCCCCGCAGCGCAGAGCGACCGCGACAGGGCGGTGAGGGGGCGCGCCCCCTCACCGCCCTGCCATCGAGCCGGCCGCTCCCACCGTCCGCGGGGCGACCGACCGTTCGCCCCCACCCCCACCTCGGCCCCGGATCGCGGTCAATGGGGCGGGCGGCGGCAGGCGGGCCGGGCGGCAGGCGGTCCCGCGACCACCGGGCACCCGGCCAGGCGAGCGCCTGGTCGACGGCCCCGCGGACAACGGCTCACAACCGTGGGTCCACCGGCTCCGATTCCAGGGCGAGGACGGCGAAGACCGCCTCGTGCACCCGCCACAGCGGCTCCCCCTCCGCCAGCCGGTCCAGCGCTTCGAGCCCGAGGGCGTACTCGCGCAGGGCCAGCGAGCGCTTGTGGCCGAGGAAGCGGCCACGCAGGCGCTCCAGGTTCTCGGGGCGGGTGTACTCCGGACCGTAGATGATCCGCAGGTACTCCCGTCCCCGGACCTTCACACCCGGCTGCACGAGGCGGCCGTCTCCGCCCCGGACCAGCGCCGCCAGCGGCTTGACGACCATGCCTTCGCCGCCGGCCGCCGTCGTCTCCAGCCACCAGTCGACTCCGGCCCGCACCGACGCCTCGTCCCTCGGGTCGACGATCAGCCGGCGCGTGACCTGGAGGAGGCCCGTCGGATCGTGATCGACCAGCCGGTCCAGCCATCCGAGCTGCTCGTCGTGCGGGACGGCGGCCAGCGAACGGCCCCGCACCGCGAGGACCTGGAACGGCGCGAAACGTACACCGTCGAGTCCCTGGGTCGGCCAGCAGTAGCGGCGGTACGCCTCGGTGAACGCCTCCGCGTCCGCCGCCCGCTCCCGCTGCTTGTCCAGCAGCGCCTCGACACCACCGGCGACCCCCCGCGCCGCCGCCCGCTCCAGAGCGTCGAGCGCGCCGGGGAAGACGGCCCGGGAGGCCGCACCCACCGCCGCGTACTGCGAGCGCAGCAGCCCGGCCGACTTCAGCGACCACGGCATCAACTCGCCGTCCAGCAGGAGCCAGTCGGTGTCCAGCTCCTCCCACAGCCCGGCGGCGGAGACGGCCGTCCGCAGGCGTTCGAGGACCTGCTCGGTGACCGTGGGGTCGTCGAAGAACGGCCGGCCGGTGCGGGTGTGCAGGGAGCCCGTCGGACCTTCCACACCGAAGCGCTCCCGCGCCGCGTCCGCGTCACGGCAGACGAGCGCGACGGCCCGCGAGCCCATGTGCTTCTCCTCGCACACCACCCGCTCGACCCGGTCGGCGGCGTACTGCGCGAACGCCTCGGCCGGGTGCTCCAGATAGCCGTCCACCTTCGAGGTGGCGGTCGGCGCCATCGTCGGCGGCAGGTAGGCGAGCAGCCGCGGGTCGATCGCGAACCGGCTCATGACCTCGAGGGCCGCCGCCGCGTTCTCCTCGCGCACGCTGACGTTGCCCATGGCGCGGGTCTCCACGATCCGGCGACCGTGCACGTCGGCCAGGTCCAGCGGGCGCCCCTGGTGTCCACCGGGCGCCTCGGTCGCCAGCGGCCGGGCCGGCTCGTACCAGACCTTCTCCGCCGGTACGTCGACGAGCTCGCGCTCCGGCCAGCGCAGCGCGGTCATCCTGCCGCCGAAGACGGCGCCCGTGTCGAGGCAGATGGTGTTGTTGATCCAGGAGGTGCTGGGGACGGGGGTGTGTCCGTAGACGACGGTCGCCCGGCCCCGGTACTCCTCCGCCCACGGGTAGCGCACGGGCAGCCCGAACTCGTCGGTCTCCCCGGTCGTGTCGCCGTACAGCGCGTGCGAACGCACCCGGCCGGAGGTCCGGCCGTGGTACTTCTCCGGCAGACCGGCGTGGCAGACCACGAGCCGGCCCTCGTCGAGGACGTAGTGGCTGACGAGCCCGTCGATGAACCGGCCCACCTCCTTGCGGAACTCCTCGGACTCGTGCCCGAGCTGCTCGATGGTCTCGGCGAGTCCGTGGGTCTCCTGGACCTTGCGGCCCTTGAGCCGGCGGCCGAGCTTGTTCTCGTGGTTCCCGGGCACGCAGAGCGCGTCGCCGGCCGCGACCATGCCCATCACACGGCGCAGGACGCCCGGGCTGTCGGGGCCCCGGTCCACGAGGTCGCCGACGAAGACGGCCGTACGGCCCTCGGGGTGGTGGCCGTCCGCATAGCCGAGCTTGGCCAGCAGGGTCTCCAGCTCGGAGCTGCAGCCGTGGATGTCACCGATGATGTCGAAGGGACCCGTGAGGTGACGCAGGTCGTTGAAGCGCTTCTCGAGGACGACCTCGGCCGCCTCCACCTCCTCGACGCTGCGCAGCACATGGACCTTGCGGAAGCCCTCGCGCTCCAGGCCGCGCAGTGAGCGGCGCAGCTCCCGCCGGTGGCGCTGCACGACGTGGCGGCCCATGTCCGCGCGGTCGGGGCGGGCGGCGTTGCGGGCCTGGCAGACGTCCTCCGGCAGGTCGAGGACGATCGCGATGGGCAGGACGTCGTACCGGCGCGCCAGCTGGACGAGCCCGCGCCGGGCCTCCTGCTGCACGTTGGTGGCGTCGACGACGGTCAGCCGGCCCGCCTCCAGGCGCTTGCCCGCGATGTAGTGCAGGACGTCGAAGGCGTCACGGCTGGCGCTCTGGTCGTTCTCGTCGTCGGCGACGAGGCCGCGGCAGAAGTCGGAGGAGATGACCTCGGTCGGCTTGAAGTGGCGTCGGGCGAACGTCGACTTGCCGGAGCCGCTCGCACCGATCAGGACCACGAGGGACAGATCGGTGACGGGCAGCGTGCGGACGGTGTCGGTCATGCCGTGTCCTCCTTCGCGACGGTCCGGGCGTTCCGGTCGTTCCCCTGGCGGTGCTGATCGTTGTGACCGCTCTGACCGTGCGTGTCGTTCCGGTCGCTCTTGGCGTGCCGGTCGTTCATGTCGCTCTGGCCGTTCTCGTCGCTCTGGTCGCTCGCGTCGTTCCGGTCGTCCTTCGTCGCCTGGGTGAAGACGGCCATCTGCGTGGGCGGGCCGACCTCGGGGTCGTCCGGTCCGACCGGCCGGAACTCGACCGCGTAGCCGTACTGTTCCGCCACGCGCCGCGCCCACGTACGGAACTCCTCACGGGTCCATTCGAAGCGGTGGTCGCCGTGCCGGACGTGCCCGGCCGGGAGGGATTCCCAACGGACGTTGTACTCCACGTTGGGTGTGGTCACGATGGCGGTGCGGGGCCTTGCCGAGCCGAACACCGCGTACTCCAGCGCGGGCAGCCGCGGCAGGTCGAGGTGCTCGATGACCTCGCTCAGCACCGCCGCGTCGTACCCCTTCAGGCGCTTGTCGGTGTACGCCAGCGAGCCCTGGATCAGCTTCACCCGACCGGCCTGCCGCTCGCCGAGCCGCTCCAGGCGGAGCCGGCGTCCGGCGACGGTCAGGGCCCGTACGGAGACGTCGACGCCCACGATGTCGGTGAAGCGCACGTCCTTGAGGAGCGCCTGCACCAACTGGCCCTGGCCACAGCCGAGGTCGAGGACCCGTGTCGCGTCGGCGGCCCGCAGCTCCGCGAGGATCGCCTCCCGTCGCTGCTCGGCGAGGGGCACCGGCCTCTCGTCGGTGTCGGTCGTCTCGTCGACGGCGTTGTCGACGTCGTCGACGTCCAGGCCGTCGCTCTCGGCGAGCCGCACCAGCTCCAGACGCTCCATCGCCTCCCGGGTCAGGCCCCAGCGGCGGGAGAGGTAGCGAGAGGTGATCAGCTTCTGCTCGGGGTGCTCGGCGAGCCAGCCGTCACCGGCGCGCAGCAGCTTGTCGACCTCGTCGGGCGCCACCCAGTAGTGCTTGGCGTCGTCGAGCACCGGCAGCAGGACATAGAGCTGGTTCAGCGCGTCGGCCAGCCGCATCTCCCCTTCGAGGACGAGCCGCACATAGCGCGAGTCCCCCCACTCCGGGAACGCGGGGTCGAGCGTGACGGGCTCCGCCTCGACCGTGTCCCAGCGCGGGGGCCCCGCCGCGCCGCCGGCCGCGGGCGCCGGGCGGAACAGCTTGCGGACCAGTTCGGCACCGCCGCCGCGGGCGGGGAGCGCCGGGATCTCGACACGCAGCGGCAACGGCTCGGCGGCCCGCTCGGGCATCGCCTTGCACACCCCGCGCAGGGCGCTCTTGAAGACCGTGGCGAGCGCGACGGCCAGCAGTGAGGACGCGGCGTAGGGCCGGTCGTTCACGTACTGCGCGAGTGCCGAGTCGGGGGCACCGCCCCGCCCCTTGCCCTTACCGCGCCGCACCAGCGCCACGGGGTCCACCTCGAGGAGGAGCGCGGCGGTGCACCGCTCGACGGACGCCTCGGGGTAGAGGACGTGCGCCGTGCCGTGCGAGGTCGAGAACGTCTGCGCGTTGTCGGGATGCTTGTGCAGCAGGAAGCCCAGATCGGTCGCGGGACGTTCGGGGGTGCCGGTCGTACTGATCGTCAGGAACACGTGTCCGAGTATGGTCTCCTCTCTCCCCTCCGACCAGGCATTTTCTTCAGGGCGGCGAGGTGACGGCGGCGGCCAGCTCGGCGATCCGGTCGGGACCGATCCGGCAGCAGCCGCCGAGGAGGCGGGCACCGGCCGCCGGCCACTCCCGCATCCGGCCGGCGTCGAAGGTGACGGACCCGTGCCAGCCCCGCGCCCGCGCGTCCCACCGCTCCCCGCTGTTGGGATAGACCACCACCGGTTTCCCGGTGGTCCCGGCGGCGATCTCCACGGCCCGTGCGGCGTCGCCCGGCTCGCAGCAGTTGACCCCGACGGCGATGACCTGGTCGTTGCCCGCCGTGAGCGCGAACGCCTCCGTCAGCGCCTGCCCGGCCCGCGTCCGCTCCCCGTCGATGGTGTACGAGAGCCACACCGGCACCCCGCACCCCTCGACCGCCCTCAGCAGCGCCTCCGCCTCCTCCGTGTCGGGCACGGTCTCCAGTGCGAGCACGTCCGGTCCTGCCGCCACGAGCGCCTCGACGCGAGGCCGGTGGAACCGCTCCAGCTCCCGCACCGTCAGCCCGTACCGGCCCCGGTACTCGCTGCCGTCGGCGAGCATCGCCCCGTACGGCCCCACGGACCCGGCGACCCATACCTGCCGCCCGGTCCCCGCGGCCCCCTCGCCTCCCTCGGCCGCGTCGGCCGCCTCCCGCGCCAGTTCCACGCTCCGCGCGAGGAGCCGCCCGGCCCCGGCCCGGTCGATGCCCCTCCGGGCGAAGCCCTCGAACGTGGCCTGATAGCTGGCGGTGATCAGTACGCGGGCGCCCGCACGGACGTATGCCGTGTGGGCCGCCTCGATCTGCTCGGGGCCGTCGGCGAGCAGCCGCGCCGACCACAGGGCGTCGGAGAGGTCGCAGCCCTGCGCCCGCAGCTGATTGGAGAGACCTCCGTCGAGAACGAGCACCTCCTCGCCGAGGGCATCGGCCAGCGAGCGGGCCCGGCCGGGCATGGGTGGCATGACAGTGTCCTTCCGTTCCGTCCCCCGTTCGTCGCTCCGCTCAGTCCAGCTGCGACTGGACCTGGGAGGAGATCAGCTCCAGGTGGTCCAGGTCGTCCAGGTCGAGCACCTGGAGATAGATCCGGGAAGCGCCGATGGCTCCGTACCGGCCGATCTTGTCGACGACCTCGGCCGGCGAACCGGCGAGACCGTTCGCCTTCAGCTCCTCCACCTCCCGGCCGATGGCCGCCGCCCGGCGGGCGACCTCGGCGTCGTCCTTGCCCACGCAGACCACCAGCGCGTTGGAGTACACGAGGTCGTCGGCCGGGCGACCGGCGGCCTCGGCCGCGGCCCGGACGCGTCCGAACTGCCGCTCACTGTCCTCCAGCGAGGCGAACGGGATGTTGAACTCGTCGGCGTACCGAGCGGCCAGCCGCGGGGTGCGGGTCGCACCGTGCCCGCCGATGAGCACCGGCACCTTGGCCTGCGCCGGCTTGGGCAGCGCCGGCGAGTCGGCGAGCTGGTAGTACTCCCCCTCGAAGGAGAACGTCTTGCCGACCTCCGTCTCCCACAGCCCGGTGACGATCGCCAGCTGCTCCTCGAGCCGGCCGAACTTCTCCTTGGGGAACGGGATGCCGTACGCCCGGTGCTCCTGCTCGAACCACCCCGCGCCCAGACCCAGTTCGACCCGGCCGCCGGACATCCGGTCGACCTGGGCGACCTGGATGGCCAGAACGCCGGGAAGACGGAAGGTCCCCGCGGTCATGAGGGTGCCGAGGCGGATCCGCCGGGTCTCCCGGGCCAGGCCGGCCAGGGTGATCCACGCGTCCGTCGGCCCGGGCAGGCCGTCACCGGAACCCATGCTGACGTAGTGGTCGGAACGGAAGAAGGCGTCGAAACCGAGGTCCTCCGTGGCCTTGGCGACGGTGAGCAGGGTGTCGTAGTCCGCCCCTTGCTGGGGCTCGGTGAAGATGCGAAGATCCATGCCTCCATCCTGCACCTTCGGGCAGCTGTCAACCCTCACGTCAGCACACGGTCCCCACCTGCCCTGTCGGGTGAATATCGGCCCCTCCGGACCTCCGCGGCCCACCGGGCCAGTGACCGTCGCCCGGCACCCGTCGTTGCCCGGGCGGAGCCGGACCGCCCGGCCCGCGCGCCGGCGGCCGCTGCCGGTGCGTCGTTCTCACGCGTGGCCTCTCCTCGCCGGAGCGGCCTGGGCCGAGGAGGCCGCCATGTCCCAGGAAGCCACGCCCGAACGGGCTCTGCCCGAGCAGCCGGCCCACCCGTCCTCCGTTCCCGGGCAGAAGGTGGGCGGCGCCCCCAAGGGTCTGCTCCAGCAGATGGAGGAGCTGATGGCGGCGCTGACCGCCGACCTCTCGCAGCTGGACGCCGACCTGCAGTCCTCCGCCGACCGCCAGGGCGGCGAGGAGGGCCGCGACGGTCAGGGCCGCGGCCGGAAGGCGCGTGACGCCCAGGACGGCGAGACGCCCGACGACCGCCGCCGGACCGGCGGCCTCTCCTTCTGAACTCGCCGCTTCCGCCGGCCCGGCCGGCTTCCCGGCTCCGTCCCGCCCACCTGGCGGCACCGATCCACTCGACCCTTCGGATCCGCCGGGCTGGTTTCCGGCCGCCCGCGTCCCGACGGCGCGACGGCGCCCGTCCGCGTCGCCGGCGTTCACGACAGGCCCGCCACCGGGCCCGCCCGGCCCCGGGCGGGGTCGGGCGGTCGGTCCCGGTCCCGCACCGCGATCCGGCGCAGCATGCCGCAGACCCGGTCGTTCGATTCGTCGGCGGCGTCGATCGCCTCGATGCACTGCCAGTACAGACCCTCCTCATCCGTGGCACAGGCCACCCCGACGAGGGCGATGCCCACCTCTCCGAGGAGGGCGCTCAGCGCCGTCAACGCCGCGCAGGCGTCGCCGACTTCGGTGAGCTGGGCGGCTCTGGGGCCGCCCGTCCGCACGACGGCATGGTCGACCGTCCCGCGCACCCCTCCGATCTCACTCAATCCCCGCGCCTCGCCCCGCAGTTCCAGGGGACCGCAGAGCGCAAGGTGACTCCCTATCGCCTGGGCGAGGGCCTGGGTCTGCCAGGCCTCCGCCACGATGTCCAACGCCGTCCGGCTCTGCGCCAGCGCGTGCCTGCCGGTCGCGATCAGTCGCTCCGCATCCATGAACGCCGCCCCCGTTCGTACGACTTACTGCTCACTCATTCATTACCCAGAGTGAATGAGCCTGAGCCCAAACTCCAGAGGAATTCGGAAATCTGTGGACAGGAAGCTCTGCGGTGCGAAGGCGATCACTCCGAAGAGTGACGATCACCCTCCTCGGAGACTCTCGCGGCCCGCCCCGGCGGTCGTCCGACAGGGAAGCGGCGTTCGTTCCGGTCGATCTTCGCCGCCAGCGCGACGAGCGGATCGACACCGACGGCCCCGCAGAACTGGAGCAGGTACGCCAGCACGTCCGCCACCTCGTCGGCGACCCGGTGCGCCGTATCCGGGTCCTCCATCACCCGGTCCGCCTCCTGCGGCGTCAACCACTGGAAGATCTCCAGCAGTTCCGCCGCCTCGACGCTGAGCGCCGCCGCCAGGTTCTTCGGCGTGTGGTACGCCTGCCATTCCCGTGAGGCGGCGAACTCCGCCAGCCTCCGCTGCAATCCCGCTACATCGAGTTCACTCACGGCTCAAGGTCTACCACCGACACACCGGGCGTCTCCCGCGCCGCCGCTGCGCCCGCCTCCCCGATCGCCCCGACGAGCCGGATGTGGCCGTCCGCGCAGATGTCACCGGCGAGTCCGAGCAGCGCGTGGAGCTGCCGCCGGTCGAGACCGCGGTCGAAGCCGTCGACGAGCACGGTCAGCGTCTTCATCGCGTCCGGCACTTCGGCGAGTTGGTCCATGGCGAGCACACCGGGGCCGGTGAGCAGGACGAGCGCCAACGCCAGGTAACGCAGTTCACCGTCGCCGAGCCTTCCCAGCGGAGTCGCGGCCAGGAGCCGTGCCGCCGATAAGCCCTCCGCGCCCTCCGTCCGCCCCGGGCCCGCCGCGCCCGCGCCCCTCGCCGCCCGCTCCAGTACGGCTCGAACGGTGGCGTCGGGCAGCTCCTCCACACCGAGCCCCGTCACGGGTCCGGCGCAGCCGGCCCCTGCGATCGCGGCCAGCCGGGCGTGACGGCGCGGACAGTCGGTGCGGGTCCGGTGCAGGACCTCGGCGAGGTTGCCGCAGCCGCGCCGCAGCCGCCCCTCCCCCGTCGGGACGGGCGCCCGCATGTGGCGGGGCTGCGGATCGCAGGCGAACACCGATCGCAGCGCGACGACCACCTGCTCGGCGGCGGCCAGGACTTCCAGCTGTCCCTTCGTCTTTCCGGCCACGCGCAGCGGCAGCAGGGCGGTGCCCAGCACGTCGTCCGGGAGCGGCGCCCGGGTGACGGGGGTCGCCCCCGCCGTGTGCCATTCCGCCTGGACGGTGCTGCGTCCGGGGTCCCTGAGCGCGGTGGTGAGCAAGGTGCGGCCGTGCCAGGTGAGACGTTCGCCGACCACGCGGAGCTGCGGCTCGGCCTGGACGGCGACATCGAGATGGACGGCGCCGGCCGGCCCGTCGACGGTGCAGCCGATGCGGAACCCCCGCCTGCCTTGCGCGTCGGGCCTGGCCCGCTCGGGGACGCAGCCGATCGCGTCGGGGAAAGCGGAGGCGAGGTCGTCGCCCGCCCCCAGCCGGGCCAGTGCCTCGAAGGCTCGCAGGGCACTCGACTTGCCGCTCCCGCTCGCCCCCGCGAACAGCGTCACGGGCCCAAGAGGATAGACGGCGGCGCGGTGGGAGGCGAAGGCGGAAAGACGGAGTTCGGTGACGGCGGGGCGGGCGGGCCGCCGGGCGGACCCACCGGGGTGACGCCGCGCCACGTCACGCGCGGCGGCATCGGTGGTGGCAGTGGCGTCGACGGTGGCGGGGGAAGGGGAAGGGGCGGTCACGGAAGCAACGGGATCAGGCGTGAGGCTGCCGGAGAAGTCCATGATCGGACCGTACGCAGACCGTTGTATGACGAACCGTTACGCCGTGACGCCCTTCCTACGATCGGGGGACGCCGGCTCCCACCTCGTCCTCTTCCGACGCCGCCGCGGTGCCCTCCACCTCGGTGCCGGCCGGTGCCAGCAGGAAGACGTTGCGGTCGACCCGGTGCATGCCGCTGCCGAGACCGAAGACGACACCGCTGCTGAAGTCGAGGATGCGCTTGGCGACGTCGGTGTCGGCGCCGGTCAGGTCCAGCAGGACGGGGATCTGGGCGATGAGGTACTCGGCGACCTCTCGGGCGTCGGCGAACACCTGCACGCGCAGGACGATCATGCGGCGCTGCTCGGCGGCCTCGTACTGCTCGGGAAGCGCGCGGTGATCCACCCTGGACGGCCATTCGTCACGGCCTCTCAGGGGCACGACCTGGGCCAGGCCCTCCCACTGCTCGTCGGTGACGTCGTACCTCTCGTACCTACTCATGTGTCCCATCCTCGCGCCCCTCACTCGTTCGGCCCAACAGCGACACGTCACGACTCGGCCACCACCCGTATGGATCCGGCCCCGGCGCCCGCCCTTGACGACGACTTAGCCGAGTCCGTCGGATCAAACCCGTCCGAGGCGACCGGTCGACGCGTACGGGAGTACACCTGTCGCTCTTCACGCTCCGTACACGCCTCTTGCCGCTCTGTGGCGTGACGAGCAGACTTTCAGGCAGGCAGATCACCGTCGTCCCGAGCCCGCTCGACCGTTCGTGGCGCCCCCGTCGCCGGCGCCCGCAGGTGTCGCGGCCGTGCGCGCACCTCCCCGGCCCTCCTCCGCACCTCACCGCACGCGTCCTCGTCGCGCCCGCACGCCTTCATGCCCGCGTGCGGCTGACCAGGCGTTCCACGGCCGTCCCCAGTGTCCGGCATCCTCGACGAAAGGTTCGATGCACCACATGCGTCCCCCCACACACCGAACAAGCGCTGTGCTCACCGCCGTTCTGCTGGTCCTGGGCATACAGTTCGCGGGCTCCCCCGCCCGCGGCGCGGCTTCCGCCGGAGACGTGCGGCTTGCCGCCGCCGAGCGCGCGATCACCGGCAGCTGGATCGTCACCCTCAAGCAGGGAACCAGGTCCACCGACGGGCTCGCCGCCGCACTGACCCGCCGCACCGACGGGCGCGTCACCCATGTCTACCGCGCGGCCTTGAACGGCTTCGCCGCGGAGATGACGCACACGCAGGCGCGTGAGCTGGCCGCGGACCCGCGTGTCGCGCGCGTCGAACAGGACGCGAGAGTCACCGTGTCCGGCGAACAGCCCGACGCCCCCTGGGGCCTTGACCGCATCGACCAGCGGCGATTGCCCCTGAACCACACCTACACCTGGGACAACCGAGCGCGGAACGTCCGCGTCTACGTCATCGACACCGGTCTGCGCGCCTCGCACCGGGACTTCGGAGGCCGCGCCACCATCGGAACGGACACCGTCGGCGACGGCCAGAACGGCAACGACTGCCAGGGGCACGGCACGCATGTGGCGGCCACGGCCGCCGGCAACACCTTCGGCGTCGCGAAACGAGCCCGGATCATCGGCGTGCGCGTGCTGGACTGCGAGGGTTCGGGATCCCTCTCCGGTGTCATCGCGGGCGTGGACTGGGTCACCGAGAACGCCGTCAAGCCGGCCGTGGCGAACATGAGCCTGGGCGGCGGTGTCGACCCGGTCCTCGACGAGGCCGTGACGAACTCCATCGCCGCGGGCGTCACCTACGCCGTCGCGGCCGGCAACGGCGACTTCCTGGGACGGCCCGAGGACGCCTGCGACATCTCACCGGCGCGGGTCCCCACGGCCATCACCGTTGGAGCCACCGACGACTCCGACCGGCGGGCCTCCTTCTCCAACTACGGCTCCTGCCTCGACCTGTTCGCCCCGGGCGTCGACATCACCAGCGCCTGGACGGACGGCGACACGGCCACCCGCACCATCAGCGGCACCTCCATGGCGTCCCCGCACACCGCCGGCGCCGCCGCCCTCTACCTGCACGCCCACCCCTCGGCGACCCCCGCCCAGGTCCGCGACGCACTCGTCGGCCGGGCCACCGGCAACAGGATCGAGGACGCCGGGCCCGGCTCCCCGAACCGACTCCTCTTCACCCGCTTCTGAAGGCCGGGGCGGACGCCCCCGGCGTTCCGGTGGGGCGGCCCGCGCCTGGCCACGGCCCGCTCCGCCCCCGGCCCCGCCAAGTTCCCTCGCGGCAGCGGGGCAGGCACGCGAGCGGAGTACAGCACGACAACCTGAGCGGCCGGCCGTCGTTGTGACCTCCGGTGCAGCGGCTCCCCGCCCGCCTCCTCCACCGCGAGGCGCCGGTCCCCCTCACCACGCACCCTCGGCCCGCCCCCCCTCGTACAGGAGTACCGACATGCGCGTCCCGCGCCGTACCGCCCTCGGCACCCTCGCCTTCGGCGCCCTCCTCGGACTCGTCCTCGACGCCCCCTCGGCGGGGGCGAAGCCCGGCGCCGCCGCTCCCGATCCGATCGTCTTCGTGCACGGCTGGAACTCCAGCGGCTCCACGTGGAACACCATGGCCGGCCGCTTCGCCGCCGACGGCTGGCCGGCGGGGCGCCTCCACAAGTGGAGCTACGACACCAGCCAGTCCAACGCCACCACCGCCACGCAGCTCGCCCAGGAGATCGACCGCGTCCTCGCCGCCACGGGAGCGGCGAAGGTCGACGTCGTCACCCACTCCATGGGCGGCCTCTCCTCGCGCTACTACACGAAGAACCTCGGCGGCGACACGAAGGTGGACGCCTGGGTCTCGCTGGGCGGGCCGAACCACGGCACGGACCTCGCCTACTTCTGCGGGGGTGCCTCCTGCGCCGAGATGCGCCCCGGGTCCGCCTTCCTCAACGCGCTGAACTCAGGCGACGAGACCCCCGGTGTCTCGCGGTACGCGACCTGGTGGTCGCCCTGCGACACCGTCGTCAACCCGGACAGCAGCGTCGCCCTGACCGGCGCGGCCAACACCAGAACGGCGTGCCTCGGCCACACCCGGCTGCACACCGACGCGACCGTCTACGGCCAGGTCCGGTCGTTCGTCCGCTGACCGCCCGCCGGTTCACGGGGCGGGAGGCCGGCCAGGGCGGCCGCCCGGACCGTGGGCGCGGCGGTGGCGCCCAGCCACTCGCAGAAGAGGACGGTGGCGTCGTCCTGGAGGCTGCCGGCGTGGTGGTCGAGGACGGCGTGGATGAGGCGGCGGAGCGTCTCCGGTACGGGCAGCCCGTCGGCGTGGTGGCGGATGAGGAAGTCGGTGAACCGTTCCAGGCCGAACTCCTGGTCGCCGCCCCCTCGCGCCTCGGTGATGCCGTCGGTGTAGAACACGATCCGGTCGCCGGGCTCCAGCTGGTCGTGGCACAGGAGAGCGGGCAGCCCCAGCGCGGTACCCATCGGGTGCGAGGGCGGGCAGTGCAGGAGCGTGCTCCACCGGCCGCCGCGGATGATCAGAGGCGGGTGGTGGCCCCGGTTGACCCAGGTCAGGGCGCCCGTACGGGTGTCGAGATCGGCGAGGACACCGGTCGCGTACCTGCTCCTGCCGTACTGCTCGATGAGCGCCCGCTCGATCCGCTCGCTGGTCTCGACGAGGCCCGCGCCCTGGCGGCGGGAGTTCCGGCAGACACCCATCGCGAGGTGGGCGGTCAGCCCCGCGGCGGTGTCGTGGCCCATCGCGTCGAAGAGCGACAGGTGCACCACGGGGCCGGCGGTGGCGTAGTCGTAGGCGTCGCCGCTGATGCGCGAGGCCGGCTCCATCGCGGCGGCGATCACCACCCGCCCGTCGGCATAGGTGGGAGGGGGCATCAGGTGCCACTGCATCTCGGCCGCGATGTTCAGCGGCTCGGTGCGGGTCAGTCGCGCATGGGCGTCACTGCTGCGGCGCTTGCTGTCGAGGAGCAGGGCCACCAGAGCGGAGAGCAGGCGCATGTCCTCCCGGGCCCGTGGATCGTCGAGGGTGGTGGTGACCCGCAGGACGCCCATGCGCTCGGTGCCGTCCAGCAGCGGCACCCACCAGTGGGCTCCTTCCTCGCCCGCCTCGGCACCGGCCAGGATCTCCCCGTACTGGTAGGCCCGCCCGGCCACCGTCCCCTCGACTCTCAGCTCGGTGTCCTCGCCCATCCCCAGGGCGGCCTGTCCGGGGTCGAGGCCGTCGACGCCGGCCAGGCGCAGTACGTCGCCGCGCAGGTCCGTGAGGTAGATGAGCACCTGGCCGAAGCCGGCCTCCGCACCCATCGCGGCCGCCTTGGCCGGCAGGTGCTCGAACGCCATCAGATGACTCTCGTGCAGCAGCCCGGCCAGCATCCGGCGCCCCTGGGCATCCCGGTCACCGCGTCGATCGTTCACAGCAGCACCCCAGCTCCAGGACAAGCCCACACGCTGGCTCACGTGCCCGGGGGCCCTGGCTTCCAGTGTCCCTCCGCTGCGGGGCCGACGCCCACGGGAGCATCGGGCACCGATCCTGGGGGCATGGCCGGGCGGGATCTCGTCGGACCGGTCCACGACGACCTCCACCCCGGCATCCCGGGCGGTGGGGCGCGCGTGCGACACCTCCGGCTCACTCGACGCGATCAGTGCGCTCAGCGAGAAGCCGGGGGCGCAGGCGTCCGGAAGCAGCCGCCCGTCCGCCGGCCTGCTCTCCATGCCGGACGCCTGCGCCGTCGTCCGGAACGACGGCTTGCCGACCGACATGCTTGCCCGACCCAACTCAGAGCACAGCCAACGAACTTCGCGGCCTCTTCATCGGCAGTCCGGTGATGAGTCGACAGAGCGACATCCGTCGAAGAAGCCTCACCCGCTCTGCCGCACGACGCCGCTGCCCCACTCTGCGGACACGGGTGACGTCCTGTTCTAGGATCTGCGATGACCATCTCAGCGGCCCGCCGGGCTTCCGCTCCACACCTGTGGAAGTGAAGGACATGCCCCCACCCGCACGAGCTACTTCGTGCTGCCTGGGGGCATTGCCTTGCTGTTCCGTGAGTCCGCGGCGTCGTTGGCCACCCGCACCCCCATGGAAGGACGGCTGGCACAGCTCCTGAGCGAGAACTTCCTGCACAAGCACCGCCACCGACCCCACCCGTCGGAGGTGCGCTCCTGGGAACGCAGCATCCCTGCGCTCACCAACGCACTGGTCGAGGCCGGGCTCGGCGAGGTGGAGATGCTGCTGGAGTACGGTCTGCCCCTGACCAGCAAACGCGCGGACGTGATACTGGCCGGCGTTCATCCGGCCACGGGCGCACCGTCGTACGTAGTGGT
Organism: Streptomyces sp. NPDC053755; assembly: GCF_040677675.1. Lineage (NCBI taxonomy): Bacteria > Bacillati > Actinomycetota > Actinomycetes > Kitasatosporales > Streptomycetaceae > Streptomyces > Streptomyces sp. NPDC053755. The sequence goes on along the minus strand of NZ_JBFASK010000002.1, from coordinate 206,413 downwards.
CGAACTGAAGCAATGGAGCAACGCCTACCCGGAGGACGGCGATCCAATTAATGAAAACCGCAGGTCAGAGACACGCAGTCCGCAAAACGGACTCAAGATCCATGTGCACTACGTGCGCCATGGGCGCTACGCGCGGCCTTTCGACGCACGCGTACTGCCCCTCGACGGCCCGGAGGCCGCCACCAAGCGGGGCGAGCTCGCGAGCGTGATCTTTTCGCCGGACGGCGAAGGCTCGCCGAGACTGCACAACGTGACCACGAGGTCCGCAAGCCGCTCGCAGTCGCTTGTGACGCCGGCCTTCAAGTGATCGCCTCGGCCGCCTGCCCGCCAAACGGTCACGCCCGGCTCGCCCTGGCCCGCACCGACGACCTCCGTGTGATCACCTCGGCAGCCGCCTTGGTCGAAGTGGCCCACCCCCGCATCAACCGCCCGGCCCTGGAGTGGACACTCTCCCGCCTGGTCGTGGAACCGATCACCGAGCCGATCGCCCGCCACGCCGCCACCCTGCTCGCCGACGCCGGCCCGCACGGCCACAAGTACGCCATCGACGCCACACTCGCCGCCACCGCACTGGCCTCACCAGGGCCGGCCACGATCCTTACTTCCGATCCCGAGGACCTCACAGCGCTTTGCCGCGGGCACGCCACCGTCATGAAGGTCTGAATCCCACCGCCGCTCGGGTTCTCTGCACAAGCGGATTACTTCCGTCCCAGATGAACACGTTGACGACGTCAACGCCCAACACTTACCGCGTGTCTGCAATGGCGTGTACGGTTTCCGTATGAGGGATGACGCGGGTGCAGTAGACCCTTTGATCACCGGGGCCGAGATCGCTCGCATCGCGGGCGTGACACGAGCCGCTGTGTCGAACTGGAGACGCCGCCACAAGGACTTCCCCGCCCCGGCGGGAGGCAGTTCGGGCACACCTCTGTTTTCCCTTACCGATGTACGGGCATGGCTCGCGAACCAGCGGAAGAGCCATGACGTGTCCGACGAAGTCCGGCTCTGGCAGGCGCTCCGCGCGTCGTTCGGCGATGACATGATCAGCGGCCTGTCTTCGGTCGCAGCATTCCTTTCGACGGGAAATCCGTCTGGTCTCGACTCCGCAGCGGCTGCGATCGTCGCCTCGTCAGCACAGAGCGCCACACCAACCGACGTGGCCGACGGACTCGTCGAACGCTTTCAGGATTCGGCGCGTCGCAGCGGCTCGGATCAGGTGACCTCGGCGAGGATCGCCCGGGCGGTCGCTCACTTTGTGGGCCCTTTGCCCAAGGGCACCACCGTCTTCGATCCCGCCTGCGGGATCGGGGTCCTTCTCATGGTTGCGGGGGACGACGGCAGTACGGTCATTCGCGGGCAGGAGATCGACCCCGCAGCAGCACGGTTCGCCGGCCTTCGAGCCGAGTTGACCGGCCGAACCGATGCGGTGATCCAAGCGGGTGACTCGCTGCGGGCGGATGCCTGGCCCTCGCTCCGCGCCGATCTCGTCGTCTGCGAGCCGCCTGTCTCCGGCCCCGACTGGGGGCGTGAGGAACTGCTCCTCGACGCGCGTTGGGAGCTCGGTACGCCCTCCAAGGCCGAGGGGGAACTGGCCTGGCTCCAACACTGCTACGCCCACACCGCCCCCGGGGGTCGCACGGTGATCGTCATGCCGGCCTCCACGGCCTACCGCAAGGCGGGGCGCCGGATCCGGGCAGAGCTCGTGCGGCGGGGAATCCTCGTCCAGGTCGTCGCACTGCCTGGCGGAGTCGCCTCCTCGCACTCCGTCCCCGTACTGCTCTGGATCCTCCGCCGCCCGAAGCCGGACGATGCGACTCCGTCGCACGTGCGCATGATCGACCTGACGGGCAACGAGCCGGACGGACCACTGGAACCCACGGGTGACCAGGTCGTCGACGTCCCCCTCATCGACCTTCTCGACGAGACCGTCGATCTCACTCCGGGCCATCACGTCCACCGTTCCACCCATGACTTCCGAGGGGAGTACCAGTCCCTGCGCGAACAGATCGAGCAGCAACTCCATGCGCTGGGTGCCCTCCTGCCCGCTCTACGAGAGGGGGCAGGAGAGGACTCTCTGGACACGGCCACGGTCAGCCTCGCTGAACTGTCCCGGGCGGGTCTGATCGAGACGGATACCGGCGGCCCCCACTCGACGAGTCCTCAACTCGATACGGACTACCTGCGCGGCTTTCTTCAGAGCGTGTCAAATGTCCGTCGCTCGACCAGCGCCAGCGGTACGCATCGTGTGGACGCGCGAGCGGCACGCATCCCGCAGATGGCGGTCGCCGACCAGCGTCGCTACGGAGCGGTCTTCCGCACACTCCAGGAGTTCGAGGAGCGCATGACGAAGCTGGCGGAACTGGGGCAGAGGGCGGCCTCTCTGGCCAGGGACGGACTGACCAACGGCGCCCTCGTCCCCCATGCGGGCGACTCGGGCGAGTGACAGGCCGACCGGTCAGGTAAGTTCGGCGGCCAGGGGAACGAACGGGCTGGGCTTTCCGCTCCAGGACACGTGCAGCGCTTCTCGGGCCCGTGTGCAGGCAACGAACAACAGGCACCGCTCGCGCAGCAGATCAGCCTCGTGCTGCAGTCTGTCCGTCGCCGCCGCGGTGACCTCGCGGGCGAAGGGAAGCGCGCCGTCGGAGACGCCGAGTACACCGACGCCCCGGAACTCCAGCCCTTTCATCGCGTGCATCGTCGCAAGGCGCACTCCTGCCGCTCCCGCCCTCGGCGCCTCCTTGACCCGGACCACGGGAATGCCCCGAGCCGCGAGCCTGTCGTACACCTTGTCCAGGAGCAGGTGGAACCGGGCACACACCCCGATCTCCTCGGGACGCATGCCCTGACCGATCCACTCCTCAATCCGCTCGACGATCGCGTCCGCCTCAGCCTGTTCGGTGGCGTGTCCTATGACATGAGGCCGGCCTCCACGGAGGAGGGAACGGTAGCCGAGGAGGGTGTCCACACCGTCCCCGCCGAGATCCTCGACAGCCACATCGTTCAGGATGCCGGTGGACCAGCTCAGGATCTCCTCCGTGCTGCGGTAGTTGACCCTCAGCCGACTGCTCCGGCCTGTCACCCCGATCCCCAGTGAACTCAGGCTGACCCGGGAGTCGTAGATCCGCTGATGGGGGTCACCGGTGATGAAGAGGTCATCGGGTCCGCGCCGTACAGCGGCCCTCAGTACGCGCCACTGGGCCGGATGCAGGTCCTGCGCCTCGTCGACGACCACGTGGTGGTAGTCATGACCGTCCGAGGCTTGTCGCGCCGCCAGTAGCCGTGCCGCCTCGGCGCAGACTTCGAGGTGGGTGCGGCCGCCTCGGGCGGAGAGTTCGGCCCGGAAGAGCTCGATCGCCTCCCAGACCCGCTCTCGCTGGGCTACGGGCAGCGCCGAGCCGCGTCCTCTGCGCGCCGCGCCCCGGTAGGCGTCGAGCGTGCCGATGTCCTGGGCGAGTACGACGTGGCGATATTCCTGGGCGAGGAACTGCTCCGGCCACGGAAGGCCGAGGCGTTTGCCGACCCGCTGCCAGATCTGCCGCTCCTCACGGTCTCCGACAAGGGACGGCGTCCGACCGTCGGCTGTCTGAAGGGCTCGGTGCGCGTAGGCGTTCACCGTCGTCACGTCGACCCTGCGAAGCTGCGCCTCATCGCCGTCGAGCAGCTGCGCGAGGTTCTCACGCAGGCTCACCGCGAGCGCGTTGGTGTACGTGGTGAACAGGACCCGGCTGTCCTCGGAGCGGGACAGCAGGTGTTTGACACGATGCAGGGCGACAACGGTCTTGCCCGTGCCCGGGCCTCCGGTCACTTGGGCCGGCCCGCCGTAGGACACACGATAAGCGACGCGCCGCTGGGAGGGGTGGAGGAAGACCCGCCAGGCGGCGAAGGGCTTCTCCAGGATCTCGGCCAGCTCGTCCGGCCCGGTCACGAGCGTGATGCGGCTTCTGGTATGGAGGATCGCCGACACGAGGTCGTCTGCGGGGTCTTCAGGAGCGTCGGCGGGCCGCCGTGCGGTGACGACGTCACGGTAGACCTCTTCCGGGCTGAAACCCTCCGCGAGGAACTGGAGGACTTCGAACTGGTCCTCGGGAAGCAGAGTGCCGAACGCGTCCAGCTGGGCCTGGTCCGTGATGGTGCGCACCGCCCGCAACACCTGCGCGTCGATGCCGAGTTCCCGCAGCACGGTGTCCGAATGGGAGGCGAAAAGCAGAGTGGGGGCCACTGCCGCCGCCTTCTCCAGGACTGGCGTCAGCTGCTCGATGGCGACGACGTTGCGGACCTCCAGGCCGCGGGTGGCGGTGTTGACCGTGTAGAGCCGCTTGGCCGCCCAGTTGTAGGCGTCGTCGTGCGGCACGACGTTGATGAGGAGGAAGACGTCGCTGCCGTCGTTCGGGGCGAGGACCACTCCGCGCCAGAAGTCGTTGATCCGGATGGTCCTCATCCGTGGATCGCGCGCCTTGTCCACCGACTCCAGGTGAAGCCCCTTGTCGGCGTGCAGTTCCGCGACGGTGAGCTGCTGGAACTTGGCCATCGCCTTGCGCACTCCGGCTTTGACGGGCTTCTCCAGCACGTCGTAGCTCTCCCAGAAGCTGTTCGCGAAGGCGAGCTGGGGCACGGTGGGCTCCTTACCTCGTGGCGTGCGGCGCGGCCGAAACGATCTTAGGAGGATGCGAGTCCCGCGCCCTCGGCCATCAGGCGGGCAAGGTCCCGGACCGTCCCGAGCAGTTCCGTCGGCGCCCCTTCCAGGTCCAGGACGTGCTGGTGGATGACGATCCCCGCGTTCCGGACACGGTGGGAAGCGTGAAGCGCGCCGCCCCTGGCGTAGATCAGATGCCCCTCGGGAAGACCCAGCGCCGTGCAGTAGGCGAGCATCTGGTAGAGGTCGGCGTCGGGAAAACCGTCGGGCTTCCGCGCCTTGTACTTGGCGTCGGCCACGTTCAGCGGGCGGCCGTCGTCCCCGTACCGGAGGAGATCCGGCCTCATACAGATGGTCCCGTCCGCGTCGAGATGCACTCCCTTGGCCTGGAGCGCGCAGTGTCCGCCATACGCGGCGAGGGCCTCACGCAGGGCTACGCAGACGAAGTCCTCGAAGAGTTTGTTCATGTCGAGCAGGAATCCGTCGACGGTGACGTCACCCGGCAGGTGCTCGGGCGACTCGCTGCGCAGGACGGTCTCCGCCAGCCGCAGCGCGGGCTGGTAGCGGAGGTTCAGGCGGCTCGGCCGCCACCGGGGCGGAGCGGCGCCGCGCAGCAGGGGCTCGGCGTCGATGAGCCGGGCCCGTTGGTGCTGGAGGGACCGCCGTACTCCGGCCGGGACGCGGGGCAGGCTCAGCAGCCGCTCGGTCGCCGCCCGCAGCAGCCGGTTCTCGGGTATGTCGGTGGTGTACTCGTCATAGGCCACTTCCAGGGGAAACAGCCGTCCGTGGTGACGGCGCACCTGCTCGGTCTCCCTGAGCCGACCGCGAAGGACAGGGGACGCCTCTTCCGTGTGCCGGTACCCCTGCAGCACTCCTTGCCTCAGGGCTCGCTCCTGCGCCCTCTCGTAGGTCTGGGCGAAGAAGGGAACCAGTTCCGTGTGCGCCGACACCTCCACCGTGCCCTCTTGGTGGATCCGCGGGTTCAGGGCGTACCCCAGGAGGAAGAACAGATGGGCGATCGGTACCTTCGGGGTGATCCTCAGGGTGACGGGGTCCTCCCCCGGGGCCCTGACCACGAAGGCTCCGACCTTGCTCCCCGCGCGCAGCCGCCATCCCCCGGTCCGGTACGGGTCGGGCGCCGCGTCCACGATCCGGGAGGCGGCGAGTGCCCGGCCGATGGCCGCCGGCAGGTCATGGGTGGTGTGCGGGGCGTGTTCGACGAGCTCGATGCCGGTCACGTGTCGGGCTCACCCGGGCCGGCAGCCGGTGCGATGCTCGCGCGAAGGGCTTCGAGACCGTAGGTCTTGGCGATGTCGATTCCTTCTCCGTAGTGATGCTCCTCCAGGAGTGGAAGGATCTTGGTGCGCCAGGTGCGGTCGAGGCCGCCTTCCCGGTAAACCGCCTTCTTCATCAGGTACGAGGGGCCGATACGGAAATCGGGTTCGTCGATGCGGGAGTTGAGCGCGTCCAGCAGGTCCGCCGGCTCGGGGCCGCGGTCCTGGGCGGCGAGCCAGCGGCGCAGCAGCCCCTGGGTGGGCTCGGTACGCGGCGAGAGCTCCACGAAGGCGAAGCGCCGTCGCATGGCCGCGTCGACAAGGGCGATGGAGCGGTCGGCGGTGTTCATCGTGCCGATGACGAAGAGATTGGACGGGAGGGCGAAGTCGTCGCCCGAGTAAGTCAGGCGGACCGACTTGTTCCGGTACTCCAGGAGGAAGTAGAGCTCTCCGAAGACCTTGGCCAGATTCGCACGGTTGATCTCGTCGATGATCAGGAAGTGCGGGATGTGGCGGTTTCCTTCACGGGAGGCGAGGTCGGCGAGCTCCCGCAGCGGGCCCGCCGTCAGCCGGAAGGCGACCTCCCGGGTGTCGGGGTCCTCCTTCGGCCGGAAGCCTTCGAAGAAGTCCTCGTACGCGTACGACGGATGGAACTGCACCAGCTTGACCCGTTCGGGCCCGCCTCCGAGGAACTCGGCGAGTTTGAGGGCCAGGTGGGTCTTGCCCGTGCCCGGCGGTCCGTACAGCACCAGCTGCCGTTCGTCCCAGAGGAGGTCCTTCACCTCGCGCAGCCACTCCACGTCGTGGACGAGCAGTTCGTCGGCGAGGGCCTGGCCCGGCTCGGGAAGCTCCAGCTCACGCCGGGCCGCGAGGGCCGGGACGGTCTCGCTCGGGTCACGTTCCCGGGACACGGCCTCGTCGGCGAGCTCCTCGTCGGTACGGCCGAGTCCGTCGATGAGGGCCTGCACGGAGGTGAGGTCAACGACGTCGTGCTGCGCCGAGAGCTTCTGTTGGAGTTCCTCAGGAAGCTCGTCGTAGGCGTACCCGCTGCTCTGCCAGTCGACGGGGCGGCGCAGGTTGGAGCGGCCGCCTTCGGAGGCGGTCTGCTCGACCGTTCCGGTGATCTCACCCACGTACAGGCGGCCCCCGGAGATGCCGCACACCGTGTCGCCCGGCTTCATCCAGGAGAGGAATGCGTACAGCTCGTCGACGAGCTCCAGCTTCTGGTTGTAGGTCGCCGTCGTCCCGTAGTCCTCCTCGACGAACGCTCTCAGCCGCTCCTTGCTCGCCCCCTGCGCCACTCCCTGGCGCAGCCGCGAGGCCGACAGCGTGACCCTGCCCTCGGGAAGCCAGAGGCGGTGGACGAGGTCACTGCCCGCCACGTTCGAGCCGCGCACGAGCCAGGCCCGGTTGGGCCCGGAACGCATGCCCTCCATGAAGTCGGACAGCGGTGTGCCCGCCTCGGTGCGCCACTCCTCCCAGCCGTTGCGCGGGGCTCCGACGAGTATCTCGGCGGCGGCGGACGGCGATCCGCACTCGACGTCAGCGGTCAGCTCCAGCCAGCCGGGCCAGCGGTCGGACGGCGCGAGGACTCCGGCGGCTCTCAGCTCCTCGCGCCGCTTGAAGGTGCCGCTGAAGTGCTTGGGGAACGACGGCATGACGTGCTCCCGGGCCGGCGAACCGGCCCGGACCAGGAACTTGCGGCTCCCGTTGGTGCCGACGGCGTCGAGGAGGACGCCGACCGCCCGCCCGATGCCGTCCCCGCCGGGCAGCCGCAGCCGGAACTCCGGGTACTCGGCGGGGTTGCCGCTGTCCTCGTTCACGCACACTCCTGGTTCACGTACGTTCCTCGTTCCCGTGAGTCCTTGGACACGGGCAGGGCATATGCCCGAAGGCCGGTGCCGAGAAGGACCTTAACCCCGCTCTGTACCTCAGGTGAGGGTGTTGGTGAGGTGCGGCCCGATGTATCCGATGAAGATCCCGTGCTCGGCGCGGGCGGCGTCGTGGTAGTGCAGGCGTGGAGCGACGGTGTTGCCGCCGCCGATCCTCACGTGCGCGCCCATGAACAGCCGGCAGGCTGGATCCACGTGTTCCGGGACGGGGAAGGTCCGTTCCTTGCGCCAGGCGTTGTTCGTCTTCACCGTCCTGGACTCGTCGCGCACGACCTTACGGGGCGATATCGCGTGCCTGCCGCCCGGAGCGTCCTCGCACCACTGCTTGAAGTCACGGAAGGCCGCGCCGTCGGCGGGGGCGTCGACCGAGACGTCGGCGTAGTCCCGAAGCGCCAGCAGTGCGTCCCAGGCCATGCGGACCCAGGAGGAACCGTACGCCTGGTCGTCCAGTTCCAGGGTGATCTTCCTGGCTCCGGTGAAGTGCACGCGAGGCATCTCCTCGATCCGTTCCAGGATCTCCGCGAAGGACTCGGGGACAGCGGGACCGCCGTCGTCCGGGGCGTACGCGGCTTCGGCGGCGCCGAGGGCGAGCAGGCGCTTCTGCACGGTGACGAGCTGGACCCGGCTCTCGTGCAGTTCCCGGTACTGCTCGTCGTACTCGGCGATCAGCGTGATCTCGTCGCTCCTGGCGCGCTGGAGTTCGTTCTTCAGGTCCCTGATCTCGTCGGCCCGTACCCGCTGCTCGCGCCCGGCTTCCTCGAGGATCTCGAAGAGGGCCTGGTTCTCGTCCCTCAGCCGCTCCAGCTCGGAGCTGCCCGAGCTCTCCTTGGTACGCGCGCGCAACACGGGTACCGCGTCCAGCTCGGGCGGCAGTGGCGCCCGGGTGGCGAGGCCCTGGGGAAGCTGGGCGAGCAGGCGGCGGGCCCGGGCCGGGTTCTCGGCGACGACCCGGTGCGACATGACGCGGTGGCGCTGGCCGTCGGCCGCCCAGGCCGGGTCCACACCGGGAAGGAAGGTCCGGATGCCGCCGCCGTACACCCGGTGGTACTCCATGAGCCGGTTGAAGCGGTTGTCCGCCCCGGGCGCGAGGGCGTAGAGGATGGCGAGGCCGGCCAGGGGACGGACCAGCGGGTCCAGGGTCCGCTCCAGCCAGACATCGAAGTCGGCCCCGTTCGGGGCGGTGGCCATGACGATCGGGAGACGGCGCTCCGCGTCGCACAACTCGTCGATGACGGAGTCGATGTCGGCCGCCTCGACGACCTGTGGCATCCGGGTCACGTCCGCGAGCCCGTCGCGGGCCTGGAGGACGTCCAGCAGGCTTGCCGCGAGACGGGGGGTCTTTGCGGGCGTCGGCAACGTGTCCGGATCGTCGGGAAGGTGCTCCACGTCCAGCTGTACGCGGGTCGGCCGGCTCTCCGTCTGCCTGATCACCAGGGTCGTCTGCCAGGTGCCGTCCGGGGCGGTCTCCCGGAGGCGCCAACGCCCGTACGCCCCGCCGGTGCCGGTCGCCGAGTCGTGGTCGAGCGTGACTCCCCGGGCTATCTCGTTGCGTCCCTCCGCGAACGCCTGGATGTCGTAGTTCTTGGGCGGTTCACGCAGCCAGTCCCGGAGCCGGGCGTCGACCTGCGCGCCGGTGCTGACGTAGTCGAGGCCGCTGGTGACGACCATGCGGTAGCGGCGTGTGTCCATGCCGTTGTCCTTTCGGTGCACCGGTCAGGCTTCGGTCCGCTCGGGTCCTTGGCGGAGGGCGGCGAGCAGTTCGACGACGTCGTCGTGCCAGGCCTTGACCTCGCCCGGGGTGGGCGGGAGTTCGTACGTGTGGTGGTGGCAGGCCGCGCTGAGCGCGGACCACACGGCGTACCACTGACGGGCCACGGAGCACGGGGCGTACCACTCCAGACAGAGCGCCTTGGTCCGGCCACGGCTGTGCGCCATGGCGGGGCTGACTCGCCGCCAGAAGCCGTCCATGGCCTCGTCCAGGGCCAGCCGGAGCAGGGCGGCGGCGGCTCGGGCGCGGAGTCCCGGCGCGAGGGTGTGGATGACGCCGGAGGGAGGGAGGAGCAGATGACGGGCGGCCGCGGCCAGGTCGTCGGGGGTACGGGTCATCGGCCGCGCACCGCCTTCGCAAGGCGCTCGGTGTCCCGGACCAGGTCCATGCGGTCGCCGATCGGGGTGAGGAGCTGGTGGGCGCCGGCGTTGCACCGCTCGATGAGCGCGCGGGCCCAGGGACCGTGGTCCTGGGCGACGGCGGCGAGGACCTGGGCGGGCTCCATGGTGCTGTCGTAGAAGGCGAGCGCGGCGAGTTCGGTGAGCTTGTGCGCCTTGCCGATCCTGGCCTCGACGTCGGCGTGGCCGTGGCCTTCGGCCCGCAGGCGGCGCCGTGCGGGTTCCAGGCAGGCGGCCTCCAGGGCGCCACGGCACATCTGGGGCAGGACCCGGTCGGCGACGTCCTGCGGCACGTTCGGGTCCTTGGCGACGGCCCGGGCCTCGCTCAGCGCGAGGGAGACCGGGTCGTCGGTGCGGGTGACCTTGACGACGGAGTCGGTCTGCCGGGAGACCTGCATGATCGTCGCGGGGATGCGCAGGTGGCGGATGGCCTGCTGGAGGCGGGTGTCGTGAGTGAAGACGATCACCTGGCGGCGCTGGGCACAGGCGTGGAGGACCCGCGCGAGCCCCTCGACCTTCTCCGGGTCCATGGACTGCACCGGGTCGTCGATCACCAGGAACCCGAAGGGGCTGCCGGGGTGGGTGGCGCGAGGGAGGAACAGCGAGAGGGCGAGCGAGTGCAGTTCACCCTGGCTCATCACGCCGAAGGCGGGCGCGTCCATGGCGTCCACGGACACGTCGAGCTTCACCTTGCGCTGGTTGGCCGTCCCCGTGAGGCCGATCGAGCCGAGCGTGACGCTGCTGCGCTCGCAGAGCAGCTTCCAGATGGTCTGCGACTGGTCGGCGAACGGGCGCAGCCGCTCCTCGCGGAGTTCGTCGGTGACCTTCTTGAGCCAGGTCTGAGCGTCCTTGAGCCGCTTGCCGAGCGATGCGGCCTCGGCGGCCCGGTCGGCGGCGGCCAGCCATTCGGCGAGGCGCACCCCGAGCGGCTGCCAGCCGGCGTCCTGATCAGCGAGCAGGCGGGCCGCCTGCTCGCTCTCTTGTCGGCAGGCGTCGGCGAGGGCGGCCGAAAGGCGCTCAACCTGATCCGCCAGCGGGCGGGGGTCGGTCGCGCTCCGGCACAGGGACCATTCCCGCCAGAGGGCGGCGAGCGGCGAGTCCTCCGGCCGGAGCCATACGGGGACGGGCTGGACGAGATCGTGGACGGCGCGGATGGCGCCGCGCAGGTCGTCGCGCGCGGACTGCGCTTCCGCGGCTTCGTGCTGGAGCCGTTCGACCTGCTCCCGGGCGCGCACCGCCCAGTCGTCGTCGAGCAGTCCGGGCGTGTCACAGACGGGGCAGTCGGCGGTCCGCGCCCGCCGCCGGTGGTCGAGCGCCCGCTCCAGGAGGTCGGAGAGACGACGGGCGTCCTCGGCGGAGCCGGACCGCGCGTCATCGGCCCGGGCCGCGGCTTCCCGCAGCCGCGTCACGGCACCGCTGATGTCGCTCAGATCAGGCCCTTCGAGGGTGGAGAGCCCGCGCAGCCTTTCGAGTTCGGCGTTGTCGCCCTCGAGCCGTGCGGAGAGGAGGGTGCGAACGCGTTCGCGGTCCGGGCGGCGTGCGGAGAGAACCTCTGCGGCCGCGACGGCCCTCGGGTCGCCGGAGCCCCGCAGTTCGGTGAGGATCGTGGCTGCCAGGTCGGTGGCCTTCTTCTCGCCGTCCTTGATCGCCTTGAGGCGGGCTCCCGCCTCCTTGTAGGCCTCGGAGAGCTGCTCCAGGCCGAGGATCTGGGCGAGTCCGTCATGGAGGGCGGTCATGGGGCCGTTGATCACGGCGCCGAGTTCGCTGTACGAGAGGAACGGCCGGTACAGCGCGAGCTCCTCCGCGCCGACGACCTCGCCCAGCTCTCCGCCGGGCAGGCCTGGCCGGTGGACCGCCACCCGTGCGTCGCCCAGCCCGTCGCCGTGCCAGCTCCTGCGAACGGTGACGGGCGTGTCGGCACCGTCACGGCGGCACTCCACCTCCACGCGGGGAGCTGCCGGATCGTGCAGATTCCGCCACCCCTGCCGCCAGATCTGAGTACGGTCCTGCCAGCGGAAGTTGTCGCCCGTCAGTGCCATCTCGGCGGCCTCGGCGAAGCTGGACTTACCGGAGCCGTTGCGTCCGGCGACCACGGTGAGGCCCGGTGCGGGGGTGAGGCCGAGCGTGGTCTCCGGGCCGATGCCTCGCCACCCGGCGGCCGTGATGGAGCGGAGGAAGAGAGGACCGGTTCGGGAGGCGCTTCCGGCCTGAGTCCCGGGGAAGAGGTCGCGCAGCAGATCCGCCGTCTCCGGCTCCAAGCCGGCGGCGGCCAGGCGCTGGAGGACGAGGTCACGGAGGGAGGGGTGGGGCTGGTCGCTCACGGTGTGGCTCCATGCACGGGAGGCGGCGGGTGTGACGGCGAAGTTCGAACCCGGGAGCCCCAGAGTGGCGCAGACACGTTGACGTCGTCAACGGATATTTCCCACCAGACTTCATGCGAATCTGTGTACGATCGCGGATCCGGGCGGCATGGGTGACAGTCAGACGGCCGCACGGCCCCACCCCTTGAGGAGAAGCTCAACCGTCATGAGACTTACGGACCAGCTGACCCTGCGGCGGTCAGGCACCCGCGCAACGCGCCACGGAGCCACCTGCTCCGGATCCACGGAGAACGGGACCGCCGTGGAATGGCGTCTCGTCCTGCCCGGTCGCCCTCAACTCACTCTGCACGACACCCGCTGGGACAACGGTGAGCGGGACCTGGTCCTCCACCAGCCGTCGGTGGTTCCCGAGATGCCCGCCCTCCTGGCCAATCTGCACGGCCGCCGCCGCGCAGGCATCGAGGCCGTGCCCGCCGGAAGGGGCCGCCTGCGCCTCATGGCCTGGACCGTCATACCGAGGACCGGCTCGGACCGGGCCGGCTTCAAGAAGTCCCTCACCACGGCGCAACTCGCCACGCAGTGCGGGCTGTCGCTCCTGCGGACTCTGACGAGCCGTCCCGGCGTCACGCTGGAACCCGCCTTCGACCGGGGGGACCTCCCCCTGGTCGATCTGGAGCACCCTCAGGATGTGAAGCCCCTCCAGCACGCGCTGTACTTCCCCGTGGACGACGACGAGACCCCGGTCACGGCGTACGTCATCACCCGGGTCATGCCGACACTCCGCGCGGTGGGCTGGCTGCCGCCCTCACCCGCCTTCTGACGTCTCGGGCCTCGCCCCCACATGTCAGCGCCACCCTCTAGCGTAGGAGGCCGAGCACCGCCCCTGTCGACGCGCACTCGGGTGGAGACGGCAGGGGAGGACGACATGGCGCGACAGATGGCGAACGAGACGTTCCGTACCGACCAGGAGCGGAACCGGTACGCGGCACACGTCCGCGCGATCAACGAGCTGGTCGACGGCCTGCGGGACCAGGACGGCAGGGGCTGGATGCCGTACGTCGCTCCTTGGCACGGCGGAACCGAGGCGCGCGTGCTGTCCGTACTGCGCGATCCGGGGCCCAAGACCCAGGACGGCACCGGCTCGGGCTTCCTGTGCACGGAGAACGACGACCCGACCGCCGAGCGTCAGTGCCGGGCCTTCGAACAGGCCGGCATCGGCGCCCGCGACGTCACGCCCTGGAACGCCTACCCCTGGTACATCAACCGGAAGCCCGACGCCTCCGAACAGAAGGCCGGCGCCGAGGCCCTCGCGCGCCTCCTCGGACTGGTGCCGGACCTCCGCGTCGTCCTGCTCCAGGGCGGCGACGCGCAGGCCACCTGGCGGCGGCTGGAGAAGGCGCACCCGACCTTCGCCGGCCAGGAGCGCTTCCAGGTGGTGCGTACGTACCACCTGGGCCGGCAGGCACTGTGGTCGCCCGACCCCGAGGTCCGCGCGGCGCGCGAACAGCACCGCGAGGACGCGCTCCACCAAGTGGCCGACATACTCCGGGCCTGACAGCGCCGGAAGACGGTCTCCCGTCCGCCTCGGTCGGCTCGCGGCGCACCGGCTGGACCACGACGGGGACGACGCCATCGGCTGTGAGTCGGCATGGGCGCGCGGCGCACCGCCCGGCGTGGGGGCGGCCCCCCGGAGGGGGTGGCGGGGGCGGTGCGCGAGTCAAGGCCAGGTGCGCTCGATACGGTCCGCTCGGACGGCATAGGCGGCGGGGCCGCCCCTTTCGACCGCCCGGTGGATCGCCTCGCGGCAGATGTGGAGACGCTCGACCATCTCCAGGCTGCGGAGCTGTTGGTTGTCCAGATAGAAGAGTACGGCCGCGTGCTCGTGGACCGGCCGGATCTCGCGGTCGCGTGTCTTGATCCGCCCGTCTTTCGACAGGGGCACCCACCCCTGGGCGAGCCCGTGGAGGATCCACTCCTCGTCCGGTACGTCCTGGGCGTCGCCCGCGAAGACCTCGCCGATCCTGTGCACGGTCCATCCACGGGCACGCAGTTCCTCGGCGACGCGCCGTCCGAGGTTGCGGTCGAGGAAGAACTCAGGCGGCAAGGCGCACCACAGCCCGGCGGACCGCGTCCACCTGCTCCGGCTCCATGTCGTACTCGTACGCGATGTCCTCGACGGACTCGCCGGCTTCCCACAGGTCGGTCAGTGCCTTCACCGGCACCCGGTTGGCCTCGATCACCGGCAGGCCGTGCCCGAACCGGGGGTCGATCACGACCGGCACGGAGGCCGGGTACTGCCGCAGCCGGAGACTGGACGGGAAATCGTCCCCCGCGTCCCAGGACAGGTAGCGCAGGTAGTCCGCGACGACCTCCCGGATCGGCGCCTGCCCGTCACGGGCCCTGCGCAGGTCGTCGGGGGCGTGCTCGATGAAGATGTCCACGCCGTCCGTGGCGATGCGCCGGGAGACCAGGCCATACGGCGTGTCGAAGGCCGCCCGCACCGCCCCGGCCGCCTCCCGGATCTCGCTCATCCTGAGCCCGAGGTCCCGCAGCGACCGCAGGACGTACGCCTCGGCCACCGCCACGAACGGCACCGAGGGCTGTTCTCGCCGCACGGGGTCGACACTGTGGACGAGCGGCGCTCCGGCCGCCCTCCCCTGGAGCCAGCTGTGCAGGGTGGAGGAGGGAATCTGGAGGTAGGACGACGTCTCGGCGGGTGTGAGAAGCCCGTCCGTGAACCTGTCGATCATGGCTGCCCTCCTCCCGGCCGTCCTCGGATACTCGAATCCTTCCACACCGAGCCTGCCCGCGCGGCTCTGTGCGCACCCTCCCCCAGGCTGCTCGTCGGTGGTCGGCTGTCGGAGCCCACCGGGCGGCCACGGTCGAGGCGATCAACGTGTTGGGGGTCCGGGTTCGTGACTTCGGGCGGCACCGCCCGGCCCGATCTCGGCCCACGCCGTCTTGCCACTCGGTGGGTACGGCTCCATGCCCCAGCGGTCGGCCAGGGCGGCCACCAGGAGGAGCCCTCGGCCCGACTCGGTGTCGGAGGGGATGCCTCCGGGGCCTGGCGATGGGGTGGGAAGCCGTTCGCCGCGCGGGTCGGTGACCTCGATGCGGACACCGCCGGACGCCGCCGCGCAGGTGAGGGCGACCCGGAAGTCACGGCCCTGGACACGGCCGTGCAGGACGGCGTTGGCCGCGAGTTCGGCGGTAATCTGTACCGCCCGTTCGGCCACGCTGGGTGACACCTCCCAGGCCGTCAGCCGCTCGGCGACGAGCAGGCGGGCGAGGCGGGCACCGCGACGGGTCGAGGACAGCTGCTGGGCGAACGTCCATACGGTGGAGTGCTGATGGGGCGTGATCGCGTACATGAGGCCAGCGTGGCGGGGGCGCGGGAGCACGCGCCAGGAGCGAGACCCGTACGCTGCGTCAGCGTACGGGCACATTCGGTAGACGGTACGGGGGCGACGCGTCACGCTGAGTGCTGTCGATCGCCGGGACGGCGGTCGAGGTACGGGTGCGTCGGGAGGTGGCCACGGGTGGCTGAGGACGTCGAGATCGTGACGGACGGGGCGGACGAGACGGACGAGCAGGGCCGGGAGCCCGATCCGTCGGACAGCCTGCGGACCTTCGGGGCCGTCGTCCAGGCCCTGCGGGAGCACGCGGGGCTCAGCAGGGCCGAGTTCGCGGAGATCGTCCGCTTCTCCAAGCACACGGTGGAATCGGTGGAGTTGGGGCGGCGGATGCCGGACGAGGCGTTCGTCGAGCGAGGGGAAGGGGCCCTGGGGAACACGGGGGCGCTGCGGAGGTCCGCCCCGTTCCTCACCCGCGCCGAGGCGGGTCTCGCGGTGTGGTTCCGGCGATGGGCACGCCTTGAGAAGGTGGCGGTCAGCCTGTACACGTACGAGTGTCGGCTCGTGCCGGGGCTGCTGCAGTCGGAGGCGTACGCGCGGGCGGTGTTCGACAACAGCATCCCGCTGCTGACGGAACGGCAGTTGGAGACCCAGCTCGCCGCACGCCTGAAGCGGCAGAAGATGCTGTACGAGCGGCCGACCGTCCCGTTCAGCTTCATCGTGGAGGAGCATGTCTTCCGGCGCAGGCTGGGCGGGGCGGAGGTGCAGCGGAGCATGTTGGACCGGGTGCTGAACCTGAGCGCACCGCGCAACGTGACCCTGCAAGTGGTGCCGCTGGAGGCCGAGTTCCACGGCTGCCTGGACGGGCCGGTGCAACTCCTTGAGACTCCGGACGGGCGGCGGCTCGGGTACTCCGAAGGGCAGCAGAACGGGCGGCTGATCTCCGACCCGAAAGAGGTGAGTCTGCTCTGTCAGCGCTATGACACACTGCGCTCACAGGCCCTCAACCCCAAGGAGTCGCGGGGCCTGCTGGAGCGTCTGCGAGGAGAGCTATGAGTACGACCGAACTCGCCTGGTTCAAGTCCAGCTACAGCGGGACCCAGGGCGACAGCTGCGTCGAGGTCGCCGTCACCCCGCAGGCCGTCCACGTCCGGGACTCCAAGGACGTGGAGCGCCGGCCCTTCGCGGTCGGCCGTGAGGGCTGGACGCGGTTCGTGCGGTACGCGGCGGAGGACTGAGCGGCGCTCCCCGCCCGGCGTCACGCGGGGGCCGCCCGTCGCCGTACGCGGCGGGCGGCTCCTCACCTCAGAACAGTCCCAGGCCCTCGCCGCCGGGGTCCACGACGACCGGCCGGGGCTGGGCGGGGAGGCCGTCCAGGCGGTCGGGGCCGGACGCGGCGGCCACGGCGGGGGCCGTCTCGGCGAGCCAGCCACGGAACCGCTCGGCGGCCTCACGGTAGGGGACCTGCGCCAGGACACGATGCTCGCCGGCGGGGCAGAAATCGACCGTGACCGTGAACAGGCAGGACCGGGGCGCGTTCTGACTGCCCGTCCAGGACACGCGCAGGGTGCCGCAGGGCTCGCGCCCGCGCGGGGCCCGGTGGGTCGGGCGCAGCGGCCGGCAGGCTATGAAAGCGGTCCACGCGGCGAGGTGCGGCAGCGGCAGGGTGGTGCGCGCGCGACAGCCGGTGCAGCGGTGCCAGTGGCGAAGCCAGTCGCTGGCGTCGGTGTGGAAGAGGCGGGTGTAGCGGTTCGCGACGCGGACGTCGTTGGCGTACAGATGGTCGGGGCGTTCCCGCGTGTTGCAGGACTGGCAGACGGGGGCGCGGACGTAGCCGTGCTCGTGGCAGTGGTCGAGCACTGCGGCGGGCTCGCCGCCGCAGACGGCGCACACCCACTCGGCCACCTTCCTGGCGATGCCAGGCTTCCTGCTGAGCACCGAGTACAACTGGCCTTCGAATTCCTTACCGTACGGGCGCGGTGAGGCGGCGGGGCCCTCAGGGCTCGTCGCGCGCCGCCCGTCTGCGTCCCCGGCCCGCCGAGGGCGGGAGGGCGGCTCGGCCACGGCCGTACCCGTCTCACGGGTCCGCGCGGCTCGCAGCCACCGCGTCTCGGCGTGCTCGGCCGCGTCGAGCAGCCTCACCACCCCGCGCGGCAGCCACCACGTCCGCCGGGTCCCGTCGGGAGCGTGCTCCACGAGTAGCCGTCGCCAGTCGATCCCCGCCAGATGACACGGCCGGCCGGCCTCGTGCCGTGTCGCGCCCGCCGCCCGGCTCCCCCAGTTCCCCCGCGACGCGCCACCGCCAGCGCAGCGGCGTCTCCTCGTCGCGCTCCGGCTCCGGCTCCGGCTCCGGCGCTCCGCGGAACGGGCCGACGCGGACCAGGTCCCGCCGGTCCATGACCACCGCGTTCAGTTCCGCGGCCGCCCGGCGCACCTCGCGCTCCGCGACGCCCCACCGACCGCCGCCCACCCTGGCCGTCGCGACCACGCGGCTCCCGAGCAGGACGTACCCCGTCCGGGCACGGGCGGGCGAGCGGGTGAACGCCCCGGAAGCCGTCGGCACGGCGCCGCCCGCCGTCAGCCCGACCCACAGCGCGTCGGCGGCGTCCACGGTGATCAGGCCGTCCGCGCGGCCGGGCACGACACGCTCCGTCATACCGACAGGCTAACGGCGCCGACACTCCGACGGGCCCGAGCGCCCCGGCCGGGACACCTGGTCGCGGTCGGCGAGGATTCGCATCGGAACCTGAACGCCTGTCCCGGCGGCCGTGGTCACGGGGCGCGTTCACCGCCGGGACCACGGTCCGTCAGGTCAGCGGGTCGGCCCGACCAACTTCTCGGCCTCGTCGCGGAGGCCTTTGATCGCCGTCAGGGCCGCTTCACGCTCGGCTTTGATGTCCGAGCCCCGCTTCGTGAGACCGCTGAGCGACCGTTCCACCTCGGTGATCCACTCGCTCAGGTACCGCTCACCGGCATCGGTGAGAGCGGTCCGCTGTTCGCGCGCTTTCTCGTCGAAGTGATCCTTGATCTGCTTCCGCCGTTTGTTGAGCGCCATCCACTTGCTCTGGTCCTGCGCGACGCTCGTCAGGTCCATCAACGGCCCCGTGACTGCCAGCACCCACTGCACCTTGCGGGCCGTACCGGCTACCTTGCCGGCCGCCTTGGTCTTGCCCCACGGTTTGAACTTCTCCGCGCCGTTGGTGACTTTCCCTCCGGCGTCGAGAATCTTCCGGCCCACCCGGTTCTTGCTGAGCTTTTCCACGACGGCGGAGGCCGCGCTTCCCGGCCCGTTACCGCCGTCCGCGATCTTCCCGATCCACTCGCCCGCCTTCTCGGTACCCACCTTCGCGGCCTTCTTCGCCGCTTCCTTGACCCCCTGCGTCAACGGTGGCGTGCCATCCGGGGACCCGTCGAACGTCGTCTCGCGTGCTTCGAGGTCGTTCACCCAGGATTCAGGCTCGGGCACACCGGTTCCGTACTCGGCGACCAGCGCGTCGAACGCCGTCCTCACCGACGAAGAGAAGCTCGCGTCGAACTCATTGCTCGCACGCTCCAGTTCCTCCTGGACGGCACGAGTGACGCGGTCGGGGAAGACTTCGTCCTTCTCCGAGACGCCGGCAGCGGCCCTGTCTCCGGCCGTCGTGATCCTGGAAGCGACGACTTCGCTCTCTCTCACCAGGGCGCTCAGCACACGCTCCTTCGCCCGGTAGACCGACTCCTCGACCTTCTTCGCGCTCTCCGCGGCATCGAGTTCCTCGCCGTCCAGCACCCACTGCCGCTCGGCGTCCGCCAGCACTCGAAGGAGTTCGAAGGCCTGAGCCTTGGGCCGGACACCGCTGACACCGGGCGCGGTCATTCTCCGCAACTCGGCCGCCAGAGCGTCGATACCGCTCTCCGCGACAAGCCACTGTCGCTGATCGGACGAGAGAGTGGGGTCATGGAGCGCGTCGATGTAGTCGCGTGCGTCGGTGGGGACGATCGGGACGCGGTCGGCGAAAGGCCCGAGGCGCCCGCGGATCTCGTCGAGGACGACATCGCGATCGCTGTTCTCGGCGTTCATCTTGTTGACGACGACCACACTCCGGTCAGCGAACCCGTCAGCGTCGAGAGCTTGCAGAATCGTCCTGGTCTCTGCTTCGCCCGGCAGTTCGCTCGTTGTCACGATCATCAGCGCGTCCGCACCACGTACGCCGCCCCGCGCCGCATCGGCGTGCCCGTCGATACCCGACAGCGTCCCGGGCAGGTCGACCAGCGTCGCTCCGTTCCACTCGTACGACGTCGCCTCGTGCGTCTTGGGCGCCGCGTCGACGAGATCGACGATGTCGGCCGACGGGAGCCGGAGCAGTGCCGCGACGAGCGTGGACTTCCCCGCGCTGTACGGGCCCAGCAGTGCGATCCGCAGCGGGCTCGTGTCCGCACGAGGCAGGCTCGTGGTCAGGGCGCGAGTGCGAGGGTGAGCGCCCAGGACCTCTTCGGCACGTGCGGCCAGCGCGAGTACGAGAGCGCTTCGGCCCCCGTCGATCGTGGGCGCGTCGACCGGACCACCGTCAGCCATCTGTGTTCCCTTCGGTTCCTTCGAGGGTGCCGAGCCATCCGAGATCCGCGCGGATCTCGATCCGTTCGGTGAGGACGTCCACGAACTGGTCCCGCAGACACGACCGCACGTCCGCGACGCGGGACGCGTCGGCCCAGACACGAAGTTCGACTCCCGGCGTCCGACGTGCCCGACGGATCGCCGCCGGGTCCCCTCCCGCGAGAGCCAGGAGCCGGCGCGCCAGGACGAGGTCGATCGCGTCGAGGGCGGACCGCACGGCCGTCCGCAGCCCGCAGAGTCGCTCGAACCGCTCCCGCGTGACCCTGATGTCCGCGGACCGTGCCTCGAACCGGGCATCGATCTGAGCCGTCGCGTCATCGGTGATACGAGCCGACCATGCCGCAAGTCCGTCGAACAGGTCATCGAGGCAGGCCTCAGCCTCGGTCGTGGTCGTGCTGGTCCACCCGTCCTTCGCCCGCCGCGCGCGGGCAACCTCACCGCTCACCGCTTTCGCCGCTCCGGCCAGGCCCTCCACCGCGTAGACCAACGTCGCCGCGGGAGGGGGGACCGCGAGCTTCTTGGGGATCCCCTTGGCGGCGACAGAGCCCAGAAGGGCCGTCGCCGCCCCCTTGACGGCCGCCGTGCCCAGGCTCGCGGCCTGCTCCTTCAGATCAGGACGCGGTCGTACACGCGGCTGCGCGTCGTCCTGATGGTCCGTGGCGCTCGCCCGCACGCGCAGAAGCATCCCCCGTTTCCGCGCCTCCTGCTCGAACGTGTCCCCGAGACCGGAGAGAAGTCCCTCCAGGTCCAAACCGGTGACGAAGTCGCTCCACCGCTGCGCGTCAGCCACGCCGCCCAGGTCCCGAACCACCTCCGGCACCCGCTCCTTGGCGCGGTGGCGCTCGGCTTCGAGTAGGTCACGCGTGTCCCGGCCCGCTGTCCGGAAGGCTTCCAGCGACTCTGCCCGGTCACGCGGCGTCGAGCATGCGAGTTCGGCAAGCGCGAGATCGATCCCGGGGAGTTCCTCGATCAGCCGGTCGTGGAACGCCGCGAGCGGCGCCCGCACGTCCTCGGCCAGGCGAACCGCACGAAGCGGAATCGCACGGTCGGCCAGGAGCCGGGTGAGGGACTGCTCCAGCTCGGGCAACCTGCTCGCCCGAAGGGCCCTGTCCCCCAGCTCGCGGTCCGCCGTGGACAACGCTTCGTGCGCGGCACCGGAGTGGACCGGGAGGACGACGGGCGCCGTGACGCCGACCGCTGCGGAGACCTGCTCGATCCGAACCGTGTGACCCGTCGCCGACGCGAACTCTCTCTCCGGATCCTTGGCGAAACGCTCAAGACGGTGCGGTTCGTCGACCTTTCCCTTCACATTGACGACAGCGAGCAGAGGTTTCCCCGTGAGGAGGAGTCGCTGGAGCTCGGCGGACTCCTCCTCACGCAGCGTGTCGGCGTAGTTCCATATCACCGCGTCGGCGCTGTCGCACGCGGCCCGAGCACGCGTGGCGTCGAGGTCGTCGTCCTTCGCGGCGACGCCGGGCGTGTCGAGGTACGTCACAGAGCCGACGTGGAACGCGGAGGTCTCCCGCGTGGTGCGATGCGCCCCTCGCCCGATCCCGGTCCGGTCCGCCTCACGGGTCAGCGCTTTGCGCAGCGTGGTCTTCCCGGACTTGGTCCTTCCCGCGATGGCCACGCGCAGCCTGCCTCTCGCCATGGGCATGCCCCGTACGGCATCGCGCAGTTCGCGTTCGAGCGCTCCGATGCGGCGGATGACCCCGACGAGGCCCTCGCTCTCGATCGCGTGCGCGGAGTACGGCGCTCGCGAAGGACGAGCCTCGGCCTCCTCCCGGAGAGCGGTCTGGATATCGCGGTAGGCCGATCGGCTCGTGTCCACCGCCCCGGACGCGAGCTCGCCGACCAGGGCCCTGAGGGCCTCGCGGTGATCCGGTTCGGTTCGCCACAGGTCCATGGCCGCCGCCACGCGGTCGAACGACTCGACGTTCTTCGTGTACCAGGACTCGAACGCCCGCAACTCGTTGACATCGGTCCGGGAGGCGACCGCCAGCAGCCCCGCCGTGAGCCGTGCGGCCGAGCTCGCGGCGGGCGCGGCCGGAGACACGGCCGTGTTCACGGGCGCCGTCGCGAGCCCATGCCCGATCACCGCCCGCACGCTGTCGTCCGCGAGCATATCCACCGTACTTCCGGACACGGCACCGGTGTCACGGACCTCGATCGCCCAGAGCAGAGCGTCACGTCGATCCGACCTGAACCCGAACCGCGCGTCCGGTGCGAGCCAGCGCCACCACTGCGGCCGCTCGGACAGGACCGCCTCGTACGACTCCTCCGCGGCGACGAAGTCCCGCACCTTCTCCAGCAGCGACACCAGCTCCCGGTTCCGCAGATTCCAGGCCGCCGCAGCACTGTGCCTGAGCACGAGCTCGCGCGCCTCCGCCGCCTTCCGGCCTCCTCGTCGACGACCGAGGTCGGCCAGCGCGGGTTCGATGTCGATCTCACGGATCGAGCGCCAGATCTCCTCGGGCCATTCCCGGTCCGCACGACGACACGGCTCCAGGACTTCGGGCAGCAGCCGCTCCGCGGCCGCCACCGCCGCGGCGTCCACCCGAAGCGCTTCCACCGGCACGCCTTCCAGCGCCTGGAGATGAGTCCGCAGTCCTTCCAGCCGCTTCAGTTCCCGAAGGGATCTACCCCCGTCCGGCGCCGGAGTCCGGCCTCCAGCCCTTGTCAGGCGGGCCAGCTCGTGCTCCTCGACGCACGCCGCCACCGCGTCGGACACCCACGAAAGGGTGCTCCCGGACGGCGGCAGGCCGGCACACCCACGCGCCTGGGCGACCATGTCCACCTCTTTGGCGAATCGCTGGAGCGCGGCCGGCCCGACCATGGCATCCACCCCCAACGGCTCGAGCAGGAGCGCCAGCATCTCGGCTCTGAGGCTCGTCCTGTCGTTCACCGCCCCGCCAGTCATCACTACTCCTCGTGAGGGCGGTGGTACCTGAACTCGGGCAGTGGATCTGGGCTCGGAGGAATCAGGGCCCGCGACTGCTGGAACGCCTCCGCTCGTACGATCCGATGACGGGGTGGTACGCAGGTGCGCGGCGTGAAGACCCACATGCCCTGGGTCAGGGTGGCCCCGAGCACCCGCTCCTTGTCCCGCAACCAGGTGTACCTGCCTTGCAGTTCGGCGTAGTTGTCGTTGGTGACGACGATTCCGTCCGTGTCCTGCGCGATCGCCGTGACCAGCGCGTCACCCTTGCCCTCGGTTCCGGCCGGGGGCTGGATGAGGTTCCCTGTAGCGAGCGCAGAGTCCACCGCGGCGCGTTCCTCCTCTGCGACCTTGTGCCGGAAGGTGGCGTCGACGACCACGTGGAGCACTGCATCGGGATACCGCGATGCCAGGGCGTCGCGCGCGGACAGCAGTTGGGCGTAGGAGGGCCGGTCGTCCCTGCCGTATACACCGGGTCGTCGGGGCGACCTGCCGATCCACGCCAGGTTGGATCCGTCGACCACGAGCGCCTTGGAAGCCGAGCCCGCGGATCGCCTCCGCGTCTGCGTCGGCAGGAGCGTGGTGACCGTGTTGCCCGCGAGCAGATCATCGAGTTCCTTGCGCACCGCCGGCGTCGGACCACCGGAGCTGAAGCTCTTGATCTCCTCGTTCAGCACTTCCTCGCCGGTGCGTTCAAGGGTCGCCTTGACGTGCAGGAGCCCGTTGGTGTCGTACGTGTACTCCAGCAGGAAGCGGGAGTCCTCGCGGGCCCGGGGATTCTGGTAGGTGAGGCGGAGGTCCGTCAGCTGCACGTTGTCAGCGTGGTCGAGGGGACGGTCGGGGTCTCCTTCCCAGATCTCCACGGCAAGGCTGCGTGCGTTGTCCCGGCGAGGCGTGTAGCTCTTGCGCTCCTTCCACGGCAGGGGTGAGTTGCGCGGGATGATCTGGCTGAACGCCCGCTGTCCGGAGTCGTCCGTGACGACCGTGCCCAGGGCGTGACTCGTCGCCACCTGGATCACGCCGTCAGCTTCCCCCGACAGCACGGCTGCCGCGATGGAGGCGCCTCGGGCGACCGCAGTCATGGGATCGCACAGATCGACCTCGACGGGCTGCTGCTGCATGACCTCGGCGACGGCGGTCCGGACGCTCGGGATCTGGCTCGTGCCACCGATCATCAGCACCGCGTCCACATCCAGGGGCGCCATGTGAAGGTCGCTGAGGCACTGCTGAACCGGTGCGAGAGCGCGGTCCACGAGGTCGGTGACGGCGTCCTCCAACTCCCCCTGCCACACCTCGACGGTGTCGCCGTCCGGAGTCCTGATGGTGACGGACTCCTCGGAGGACAGGCGGATCTTGCTGCGCTCCACGTCCAGCCCGAACTGCCGCTCCTGCGCGGGCGTCCACGCCGATCGCGCCGGAGACCGTTCGAGGACGAGGTCACGCAGGCGGCGATCGATCTCCAGGCCCCCCAGCTCGGTCACACCCCGTGAAGCAAGCTCCTCGAAGAACCCGTCCTGGTAGTCGAGCACGGTGACATCGATCGTGCCGCCACCCCAGTCGAAGACGAGGATGGTGCGAGCCTCTCGCAGCTCGTGCACGTACGAGATCGCCGCCGCGGTCGGCTCGTTGAGCAGCGCCAGGACCTCGATGCCGGCGAACCGCGCGGCGGCGCGCGTGCGGTAGCGGGCGGCTCCCGTGGCGTTGGCGGGCACGGTGATCACGGCCTGGTCGATGGCGGTGAGGTTGTGCTCCGCGCCCTTGCGCATGGCCTGGAAGACACCGGCCGCCACCGTCGTGGCCGCGAACCTGCGGCCGTGGATCGTGACGTACTCGTCGCTCTTGAGCAGTCGCTTGCAGGCCTCGGCCGCCTCTTCGGAGCGGAGCTTGGCCTCCCAGCCGAACAACGCTCCCCGGCGCAGTGAGCTCATGCCCACTACCGACGGGAAGAGGTACTCGAAGCCGGGATGACGCCAGTCGGCGTCGATGTGGTGGGCGTCCAGCGACAGCACGTCGACGTCATCGCCCAGCCACTGGGCCACCACGGAGTTGGTGGTACCGAAATCGATTCCGGTCGCGGTCACATGCCCTCCCCGTTCGCGGCGTCGTCGCTCCCGGCCGAGTCGCCCGCTCCGTCCGGGGCGGCCAGGCGGCGCAGCTGCCCGGCGAGCACCAGTTTTCCGGTGGCCTGGTCCACGTAAGCCGGACGCAGCACCTCGAACGCCTCACCGTCGCCTTCCACCACCACGAAGAGCTCGTGCTCGCCGTCAGGCGCGTCCACGCACCGCACTCCCTGGTCCAGCAGGGCGGCACGGATGCCCCTCCGCAGCGAGTTGGCGTTCTGCTTGGGCGCGCCGGCGAGCAGATCGACCTCGACCATCCGGGCCACGTACTCCTCCCGGGAGCGGAACGCCTCCAGAACGGCCTGGCGCAGGGCAGCCGCCACAGCGGTCTGCGTCGGCATCTCCTCCTCCGGGACAGCGGTCAGGAGCTCGGTCGCCCGCTCGGTGAAACGTGCAAGCATCATGTGGGGGCTGAGCAGTTCCTCGGGGCGGTAGGTGCGCGGGGAGTCTGCGGGGAGTCGGCGGGAAGCCTGCGCAGGGGCAGCAGGGGCATCGGCCTCCGCTCGCCGCTTGTCCCGACGATGCTTGAGGCCGTTGTTCCCCTTGGCAGGAACCCGCTTGGGAACCACCGAGGTCTTCCGCTGGCTGCGGGGCACCTTCTTCACGGTGTGTGCGTCCTTGCGTTGCGATCGGGGCGCCGGGGCGCGCTGAGCAGGTGCGGCAGCAGATCCGCCACCGCCCGCTGCCGCACGAGCGCCAGGCCTTCGGGAGAATGAGATGTCGTTCGCCTGGTCAGGGGGGTCAGGGGCGGGACCAACGTGACCGGCACCTCGTCCGGAAGCTCGAACACGTCCAGGTCGAGCGGCAGCACGAAGAAGCCAGACCAGTCCTCGTCACGCTCGGCGTCCCTGATGCGTTTCATCGCGCTGTTGAGCTGCGCGCTCATGTCCACATCACGCACATGCTCCCGGCGGAGGTCCCGGTACCGGGTCGTCCAACTCGGTGCGCCGTGCGGCAGCCCGAGGTCGAGATAGGGGTTGGAGGCCGCCGGTCTGTCGTTGCGGGAAACCGCCTGACGCCGCCGGAGCATACGAAGGTTGGACTCCGCCCGCTCGTGCGCGTCGCGGATGCCTTCCAGGACCAGGGACGCGGCATCGAGTTCCTCTCGGAGCAGCAGCGTGTACGCGTGGAAGTTGAGGGCCTCGGCCCGGCAGGCCGGGTCAGCGGACTCGTACGACACCAGCTTGTCGATCTGAGCGGAGGCACGTGCGAGGTCGTTCATGCACAGCAGGTCGTAGGCCTGACGCAGAGCCATGAGTGCGTGCAGCGGCGAGCGCGATGGGTTGACGGCCGCCTTGGGCTCCCACAGAGCGAAAATGAGCCGCCACAACCCCCGGTCCTCCCATATGTCCCGGTCCCAGTTGCCGACCGCGACCCCGTCCAGGAGCCGGCGCAGTCGGAGCACCAGGTCACGGGGCAGCTCCCGTTCCAGCTCCTTCACGACCGAGGCGTCGCCGTCGGCGACCCGCTCCAGGAGGTCGTAGACGTCACCGGCCGAGGACAGCGGCTCGCCCCCGGCGAGGAAGGCGCTCCGCCGCTCCCGGGCCGTCCACTGCAGCGCGGACGCCTGCTCGTCGGTCACCTGGTCGGGGACCAGCCGGGCCTTGAGGTACGCGTGATCCGTCTCCTCCGCCCGGTACTGCCAGGGCTGGTGCTCGGGGCCGACCACTCCGGCGTCGATCAGGTCGTCGAGGACGCTCAGCGGTATCCAGGGGAGCACCCGCGGCAGCATCCGGGGCGGGAAGGCGGCCGGACTCTCCGCCGCGAACGCGGCGAGGAGAGCGAAAGCCCCAGAGGGGTCCTCGCTCCCGGAGACGGCGACGGTGTCGTCGCCCGCCGTCAGCGCGGTAAGCCGTTGCTCCCCGGTTTCGGACAGCCACAGGAAGCCGCCCGCGTGCACCTCCGTGAGCGTCGCGGCGACCGCGGCCGGGTCGGCCCGTTCGAGTACGGCCCGGACAGCGGGCAGCAGCCGGTCGTCCGGTTCGTCGCGCAGGGCGTCGGTCAGTGCGTCATGCGCGACGTCGTGAGCCGTGTCGCGCGCGAAGTCGGCGAGTCGCCGGAGCAGGGTGTGGGCGCGCGGCACCGCCTGGGCTCCGAGCACCCCCACCTTCCGCCATCTGCGTACGGTGAACCCGTCGATTCCCGAGTCCGCGCTCTGAGCCTCCCTGCGCTCCCTGAGCGCCCGCAGCCGCTCCCGCTCCCGCGCGACCGCCTCGGCCCGTGCCCCGGCCGGCGGCGGACTCGTCACTCTCCGGTTCCTTCGTGGCGGGGGCCGTGGCCGGGGGGCGGGGTGAGGGTGGAGGTGTAGTTCTCGCCGTCCACGAGGGGGTTGGTCAGGCTGACGCCGGCCGCCGCCATCCGGTCGTACTCGGCGAGGATGAGGTCCTTGGTGCGGTAGGTGCCGTACTTGGCTTCGTCCTTGCGCTTGACGATGGGGAAGGTGTCGAGGATGTAGTCGACGTCGTCGCGGGTGATGCCGTAGAGGTGGAAGAAGAGGGCGTCGAGTTCGGCGCGCATGACGATCCGGCGACCGTTCTCCCAGATGAAGGGGGCGCCTGTGTCCCCAAGGTCGCGAGCAAGGGAGGTCAGGTCGAGAGCAGTAAAGCTGAGCTCAAGAACTCGCCCCTCGATAAATCGCCGATGAACCGCCAACGTTTCGGGTGCCGGCAGAGGAAGCTGCTTCACATAGCCAAACCTGAGGTGCAGGCCCGCGACTTTCTGTCGAGCGACGTAGTCGAAAGCGAAGGAGTTCAGAGCTCCCACAACCAAGTGCTTATCAGCACAGTGAAGAATTGGCAGCGTATCACCAGCCGCAGCCCGTGGAATAACTGAGGAGATAACCGTTCGCTCATTTGTAGGGCTAGTTACGTCACAAAATGCCGCCAACCAGGCAGAATTACCGACCTGCTCCTGTACCAGCTTCTCCGAAACCCAGGCGTTTGGAATCGGAACACGAGAGCAGTCAGCATGCTCGACCTCTGAAATATAGCGAGGCTGATTCTTGCGAACGGTGGCGGTATCACTCTTAACGACATCCGCTGAACGATGATCGTACATGCCCACCATCTTCGCCTCATACAAAGGAAGCATTCGATCCGAAAGCCCACTGAAGATGTTGCCTTGAAGCTCGCCACCTGCACTCTTCAGTTGATCTTTGTCGCGAAAAACTTCAGACACCGAGTTCATCATGAACATCAGCTGCAGCTTGATTCCCCACGGGTTTCCACCTGTGACACCGTCATGCGTGACAACCTGATTCCTCCGATAGATACCCAGTGTGATCTCGGCATCGCGACGGGACCGGAACACCGGGCTCGTTCTAGTGTTGGGATTCAGGAGAGCGATCTCCTCGGGTGCGAGCGTGAACACCTTCTCCTGGTCGTCCAGTTCAGCCGGTTCATGAAGGAAGAAAGCGAATCGAGCCGCGGGCTCGCCCAGGTCCCGGCCCGTCAGGGACAGGATGCTGAACTTCATGCGAGAGTCCACGGCCGGGAACAGGGCAGCCCGGTTCTCAAAGTCGTACAGCGCCGCAATCGAACGGCTCTCCACAAGGTCGCGAAAAAAGTACTGATTAAACGAATCTGTCGCGATACCCGACGGGACGATCTGGCCACTACGTCCCCTAGGTGCCGTCACCAGACGAGCATGCTCCGCAAAGAGAGAGTAGGTGTTGAGCCGACCGAAAGCTGTCAGCGGAAAGCGCGTAGAAGCATGGACAAAGTGCTTGAATCCGTCATTCCGGCGCTGCTCCTCAGCGAACTGCGAGTGGAGCTCCGGTTCCTCCGCTTCCAGAAGCCTGATCGCGCGATTGCGGGCAGTCATGTTGGCCGCCTGGGCAATCTCCGGTCGACGGGACGCGAAGAACTCCCGCGCATCGACCTGAACCTGGTCCCACGGCGGGTTCCCCAGCACGCAGTCGAACCCGCCGGCCCACCCCGTCGCCTCGTCGATCCCGGCGCCCGACTCCGGAACCGTGAACACCTCCGGGAACTCCAGGTGCCAATGGAAGAAGCGGTACTGCGTCCGCAGCCGCACGATCTCGTCGTGCGTCGACTGCGGGGCCGCGTCCGACGACGGGTCCTGGAGGTTACGGAAGACCTCCTCCGTAACCGCCATCGGGGCGTCGGCCTTCTTCTGCCACATGAAGGCGGCGCACCAGGCGTCGGCCGCGTGCAGGGCGCGGACGTACTCCGTCGACTCCGCCCAGTCCTGGTAGGTAGCCTGCTGGCGGCGTACTTGGGCCAGGGTGTCCGAGGAGGCGCCCGTGATGCGGCGCAGGCCCGTCGCGAAGACCGTGTTCGCGATCTTCGCCTCGCCGTCGAGGTCGAAGAGGCCCCGCTGACCGCCCCGTTCCGCCTTGTTCTGGCGCTCCAGGGTCTTGGCGTACTTCTTGTCGTCGCCCTCGATCGGCTTGAACGCCTCGTCCGGGATCCCGCCTCGCAGCAGCGACGGCGTCGCCCCAATCAGTGCGTTGCCGTGCTTCACGTGAGCGTCCAGGAAGCCGAGCGGCTTGCCCGGTTCCAGGGCCTCCAGCCACAGCGACACCTTGGCCAGTTCGACGGCCATCGGGTTGAGGTCGACGCCGTAGACGCACCGCGCCACGACCTCGTGCAGCGCGTGGCGGACGGCCTCAAGCGTGGGCTCCGGGTTACGTTCCCGTACCGCCGCCACCCGCTTCGCGATCCGCCGCGACGCCGCCACCAGGAAGTGACCCGAGCCGCAGGCCGGGTCGCAGACCGTCAGGGAAAGGAGTTCGCGGACGATCGCGTCCGACGGGTCCGGGTCGCCCGCCGCGCTCGCCGTCTGCTCGCCGCGCTTGACCGCGTCGTCCAGGACCGGGTCCAGGGCGGAGTCAAGGAGGCATTCGATGAGCGAGGACGGGGTGTAGTACGAGCCCGTCGTCTTCCTCGTGTTGCCGGCCAGCTCCACCAGCTCGAAGGTCCGGTCGGCCGCGCTGTGCTGCGGGACCAGTTCGAGCAGGGACTCGTAGATCGAGCCCAGCTCCTCGGCGTCCAGGTGGCGGTAGTCGACCGTGCGCCACCGCCGCGAGCCCGCGTCCCGGACCTGGGAGAGGTGGCGTACGGCCGTGAGGAGGTACTCGTTCGAGAGGGACAGGCCCTTCAGTGGGGCGTCCGTCTCCGTCTCGTCGAAGATGCCGCCGAGGCCCGGCAGGCCCAGTTCCGGGCGGCCGTTCTCGTCGCCGAGGGCGTCCAGGACGATCCGGAGGGCCTGGTAGAGGTCGCCGTGGGCGGTGCCCCGGCGGCGACGGGCGTGGGCGCGCAGGCGAGCCGAGGAGAAGTACGACGCATAACGCTCCCGCGCCTGCTCCGTCGCCTCCTTGCCGTGCAGCACATCGCGGTCTTCCGCCACGAAGACGAACAGCAGGCGATAAACGAGCCGCAGCAGCGCGCCGTGGAGGGCCTTGACGTCCGTGTCCTCGCGCAGGGCCGTGTTCGCCGGATGGCGCAGGAAGCCCGTGCCCAGGGTGGTGATGGCCTCCTGGACGCCCTTGCGGAGCTGGTCCAGGGCCCGCGTGCCCGACGCGATCGCCTCCGTGCGCCACTTCTCCAGCCAGCAGGCGGACGGGGCTGCGCCCTCCGCCACCGCGAAGCGGGAGACGTGCAGCAGGCGGTACAGGAGCACGAACTCGCTGAAGAGTTCGCCGTCGAAGATGGCTTCGAGGTCGAACTCGACGTACGAGGCGGTGGCGAGCGCGCTGGAGTCGCGCAGGATCCGGAGCTGCCGGCCGTTGGTGAGGACGCCCCACAGATGGGCCTCCGTGCGGTTCAGGCACTCCTGGACCAGGGACTGGGGACGGACCGTGCCCGTTCCCCCCACCTGCTTGTCAAGGTGCGCGTTCCAGGCCGTCATGTGGAGGAGGGCGTGGTTCCAGCGGTGGCTGATGGGGAAGACGCGGTCGGGGTCGCTGTCCGCCGGGATGCCGGTGGCACCGATCGGGGTCAGGCGGCCGAAGCCCAGCTCGGCGAAGAGCGGTTCCAGCCACTGGGAGACGGCCAGGCCGGTCGGGTCGGCAGGGGTCTCGGCATCCGGAGCGACCGGCAGCTTCTCGCGCAGTTCGCGCCAGACGGACTTCAGGTAGTCCCAGTGGCGTTCGGCCTCGTCGCGTACGGAACGGGCGCCGATGACCTGGTAGTCGGCGGGGGCGGAGCCCTTGACGTCCTTGCCGTCGGCGATGCGGAGCAGCATGTCGGCAGGGAGCAGGCCGCCGACGGTGTGGACGGCGGAGAAGACCTGGTTGCGGGTGGTGGCGGACATCAGACGGCGGCCTCTCCGGACGCGGCGGGCAGGTAGACGTAGACGCCGAGGACGTCGGCCGGCTTCTGGGCGGTGACCCGCAGGCCCCGGACGATCTCGTCGGAGGCGCGGCGGACCCGCCGGTGGGACTCGTGGAGTTCGGCGGAGAGGGTGTCGCCGTACTGCTCCAAGTGGTCGGTGACGGCCGAGAGCTGGCCGAGGACCCGGGTCATCATGTGCTCACCGTGGTCGGGGTCGACACTGTCGGCGGCCTGGGCGGCGAGGAGGGCATGGGCCTGGTCCTCGGGCAGCCACACGGCGTTCTTCGGAGAGCCCTGGAAGGCGAGGAGGCGGGCGTCCTCGGCGACGAGCTGCTTCTCCCCCTGCCGGGAGGGCAGCGTGAGGTGGAAGCGGTAGCGGACGAGGAGCAGGGTCGTGCGGGTGTCGACGGCGCGGGTGGAGACGACACCACAGCGGCGGGCCGGGCGGCGGCCGTCGGCCTGGCTGTCGAGGGCGGAGTTCAGGACGTGGGCGGCGATGGCACCGACGACGGGGTCGGTGCGGACGAGGGCGGCCTCGCCCCGGGCCACGGCCGAGGTCGTACGGAACGGGATGGGGCGGGCGCCTTCGACGGCGGCGGAGCCGACGACGGGGGCGAGGGCGTCGCGCAGGCCGGCGGAGGTGCCGCTGACCTCGGCGGTGAAGTCGCCGGAGCCGTCGCCCGCCTCCACCAGGTGGGCTTCCAGTGCCGCGAGGGAGGTCCGTACGAAGTCGTTCACCTCGTCGGCGCGGCCGAGGGTGTCGCGGATGGCGAGGACCTCGCGGGCGACCTCCTCCGGGTGGATGGAGCGCTGGGCGAACCGGGAGCGGGAGCGGGTCTCGCGTTCGGCCGCCGACTTCCAGTCGGCCTCCAGGTCGGCGAAGCTCTGCTGGAAGGAGTCTGCCTCGAAGAGGGTGCCCTGCTCGCCCTCCCGGCCGCGCAGCAGCAGCCACTCCACGATGGCGTCGGTGACGCCGGAGGAGGTCTCGTCGGGGACGGAGACGGAGATGCCGAGGTCCTTCTTGATCTGGCGGTGCTTCTTGATGAGGACGTCGAGGACCTTGCCGTCGATGCCGTTGTCGCTGCCGTACAGGGTGATGACCCGGACCTCGTCGCGCTGCTGCCCGTAGCGGTCGACGCGGCCCTCGCGCTGGTCGTGGCGGGTGGGGTTCCAGGCGAGGTCGTAGTGGACGACGGCGTCGAAGCGGTGCTGGAGGTTGACGCCCTCGGAGAGGCAGTCGGTGGCGACGAGGACGCGGCGGGCGGCGGGGTCCTGCCCGGCCTCCTCCGCCAGCTCCTCGATCCGCTCGATGCGCTGCTGGGGCGAGAGGGTGCCGGTGACGGCGCGGACGACGGTCTTCTTGCCGAGCTTGCCGCCCAGGTGCTCGGCGACGTACTCGGCGGTGGGGATGTAGCGGCAGAAGACGATCGGGTGGTAGCCGTCGGCGAGCAGCGCCTTGAGGTGTTTGACCAGGGCCTTCAGCTTGAGGTCGCCTTCCGGGCCCTCCAGGGCGGCGGCCCGGTCGGCGAGTTCGGCGAGGCGGGCGCCCGCGTCGTCGGTCTCGGCGCCGGGGGCCACGTCCATGCCCTCCAGACTGTCGCTGTCGGCCGCGTCGCGGGTGAGGGGCGCGCCGAAGCGGTCGGCTTCCTCGGCGCTGGCGGCGGCCGCGGCGGCGGAGCGCGTACGGAGGGTCTGGGCGGCGGCGCGCGGGGAGGAGACGAGGGAGCGGAGCAGGGCGATCGCGGACCACCAGGCGATACGGGCCTCGCGCTTGCCCTGGCTGCCGGCGGCCTCGACGCGCTCGCTCGCATAGGCGATGGCGTCGTCGAGGAGGGCGCGGTAGGCCGGTGACAGCTTGTAGGTCTCGTCCTTGAAGAAGCGGTCGGACGGGAACGCGGTCCGCTCGGCCAGGCTGTCGTCGCCGAGGCCGTCCTCGGTCGTCAGGTACTGGCGTACGTCGGCGCGCTTGCGCTGGACGAAGTGCTGGGCGAGGAGTCGTCGGCCCCGGTCGGAGTCCAGGTCCGTGCCTGCCAGTTCGGGCCTGACCAGGCCGAGAAGGTTGCGGAAGGCGGACTCCTTGCCGCTGTGCGGGGTGGCGGTCACGAGGAGCAGGTGACGCTCGGCGTCCTCGGCTACGCGGCGCAGCAGCTCGTAGCGGAGCTGGTTCTGCGTGGAGGTGGTGTCGTCGGCGACGACGCAGGTGTGAGCCTCGTCGACGATCACCAGGTCGGGGCAGTGCTTGACGAAGTCGTCGCGGTGGCGGGTGGACTTGATGAAGTCGGTGGAGACGATGACGTGGGGGTACTTGTCGAAGAGCGACTGCCCCAGGTCCAGGCCGCGCTCCAGGCGGGAGACAGTGGAGGCGAGGACGAGTTCGGCGTCGAGGCCGAACTTGGTGCGCAGCTCCTCCTGCCACTGCTCGGCGAGGGCCGGTGAGCAGAGGACGGCAAGGCCGCGTGCCTCGCCCTGGGCGAGGAGTTCGCTCGCGATGAGGCCGGCCTCGACGGTCTTGCCGATACCGACGTCGTCGGAGATGAGGAGCCGTACGGTGCTCTGCCGCAGCGCCATGAGGAGCGGGACGAGCTGGTAGGCGCGGGGTTCGACGGCGATGCCGGCGAGAGAACGGAAGGGGCCGGCTCCGGAGCGGAAGCCGATGCGGAGGGCGGAGCGCAGCAGCCCGGCGGCGCGGTGGTCGCCGAGGTCGGCGGCGGACGGCGGGGCGAACTCGGCGCCTCTGACGTCCTCGAAGGCGGGGAAGACGGCGGCGATGTCGTCGTCGGAACCGCCGAGCGGGCGCAGGACGAGCATGTCGGGGGCGCTCTCGGGGAGCACGACCCATTCGCGGCCTCGGGCGGTGACCAGGGAACCGGCGGGGTAGGTGAGCGTCATCGGGTGAGTCCTCGGGGTCCTCGGGTGGTCGGTCGGTTCCGTGGTCAGGAGGCGGCGGGGCCGCCGAAGTAGCGGGCGTGGCGGGCGACGACGGCGTCCCAGTCGGCGGGGTCGGCCGGGAAGCGGACGACGCCCCAGCCGGCGTCGTAGAGGCGCTCCTCGGCGTCCTCGTCCCGGGTGGCGTCCTCCTCCCTGTCCGGCCCGTCGACGAAGACGGCGAGGTTGACTCCGGGCAGGTGGTAGACGAAGTCGGGGAGGGCGGTGCCGACGAGGGTCTGGCCCTCGTCGGGCAGGCGCAGGCCGTGGTCCCTGAGCCAGTTGACGAGGGTCTGCTCCAGGGGAGTGTTCGCCATGTCGTCGGCGTCGTCGGCCGGCGTGTCGGCGAGCTTCGGGGCCGTTCGCCCCAGCTCCTCGACGAGCCGCCGGTGCTGCTCCGTCGGGGACTCGCCCCGTCCTTCGGGCTCGGACACGGCGGAGGCGAGGCGGCGCAGCAGGTGGACGACGGTGTGGCGGTCGATGGCCGCGTGGTCGAGCTGGTTGCCGTAGGTGAGCAGGCAGTCGTAGCAGCCGCGGGCGCAGTGCTGCTTGGCCTGGTCCACTCCGTGCTCGTCGAAGTGGCAGATCTCCAGGGCGCGGAGGGCGGCGACGGCAAGCGCTCCGGGCTCGGCCTGGAGGCGGCGCAGGACTCCGGCGCCGCCCTCCGCGGCCTCGGTGAGCAGGAAGCGGTTGCGGGGACCGTCGTCGGGCGGGAGCAGTTCGCTGGTGAGCTCGGAGTCCTCCAGCTCGAACGCAGCCTCGACGCCTCGCTCCAGGGCGTACATGAGAGTGAGGGCGATGGGTTCGGGCAGCGGCTCGTCGAGGGTGACGACGAGGATGTTGCGGCGGTCCTCGACGAAGGGGACGACTCGCTTCTTGCGGCGCTTCTCGTTGCCGTCCGGGTCGATGACCGGCATCTCGCTGGAGTCGCCGGACGCCTCGGCGGCATCGCGTTCGTTCATCCAGTGGCCGCTTGCGGGGTCGAGCCAGTAACCGTCCTGCTCGTTCTCCTTGGCGCGCAGCCGTCCCTTGTTGGTGATGCGGACGGTGGCCGAGTCGCCGTACGAGATCGTGGCGAGACTGCCCGCCAGGTCCGAGACGTGGGCGTCCTGGCGGCCCTTGCGGATGCCGTGGTCCTGGAAGCGGTACGAGATCTCCAGCCGGAATCCGGCCCTGCGGCGCTCCTCCTCGTCGGATGAGATCCGCTCCCGGCGCTGGGTGTAGACGGTGTGCAGGTGCAGCAGGTTGTAGGCGGCGGCGCCGAGCGGCTCCTTGCACATGTCGCAGACGTCGGCGCGCTGCTCGGGATCGTGGTGGTAGCCGCAGTGCTTGCAGCGGGTGGCCGCGGTGGTGGCGATGTCACCGGAGGAGTCCGGGGGCAGCTGGACGCGGGTCACCTGGTAGCGAGCGCCCTCGTGGTAGATCAGCGCGCCGGGGCCGAACTCGCGGATGGCGAGGAAACGGGGGCGCTGGAGGTAGTCGCCGTCGCCGTGGCGGCGGCCGGTGGTCGGGATGTAGGCGGCCAGCGGCAGGCGGGGGAAGGAGTAGCCGGGCAGGAAGCCCTCGGAGGCGAGGTAGCGGTAGGGGTTGAAGTCGGAGAGGACGGACCGGCTGTCCGGGGTCTCGTTCTTCAAGAGGTTGAGCTGGGTCTCGGCCTCCTTGCGGCGGGCGACGGCGCGCCGCCGGTCGCCTTCCGTGAGGGTGTGGTCGAGGACCCGCTTGTTCTGGACGTACTGGTCGACGAGGGCGGCCCGGAAGAGGTCTCGCCAGCGGTCGAAGGCGCGGTCGAAGCGGTCGGGGGCGGTGCGGACGCGGTCCTCGATCCAGCGCTCGTCCCACCAGACGGTCGTGGCGAAGTCGGCAAGCAACGGGCCGAGGACCCGGTGGGCCGCCGCCACCGTACGGGCCTGCGCGTCGGCGTCGCGGGAGGCCGCGTACAGGTCGTCGTGGAGGTGGAGCGCCGGGTTCGGGCGGCCCAGGCTCTCGTCGTACGCGATGTCGATGATCTGCGGAATGGCCCGGCCGAGCTTCAGCCCGGCCTCGGCGAGCCAGATGCCCTGGAGGTGGGAGAGGACGAGGTCTTCGTTGGCGAGGTCGAGGCGCGGCGGGGCGACGGCACCCGCCACCATGCGCTCGGAGCGACGGAAGTAGTACTGGTCGTGGCTGTTGCCGGTGGCGCAGTACGTGGTGACGAGGGCGGGCTGGCCGCTCCGGCCGGCGCGTCCGCTGCGCTGTGCGTAGTTGGCCGGGGTGGGCGGCACGTTGCGCATCATGACCGCGTTGAGGGACGAGATGTCGACGCCCAGCTCCATGGTCGGGGAGCAGTAGAGGAGCTTCAGTTCGGCCTTGCTGAAGGCTTCTTCGCGGCGCTCACGCTCGGCGGGGTCGACCTGGGCGGTGTGCTCGCGGGCGAACAGGCCGGACAGTTCGGCGGCGGCGTTGCGGTAGAGGTCGCGGAAGAAGGTGTTGACGCGCGGCCCGTCGCCGCTGGCGTACGTGCGGGTCAGGGGGTCGTGGGCGCCGGACTCGCCGGGGCCGGCCCGCCAGATGAGGGAGGCGGCGGAAATCCGGTAACCGGTGGCGGCCGGACCGGTCGGCGCGCGGAAGCGGCCGGCGCGCTGAGGGGCGGCGCTGACCTCGGTGACCAGGCCGGCCTTCGCGAGCACCTTCAGCAGGTCCTCGATGATCTTCTGGAGGTCGGTGTTGTCCAGCTTCACGCCGTCGCGCACGTCGAAGACCGTGGGTGCGGTGCGGCGCAGGTACTTGCCGAACTTGCCGCGGGCCGAGAGGAAGTGCGCGGACCGGTCCATGCCGCGGCTGGCCGACTGCGGGTAGGCGGCTTTGACTCGGGGCGCGTCGGACTTTCCGAGGACCCACGGGTCGATGAGGCGCTCCTCGCTGGCACGCTGGAGGGCGTCGAAGTCGTCGCGGAAGTACTGAACGTCGATGGCGAGTTCGCGGCGCAAGTCGTCCAGGAGCGTCCGCGTGATCTCTGCGCGCAGGGCGGGGTCGGCGTCGCGGAGCGCCGCATGCGTGTCCTGCCAGCGCTCGTCGCGCTCGGCGACCCACTGGAGGTCCGCGTAGTCGATCGTCAGCAGACCGGTCCGCTCCAGGTTCGGCATGGTGATGCGCCAGCCGCTCTCCAGGTCGAGGTAGAGACGGAAGGCGATGACGTCACGCAGGGTCTTGGCCGCGTTGCGGGCGAGGGCGGGCGGCAGGTCCGACTGGCCGGTGTACTCGACGGGGTCCAGGGCGAGGGCGTTCGCCACGCGGGTGGCCAGCTCCTCGTGGTGGATGCCTTCTTCCCCGGCGTCCAGGGCGGCCCGGTAGAGCGCGCCGCGCAGCTGGGTGATCTGGACGAAGTCGTTGAAGTGGCCGGCCTGGAGGGAGGCGTCCTGGCGGTTGTCGACGAAGGTGAGGAGCTTGCGCGCCTCCTTGTCGAGGGCTTCCTCGGGCACGGCCTTGAGGGAGCGGACGACGGCCGCCGACACCAGGGAGGTGGCGGAGGACCGGCCTTCCTGGTCGAGGGTCGCGAGCTTCGCGAAGTCCTTGCCACGCGGCTGCTCGTAGGACACCGAGCACTGGATGCAGAAGCGGAACGGGGCCGGGATGAAGGCGGCGTCCAGGTCGCCCCGTCCCTCGTACCCATAGGGGTCGACGGTCACGGCGCGGGGCGCGCGCTCGCGGTACGACTTCCTGACAACTTCCTGACCACGGTCGTCGAGCTCCAGCCACGACTCCGGCAGCTTGCGCTCGGCGACGGCCTCGTCGAGCGAGCGGGGCCACGGGCGGCCGACGTAGAGGTAGCCGTCGCCGGCCCTGCCGCCCGTGGCGGAGGTGTCGCGGCGGGACTCGTAGCGGACCTCTCCGTCCTTCTCGGTGCGCCACACCGTCAGGTACTCCTGGCCGCACTCCCGGCAGAAGGCGAGCGGGATGAGGAGCTTGCCGTCGGTGCCGGGCTGCACCTGCTGATAGTCACGGGTGAGGTGGCGGCTTTCCGGGTCCTCCAGGGTGACGTAGACGGTGTCGCCCTTGGAGAGGAACTGGTGGAGGCGGAAGGCGAAGAGGGGGCGTTCCGTGACGGGGTGACGGGCCTGCGAGCCGGCCTCCAGGGTGGCGCGCAGAGCCGCGGCGCAGTCCTCGACGGACACGCCGCTCTCCCGGGCGAGGTCCTCGGCCGCGTCCTCGATCTTGGCGGGCTTCTGGCGGACGAGGCGGTCGGTGAGGGTGTCGGTGGCCAGGCCGAAGCGGGTCTCGATCCAGCGGGCGAGCGGGTCGCGGACCAGGTCCGCGTACGCACGGGGCGCGTCGGTGGTGCGCAGCCGCTCGGCAGGGACGGTGTCGGGGGCCGGGTCGGTGGCGCGGACCAGGGTCTCGCCGATGACGTGCTCGGTGCGGATCCTCGTGCCGAAGAGCTTGGAGGCGACGCCCGCGACCACGCTCTTCTGCTCGTCGATCGTGCCCTCGGTGGACATGGTGGCAGAGGTTCCGACGCACTGGAGACGGTCGGCCTGGCACGCCTCGCGGACGCGGCGGATGAGCAGGGCGACGTCGGCGCCCTGGCGGCCTCGGTAGGTGTGGAGTTCGTCGAAGACGAGGAATTCGAGGCCCTTGGCCATCCGGACGAGGCTGTCTCGGTCGTCGGGACGGGTGAGCATCAGCTCCAGCATCACGTAGTTGGTGAGCAGGATGTCCGGCGGGTTGTCACGGATCTCCCTGCGGGCGGCGTCGTCCTCCTGGCCGGTGTAGCGGGCGAAGGTGACGGGCTCACGTCCTGCGCCGTAGCCGTCCCTCAGGTACTTCTCCAGCTCCTTGAGCTGGCTGTTGGCCAGGGCGTTCATGGGGTAGACGATGATCGCGCGGACTCTCTTGGCCGTCCCTCGCGGCTCCGTCTCCCGGTCCCTGAGGACCTTGTCGACGATGGGCACGATGTAGGAGAGGGACTTGCCCGAGCCGGTGCCGGTGGTGAGGACGTAGGACGCCCCGGACCGGGCGGCGTCGACGGCTTCGCGCTGGTGCTGGTGGAGGGTGAGCGGGCGGCCGTCGCAGACGGTGCCGCCCCTAGCCTTCTTCGCCTGGAAGATCCGCGCGCACTCGGGGTGGAGGACGCCCTGGGAAGCGAGCTCGGCAACGGTGCCGGCGGAGTCGAAGAAGGGGTTGAGGGAGATCCACGGGTTGGGCCACTGGGACTTGGCGTCGAGGTCGCGCCGGACGAAGTCGGCGACGCGTTCGTCACGGATGATCGTGCCGCCCTGGGTGAAGGCGCGGTACTCGTCGATCAGGTCCCGGTGGACGCCGAAGACGTCCATACCGGACGTGTGTGGGCGGGTCTGGGCGGGCGGCTGGTCGTCCGGAGCCTGCCGCGCCGTGGGCGTGGAGAGCGCGGACCGGTCCTGGAGGAGGCGGCCCACCGGGTCGAACTCGCGCCAGGCGGGCAGCGGTTCGGCGGGTGCGACGAACGGCAGCAGGGCGTCCCGTACGGCGGCGGCGCTCTCGGGGCGGTCCGCCGGGTCCTTGGCGAGGAGGCGGTCGACGAGGCGGGCGAGCGCCTCGGGGATGTCGTGCCGGACCAGCCGAACCGGGTTCGGTGCCTGACGGACGTGCTTCTCGCCGAGTTCGTACGCGGAGGTGCCGACGAACGGCGGTACGCCGAGGAGCATCTCGTACAGGACGCAGCCGAGGGCGTAGAGGTCCGCCGCCGGGGTTACGGCTCCGCCCTGGAACTGTTCGGGTGCCATGTAGCGGGCGGTGCCGACGGTGACGCCCGTGCTGGTGAGCTTGGTGCCGTCCGGGTCGTCGACGATCCGGCCCATGCCGAAGTCGAGGACCTTCACGAGACCGCCGCGGGTGAGCATGACGTTGCGGGGCTTGAGGTCGCGGTGCACGACGCCCTCGACGTGTGCGGCCTTGAGCCCCTCCGCCATCTGCGCGGCGATGGCGGCTGCCCAGGAGATCGGCAGCTGCGGCTCGTCGGCGACCAGGTCTGCGAGGGGGTGGCCGTCGAGGAACTCCATCGCGAGGTAGGGCAGGCCGCCGTTCGTCTCGTCCACACCCCCGGCGATCGTGCGCGGGAGGTTGGGGTGCCGGCCGAAGGTCTGCATAATCCGCACCTCGCGGGCGAACCGTTCCACGGTCTTGGTGTCGCCGCCGTGCGTGTCGATCTGGAGGCCGGACCGGCGCCGAAGGATCAGCTTGACCGCCACGACGCGGTCGGCGTCGCCCGGAGCGGCATCAAGATCCTCGGCTCTGTGGACCTCACCCATGTTGCCCGAGTCCACAGCCCCCAGAAGCCGGAACCGCCCTGCGATCATCTCCGTCGCCACAGCCCATTCCCTTGCATCTTCGCGTGGCCCTGCGAGCACACGACTCCCCACGGGAGAATGCCGTGGAATGCGACACGGACAGACTCCCAGCCCCACAGGCAGCGTACACGATACTTCTATCGTAAACAACACTTCAATGCGTTGACGGCGTCAACAGGCCTTGCTGGTGGGTCACGGGTCGTGTTCGTCCATCAGGCGCATCAGGTTCCGTTTGCGCTTCTGGGTGGCGCGCAGGTCGGTGACGTACGTGGTGAAGTCGTCCGGCGTGCCGAGGTGACGGTGGCAGTCGCGGATGCTCAGGAGCAGGCTGACGAGCTGTTCGTAGGCGTGGTTGCCGGTCTGGCAGGTTAGCGGGGCGGCCAGGCGGTGGTAGACGGCGAGGGCACCGGCGGGGCGGGTGGTGCGAGATCGGTCGGCGAGGGTGAGCCACTGGCCGTCGTGGGCGCCGTGCTCCGTGGCCGCGCGCCAGGCGGCATCCGTGTCCTTGTCGTCCAGGAAGACGTCGACGAGGACGCGCCCACCGCAGCCTTTCGCCCGTTCCGCGTCAGTGCGCAATAAGGCCAGAGCCTTCTCGCGCTCGGGCGGCCAACATGCGGCGGCCCTGGCTGCGGCGCGCAGCTGCTGGTAGGCAAGCAGGCTGCGGCGGGCGGCGAAGTGGTCACGGCGCAGGGTGACGGCGTCGGCAAGCCGGCCGGTTCGGGTGTAGCGGTCGGTGAGGTGGTCGACCAGGGCGGTGTCGACAGTGGCGAGGTCCTCAGCGTCGCGGATGCCGCGCTCGGCCCACTCCAGGGCTTCGGCGGGGCGACCGGCGGTGTCCAGTTCGCGGGCGATGAGCAGGTGGGTGTGACCATACTGCGCGGCGGCGTGCACGGCGATCACCGTGTCGACGTCCCGGCCCGACTTCGCCAGGCGCTGCAGCAGGTGCCTCTCGGCCCAGCCGGTGCGGTTGGCCGTCCATGCTTCCGTCGCGTACCGGCGCAGGGCGATCAGTCCCTGCTCGCCGAGCAGGTCTTCGTAGTCGAGCGGGTCGATGTCCGTCAGGTCGGCCGCTTCGTCGAGCGCGTGGGTCACCAGCCAGTGCGCGAGTTCCTCGGGCTCGGGCGTGGCTTCATAGCAGGCGTCGCGGTGGGCGTCGGCGAGGCCGGCGCCGATCTGGCCGAGCCAGCCGTCGGAGTCGTCGACGCTCTCGGCCACCCCGGCCAGCAGCCCGATCGCCTCCCGCGACAGTGCTATCGCGTCGGAGGCCCGGCCGGAGCCGGTCAGCGAGCGGATCGCGGACACCGCCTGCCCGGCCTGGTCGGCGTAGGCGCGGGCGTCGGCGTACTCGACGTAGCCGTACTGGGCGAACGGGCCGATGTCGAGCAGCTCACGGATGCGGAACCGGATCCCGGCCAGGTCTCCGCGAGCACTCGCCGCCCGCAGCTCCAGGCGGCGCTCAAGCTGCTGGTCCTCGGCGATCTCATCTCGTACGAGAGTGAGCAGTTCCTCCCGCGACAGGGCGGACAGCCAGGTATCGAGGCCGCGCGCCCGGTCCCAAACCGACTCCCGCAGACGCGGGAGGTCCGCCTCCTGGGCGATCACGGTCAGGCCGAGAGCGACCAGGTGCTTGCAGAAGTTGCCCTCCTGGCCGTACGGGCAGTCACACGTGCCCGCCGGCCCCTTCCCCTTGCGCCCACCCAGGACGAGCTCCGTCTCGTACCGTTCCGTTCCGTGCACCGACGCCCTGATCCAGCCGTCACCGAACTCCACACCGGACACCTCGTCGACGTAACCGAGCCCGCGCCCGAACGAACGCTCGCCGGCCAGCACCCTCAGCTTCGCCTCCGTAAGACCGCCCAAAACTCTCCGCGCTCCGCTCCGGCTCGGACTCCCCCACCAACTGCGCTCACACTAACGGCCGCCGGATCGAACAACCCCAGGGATCAGTACGGCGCCACCTCCGCGCGTCGCTGCTGCTTTCAGCAACTCGCACGCCCTCCAAGTCCCGTCGGCTCCGCCGCCCGGCCGACGGATCCTCCTCGCACCAGACCGTCAGCGACTGATTCCCTGCGGCGCCTCACGCCCCGCCTGTATGGTCGTCGACCACCCCGGCTCCCCGGGCCTTCCCCGAAAGGCGCCGCATGACCCAGCCCGCCACTGTGAACCTGACGAAGGCCTCGCCCACGGTCTCCCTGGACAAGCACGGCGTGACCTCGGGACTGATCAAGGTCAACCTCAACTGGACCTCACCGCAGGCCGCCGCCCAGCGGGCGGCCGGCGAGGCCCATGGCCTGTTCGGCCGGATACGGGCATCGCTGCGGTCGGCCGCGGCCAGGCATGTGGATCTCGACCTCGGCTGCATGATCCGCTGCACCGACGGCTCCAAGACCGTGGTGCAGGCACTGGGCAACGCGTTCGGCACGGTGGACCGCTTCCCGTACGTCGCCCTCGACGCGGACGACCGGACCGGCGCCCGGGAGACGGGAGAGAACCTCGTCATCAACTTGGACCACCAGGCCGAGCTCCAGAAGCTCCTGCTCTTCGTCTACATCTACGAAGGGTCCGGCGACTTCCGCGGCCTCGACGCCGTGGTGACGCTGACCTCCGACCGCGGTGACCGCTTCCGGGTGGTTCTGGACGAGTGCCCGCCGCAGGCACACGCCTGCGCCATCGCCCTCATCAAGCGGCAGAAGGGCGAACTCGTCATCGGCCGCGAGGTGCGCTGGTTCACTCCGCAGGACGGCCCCGGCGTCCAGGACGTGATCTCCCGCGCCTACCGGCTCGGCATGAAATGGACCCCCGGTCGGAAGTGACGCCCCCTGCCACGGACAGACCGCGTACGCCCTCAGGCGCACTCGACACTCGACCGGCATACGACCTTGCGGTTACCGGGAGCCGCCGCATTCCCCGCGGTCAGGCACACTCGGCCATCCATGCACGCGACCACCCACTCGTTCGAATCGAGGCCCGGTGCACGCACCCCTACACCCACCAACGCCCCACGGCATCCGCCACGTTGCACCAGACTTTCAAAACAAGCCGGAAAGCATGCAATGGCAACCAAGCAGAACGTTTCGTTTTAGCGGAACATGCGTGAGGCTGGGCCACTAACATAGAATCAGATGCTCCGATGACCTGGCAAAACATCGGAAAACGACGGCCTCCGGAGTCATGTGCGCGGTTTCGGATCCCGCCGGCGGAAAAGGCGACACTGGCTACCTCTTCAGGCGAACCCTCCACGCAGCACCCACCCTGCACCACGATCACTGACAGCATCCGCCCGTCACGCAGCCATAATCCGAGGGCAGACCATTGGAACGGCCGGTCAATGAACGTCAGCTTGCGGTTCTTGAGTGGGTGGAAGCCGGGTGTCCTGCCAGCGTATGGGAGACCAGCTCCTACAAAACCACCTGTCAGGCACTGCAGAACCGGGGCCTGGTCACGGTCTCCCGCAAGGGTGGGCAGTGGAGCGTCGCTCTGACGAGCGCCGGTCGGCACTACCTGGCACACGGCACGTGCCCTCCCCGCAGGCCTCGCCCGCGGAAGGCCCAGGCCGCCACTCCGCAACCGCCGCCCACCCGAGCGCAGGAAATTCCGGCAGCTGGGCGAAAGCCCAGCCCTCCTCCACGGCCTCGCGTGACCTTCACGGAGCAGTTGTTACAGGAGCTCGCGGGGCGGGCGGCCGACTCGTCAAGAGCGGCAGCGGTCCGGAGTTGGAGAAGTGGCCGTCGCGTGTAGCTGCGGCGCGCAGATCCGGAAGGATCTCGGAGACGAAGGAGCTCTATGGAGGTTGGTGCCGTGACGGGTACGAGATCAAGCTCGTCAACATGCCAGCCTGGCGCCTCGCGCCCCTCGAACCCGTCCCTGTGCCCTCGCGGCTCGCGCGGCCGCACAGCGTG
The DNA here is from genome assembly GCF_040677675.1 of Streptomyces sp. NPDC053755. Lineage (NCBI taxonomy): Bacteria > Bacillati > Actinomycetota > Actinomycetes > Kitasatosporales > Streptomycetaceae > Streptomyces > Streptomyces sp. NPDC053755. The sequence goes on along the minus strand of NZ_JBFASK010000002.1, from coordinate 161,700 downwards.
GTCCGGGCCATGCAGAACGAACCCCAGCCGCTGGGCCTCACCAAGTCCGTCCAAGGACGCGCCCTCAGGCTTATCCAGGCGCTGATCATCGCCACCGAGAACGCAGGACACTCCAGTGCGGCAGGGCAGACCGGCTTCGCGCCCCCGCCCCATCGCCGCCACAGGGCGTCTCCCCACTTCACCATCACCGCGCAGGGCCAGACCGTGGAGTTCCTCGTCCTCCAGGAACAGGACCGGACTGAGCACGTCGCCACCGAGAAGGAACTCGCCGAGGCCAAGAAGAAGTCCTGGATCAGGATCCCCCGCTTCGACTACACCCCGTCCGAACGTCTCCGCTTCGTCCTCAGCGGCGGCCAGCCGCACCGGGCGAGCGAATGGTCCGACACCCCCGCACACTCTCTCGAAGCCCAGCTCGCCGAGATCGCGCAGGAGGTCACGCTTCGCGGCGAAGCCGCCGAACGCAAACGTCTCGACGAGATCGAAGCAGCCCGTCAGAAGCGCCTCCACTGGGAAGCCGCCATGGATGAAGCGCGCGTCCAGTACGCCGAGGCGTACCGCGTCAGGCACTTCGAGGCGCAGGAAGCCGCATGGCGCCACGCCACCCGACTAACGGAGTACGTGAGCGCCGTACGCACCTGGATCGAGACCATGCCCCCAGGTCAGGCCGGGAGCGAAGCCGAAACATGGATCGACTGGGCGGCAGCACGCGTGGAGCGCCTCGACCCGCTGAAATCACCGCCGCGACTGCCCGACATCCCCGAACCGCGAGCCGACGATCTTAGGCCCTTTCTCGGGCACTGGAGCCCGTACGGCCCCTGACTCAGCATGGGCCGGACCCCCGCCTAGCCTCACGGAATGTCACTACCGAGAAGCGGGTGGGGCTGGGGCAGCCAAAAGCTCAGCATCCAGTGCCCCAGCCGCCTCAAGGTGCCTAAGACCAGGCAGCTGGGGGCTCCACTCGGTGGTCACCAAGGCTGCATGACGACCCATCAGAAAACATGCCGTTCGTGCGTCAAACGTGCGTCACGTGCGTCGAACATGCGTCAAGATATCGCACCTAACGCACGTAGCTCCCATACCGCACACTCGGAGAAACAGCAGGTCAGGCGTCCTTCTTCACCGGCTCCAGAATCGCGACGCACTCCACGTGGTGCGTCATCGGGAACAGGTCGAACGCCCGCAGCGTCCGTACCCGGTAGCCGCCCTCCGCGAAGTAGGCGATGTCGCGGGCCAGGGCCGCGGGGTCGCAGGCGACGTACGCGATGCGGCGGGCGCCCAGGCCGGCGAGGTGCTTGACCGTCTGCTTGCCGGCGCCCGCGCGGGGCGGGTCCAGGACGATCAGGTCGACCTCGGAGATGCGGGTGCGCGGGAGGACGGTCTCGACCTTGCCCTGCTCGATGCGGACCCGGTCGTAGGCCTCCAGGTTGTGGCGGGCGTCCTCCACCGCGCGCTTGCCGGACTCGATGCCGAGGACGGCGCCCTGGTCGCCCACGCGGTCGGCGATCGCGCCCGCGAAGAGGCCGACGCCGCAGTAGAGGTCCAGGGCGGTGTCGCCCTTCCGGGGCATCAGGCCCTGCATGACGGCGAGGACCAGGGTCTGCGCGGCCTTCGGGTGGACCTGCCAGAAGCCGCCGTTGCCGACGCGGTACGTGCGGTCGTCGGCGCGCTCGCGGACGAAGGGGCGGCCGTGGACGCGGTGCACACCGCCGTCGTGCTCGTCGACGCGCAGGACCGAGACCGGCTTGTCCAGCTCCACCAGCGGAAGGCGGGCGCCCGGCTTCGGCGCCAGGATCACCTGGCGGTCGCCCGAGCCCGAGGCGGCGATCGCCTCGACCGAGGCCATGCCCTCCCAGCTGCGCTTCTCGATGCCCAGCTCGGAGACCCCGGCGGCGGCGATCATGCAGTGGTCGATCACCTCGACCTCGTGCGAGCGGTGCTTGCGCAGACCGGCGTGACCCTCGGCGTCGACGGCGTACTGGACGCGGGTGCGCCACTGCGGCACCTCCCCCGCCGGGAGCTTGTCGCCCTCGGCCGGCATGACGGTGCCGTCCCAGCCCGCCTCCTCGGGGGTGAGCCCGGCCAGGCGCTGCAGCTGCTCGGCGATGACCTCGCCCTTGAGCCGCCGCTGCGCGCCCGGCTTGGCGTGCTGCCAGTCGCAGCCGCCGCACTTGCCGGGGCCGGCGAACGGGCAGGGAGCCTCCACCCGGTCCTTGGATGCCTCGAGCACGGTGACCGCGTCCGCGCGCAGGAAGCGCGAGGTCTCCTCGCCCTCCGTCACACGGGCGATGACCCTCTCGCCGGGCAGGGCGTGGCGTACGAAGAGGACACGGCCCGCCTCGGTGCGGGCGATGCAGTGCCCTCCGTGCGCGACGGGGCCGATCTCGACCTCGTACTCCTCCCCGACCAACGAAGAAACAGGTGCGTTCTGCATGACGGGGGGACTCCAGAGAAAGAGAGCGGTGGGCTACCGCAGCGCGGCAGCCCACCAGTCTACGTGCCCGCGCGGGCACGGCACGCCTCAGCTCTTGGCTGTCGGCTCCTTGGGGCGCTTCTCGACGGGGCCGCGGCGCACCGATCCCGGCGCGTTCCAGTCCTGGCGCTTCCTGGCCCGCTTCTTCGCGGCCTCGGAGGAGCGCAGCTGGTACGGCACCGAGGTGACCATCACACCGGGGGTGAACAGCAGCCGGCCCTTGAGGCGCAGGGCGCTCTGGTTGTGCAGCAGGTGCTCGTACCAGTGGCCGACGACGTACTCGGGGATGTAGACGGAGACGGCGTCGCGGGGGCTCTCGCGGCGGATGCTCTTCACGTAGTCGATGACGGGGCGGGTGATCTCGCGGTAGGGAGAGTCGAGGATCTTCAGCGGGACGTTGATGCCGCGCCGCTCCCACTCCTCCTTCAGCGCCTTGATCTCCGCCGGGTCGACGTTGACGCTGAGCGCCTCCACCTGGTTGGAGTGGAGCAGCTTGGCGTAGGCGAGCGCCCGCAGGGTCGGCTTGTGGAGCTTGGAGACGAGGACGATGGAACGGACCCGCGAGGGTCGTACGTACTCGTCGGGGCGCTCCTCGGCGGCCGCGATCTCGTCCGCCACGGAGTCGTAGTGCCTGCGGATCGCGGTCATCGTTCCGTAGAAGATGACCATGCCCAGCAGCGCGACCCAGGCGCCGTGGGTGAACTTGGTCGCGAGGACGACGACGAGGACGAGGCCGGTGAAGAAGGCGCCGAAGGCGTTGATCGCGCGGGAGCGGATCATGTGGCGGCGCTTCGACTGGTCCCGCTCGGTCTTCAGGTGCCGGTTCCAGTGCCGGACCATGCCGATCTGGCTGAGGGTGAAGGAGACGAAGACGCCGACGATGTACAGCTGGATCAGCTTCGTCGAGTCGGCTCCGTAGACCCACACGAGCAGCGCGGCGGCGCCGGCCAGGAGCACGATGCCGTTGGAGAACGCGAGGCGGTCGCCGCGGGTGTGCAGCTGGCGCGGGAGGTAGCGGTCCTGGGCGAGGATCGAGCCGAGGAGGGGGAAGCCGTTGTACGCCGTGTTGGCGGCCAGGAAGAGGACGAGCGCCGTGGCCGCGGCGAGGACCACGAAGAGGAACGTGCCGTCGCCGAAGACGGCGGCCGCGACCTGGGAGATGACCGGGTCCTGGACGTAGCTCTCACCGACCGGGACGCCGTCGAGCAGGAGGTCCTGGGCCGGCTTCTCCGCCATCCGGACGTCGGTGGCCATGGCCAGGAAGATGATGCCGCAGAACATGGTGACGGCCAGGCCGCCCATCAGGGCGAGCGTGGTGGCGGCGTTCCGGGACTTCGGCTTGCGGAAGGCGGGGACGCCGTTGGAGATCGCCTCGACGCCGGTGAGGGCGGCGCAGCCGGAGGAGAAGGCGCGCAGCAGCAGGAAGACCAGGGCGAAGCCTGCCAGGCCCTGGTGCTCGGGCTTGATCTCGAAGGCCGCGGTGGGCGCCTTCATGGTCTCGTCGAGGACGATTCCGCGGTACGCGCCCCAGGCGATCATCAGGAAGACGCCGGCGACGAAGACGTACGTCGGGATGGCGAAGAGGCTGCCCGACTCCTTGACTCCGCGCAGGTTCATCACGGTCAGCAGCACGATGACGCCGACCGCGCACAGGACCTTGTGCTCGACGACGAACGGGATGGCCGAGCCGAGGTTCTCGATCCCGGAGGAGATGGAGACGGCGACGGTCAGGACGTAGTCGACGAGGAGGGCGCTGGCGACGGTGAGCCCGGCCTTGGGGCCGAGGTTGGTGGTCGCGACCTCGTAGTCGCCGCCGCCGCTGGGGTAGGCGTGGACGTTCTGCCGGTACGAGGCGACGACGGTGAACATCAGGACGACGACGGCCAGCGCGATCCACGGGCTGAAGTGGTAGGCCGACAGACCGGCGATGGACAGGACGAGCAGCACCTCGCCCGGCGCGTACGCCACCGAGGACAGCGGGTCGGAGGCGAAGACGGGGAGTGCGACGCGCTTGGGGAGCAGAGTCTCCCCGAGCCTGTCGCTGCGCAGGGCCCGCCCGATCAGGATCCGTTTGGGCACGTCGGTCAGTTTGGACACGCAGAGGATCGTAAGCGTTCGAAAAGCGCCATGCTTACCGGCACCCCCGATGCTTACGGAATCTTGTTGCGGACCACCTCGGATGAGGTCCCGGTAGGCGTTGCCACATAAGCTCGGTTCGGACAGCACGGCAGAGCGCTGTCCGCCGCGGCCCGGGCAACGTCGGGTGAGGAAAGTTGTGAGCAGGGTGTATTCGCAGGTCAGCAAGACGATCAGGAGTGCGGGGTAAGGGGACGTGCACATCGTCATCATGGGCTGCGGGCGAGTGGGAGCCGCTCTCGCGCAGACCCTGGAGCAGCAGGGGCACACCGTCGCCGTCGTGGACCAGGACCCGACGGCTTTCCGCCGTCTCGGGTCGGGTTTCGGTGGTCGACGTGTCACGGGCGTCGGGTTCGACCAGGACACGCTGCGCGAGGCGGGTATCGAGGAGGCCGGCGCGTTCGCGGCGGTGAGCAGCGGTGACAACTCCAACATCATCGCCGCGCGGGTCGCGCGCGAGATGTTCGGCATCGAGAACGTGGCGGCCAGGATCTACGACCCCCGGCGCGCCGAGGTCTACCAGCGCCTGGGCATCCCGACGGTCGCGACGGTCCGCTGGACCGCCGACCAGATGCTGCGGCGGCTGCTGCCGTCCGGCGCGGAGCCCCTGTGGACCGACCCGAGCGGCGGTGTCCAGCTCGCCGAGGTGCACACGTCCCCGGCGTGGATCGGGCACAAGGTGAGCAGGCTGCAGGACGAGACGGGCGTGCGCGTCGCGTTCCTCACCCGGCTGGGCGAGGCGGTCATCCCGTCCTCCCAGACGGTGCTGCAGGAGGGCGACCTCGTGCACGTGATGATGCGTACGGACGAGATCGCGAAGGTCGAGGCGGCCTTCGCCGAGGGGCCTGAGGAGGGCGGTCACTGATGCGTGTCGCTATTGCGGGCGCGGGTGCGGTGGGCCGTTCCATCGCGGGCGAGCTCCTGGAGAACGGCCACGAGGTGCTGCTCGTCGACAAGGCGCCCACCGCCATCTCGGTGGAGCGGGTCCCGCAGGCGGAGTGGCTGCTCGCCGACGCGTGTGAGATCACGTCGCTGGACGAGGCGGCGCTGCAGCGCTGCAACGTGGTGATCGCGGCCACCGGCGACGACAAGGTGAACCTCGTGGTGTCGCTGCTCGCGAAGACCGAGTACGGCGTGCCGCGCGTGGTCGCCCGGGTGAACAACCCGAAGAACGAGTGGCTCTTCAACGAGTCGTGGGGCGTGGACGTCGCCGTGTCGACGCCCCGCCTGATGTCGGCCCTGGTCGAGGAGGCGGTGAGCGTCGGCGACCTGGTCCGGCTGCTGCGCTTCAGCCACGGCGACGCGAACCTGGTGGAGCTGACGCTGCCCCCGGAGTCGGCGATCGCGGGGACGTCGGTGGGCGATGTGGCCTGGCCGCAGGACACCTCGCTCGTCACGATCATCCGCGGCTCGCGGGTGCTGACGCCGAGCCCGGAGGAGACCCTGGAGGCGGGCGACGAGCTGCTCTTCGTGGCCGCGCAGGCCCGCGAGGAGCAGCTGGAGGACCTGCTCTCGGTCCGCCGCGGCCCGGAGGACTCGCCGGCGCTCTGAGCCCGTCACGGCTATGAGAAGGGGCCCGGACCTCGGAAAGGTCCGGGCCCCTTCTCGCGTACGTACGCGAAGACCGGGCCGTGAGGAGTCCAGCCCCTCTCGTGCGCGGGGTGCGTCCCCGCTACGCCTCCGGCTGCTGGGCCGCCGCCGCCTTGCGGGCCTTCTCGGCCTCCTCCTCCGCCTCCATCTCGGCGAAGACGTCGATCGGCGGCGGGGCCTTCGCGAGGAAGACCCAGGTGAGGTACACGGCGAGCAGGAACGGCGGGATCTTCAGCGCCACCAGCACCCAGCCGAACTGCGTGGTGTCGGCCCACCAGTAGAGCGGGAAGAGGATCGCGCACTTGGCGAGCAGGATGAGGCCCCAGGCCCAGCTGGCCTTGGCGTAGGCCTTCTTGCGGCCGGGGTTGCGGGTCCGCCAGGAGAGGTTCTCCTTGAAGACCGGGCCCAGGATCAGGCCGATCAGCGGCACGCCCGCCAGGGTGGTGATGATGTAGGCGAGGGCGAGCCCCAGCGTGTACAGCATCCCCGGGAGGTAGAAGTCCTTGGCGTTGCCCGTCATCATCGCGAAGACCACGCCGATGGCCACGCCGAAGACGCCGCTGAAGGCGTGCTTCACGGTGTCCCGGCGGATCAGGCGGACGACCACGAGGAGCACGGAGACCCCCAGCGCGGCGATGGCCGCGCTGTGGAGGTCCTTGTTGATCGTGAAGATCGTGACGAAGAGAAGTCCGGGCAGGACCGTCTCGACCATGCCCCGTACGCCGCCGAACGCCTCGAACAGCGCGGCTTCGTTGACCTCCTTCGAGACCCGGGCGTCGGAGGCCTGGGCGTCCTGATCCTGTGTCGGCTTGTCGAGGGACGTCACCGGCTACTCCTGTCCGAGCGGTCGGAGCTCGTATTTGGGGTTGAAGAGGACCCGCCGGCCGTGGCTCATGGAGATCCGGCCGGAGGCGATCAGCTTGCGGCCCGGCTCGATGCCCACGATGGACCGCCGGCCCAGCCACACCACGTCCAGGGGGGCCGTGCCGTCGAACAGCTCGGCCTCCAGGGCCGGCACACCGGCCCGCGGACGCAGGGTGACCGTGCGCAAGGTACCAGTCACCTTGACTATCTGGCGGTCGGAGCAGTCACAGATGCGTGTGCACCCCGAGGCAGCCGTGTCCCCCTGGAGCTCTTCGGACTCCAGCTCCTCCTGCGAGGTGGACAGCCGGTCGAGCATCCGGCGGAATCGCCCGGCCGGCTTCTCTGTACGCGGTGCGGCACTCATACAGAAAGCGTACCGGCCCCCGCGGACACGGGCCCCGGCCCTCCCGGCGGCATTCCGCTCCGGGTTCCTGCGGGCGGGCGCGGGCCCCGGATCAGGCGGTCGCGCAGGCCGGTCCGGGCGGGCGCGGGCGCCGGGAGAGGACAGGCGCGGAGGCCGGAGCGGCAGGGCGCGGAGGCCGGATCAGTGCTCGAAGCGGTACCCCATGCCCGGCTCGGTGACGAAGTGCCGGGGGTGCGAGGGGTCCGCCTCGAGCTTGCGCCGCAGCTGCGCCATGTAGACCCGCAGATAGTTGGTCTCGGTGCCGTACGACGGGCCCCAGACCTCCTGGAGGAGCTGCCTCTGGCTCACGAGGCGCCCGCTGTTGCGGACGAGCACTTCCAGGAGGTGCCACTCGGTGGGGGTGAGACGGACGTCCTTGCCGTCGCGGTGGACCTTCTTGGCCGCCAGGTCGACCGTGAAGCCCGCGGTCTCGACGACGACGGCCCCCTCCTCGGCGCCGCCGACGGGCTCCGCCCGGCGCACCGCGGCGCGCAGCCGGGCCAGCAGCTCGTCCATTCCGAAGGGCTTGGTGACGTAGTCGTCGGCGCCCGCGTCGAGCGCCTCGACCTTCTCGTCGGAGGTCTGGCGCGCGGAGAGGACGAGGATCGGCACGCGGGTCCAGCCGCGGAGGCCCCTGATCACCTCGACCCCGTCGATGTCGGGCAGCCCGAGGTCGAGCACGACCACGTCGGGATGGCGCTCGGCGGCGAGCCGGAGGGCGGTGGCTCCGTCGGGAGCGGCGTCCACCTCGTACTTCCGCGCCCGGAGGTTGATCACCAGCGCGCGGACGATCTGCGGCTCGTCGTCGACGACGAGAACCCGGGTCATCGAAGGGGTCCTTCTCTCTGTGGGGGTGGAAGAGGGAGCCGGAAGGCGTGGACGGCGTCGCGCCGGGGTCAGGGGGTGAGGCGTGCGGGCAGGTCCGCCGTGGGCGGGGGCGCCTCGTCGGCCCGCCGTACGGCCCTGAGGGTCAGCGTCATGGTGAGTCCTCCGCCGGGAGTGTCCTCGGCGGTGAGGGTGCCGCCCATGGCCTCGGCGAAGCCGCGGGCGACCGCGAGCCCGAGGCCCACCCCGGAGCCGCGCGGGGCGTCGCCGAAGCGCTGGAACGGTTCGAAGATGCCGTCCTTGCTCTCGTCGGGCACCCCCGGCCCCCGGTCGGCGACCCGCAGCTCCACGCGGTCGGCCAG
>NZ_JBFASK010000002.1:111024-152953 GCF_040677675.1 Streptomyces sp. NPDC053755 | reverse complement strand
AGCGCGCTGGCGGCGACGGTCACCGGCACGTCGGGCGGGCTGTACTTCACCGCGTTCTCGACGATGTTGGCCACGGCCCGCTCCAGGAGCCCTTTGTCGACCTCGACCATCGGCAGGCTCTCCGGGATGTCCAGCTCGGCGCTGCCGTCCGGGACACCGCCGAGGGCCATCGGCACCACCTCGTCCAGGTCGATGGCGCGGATGAGTGGGGTGACGGTCCCGGTCTGCAGGCGTGACATGTCGAGGAGGTTGCCCACCAGGTGGTCCAGGCGGTCCGACCCCTCCTCGATGCCGGCGAGCAGTTCCGCCCGGTCCGCCTCGGACCACTCGACGTCGTCGGAGCGCAGGGAGGAGACCGCCGCCTTGATGCCGGCGAGCGGGGTACGCAGGTCGTGGCTGACCGCGGCGAGCAGAGACGTCCGGATCTTGTTGCCCTCGGCGAGTTTGCGGGCCTCCTCGGCCTCTCCGACGAGCCGCTGCCGGTCCCGTACCACCGCGGCCTGCGCGGCGAAGGCGCCGAGCACGCGCCGGTCCTCGGCGGGCAGCGCGCGGCCGTTGAGGGCGAGCGCGAGGTGCTCCCCGACGGGCATGTCCACGTCGGCCTCTTCCGGCCGGGCCGCCGGACGCGTGCCCACGCTGCCCGCGGGCCGCCACGGCTCCACGTCGCTGTCGCGTTCCAGGAGGGCCACGGACTCCATGGAGAAGGTCTCCCTGACCCGTTCCAGGAGGGCGTCCAGGCTGGACTCCCCGCGCAGCACGCTTCCCGCGAGATAGGACAGCACCTCGGACTCCGCGCGCAGCCGGGCGGCCTGGTGGGTGCGCCGCGCGGCGAGGTCGACCACCGACGCGACCGCCATGGCCACGCCGAAGAACACCGCGATGGCGACGATGTTCTTGGGGTCGGCGATGGTCACCCGGTGCAGGGGCGGGGTGAAGAACCAGTTCAGCAGGAAGGAGCCGGCCGCGGCCGACACCAGCGAGGGCACCAGACCGCCGAGCAGGGCGGAGGCGACGGTGAGGGCGAGGAAGAGCAGCATGTCGTTGGCGAGACCGAGATCGGCGTCGACATGGGTCAGCAGCAGGGCGAGCAGGACGGGCCCGGCGACGCCGACGATCCAGCCCCAGATGATCCGGGAGCGGCCGAGGCGGGCGCTGCGGGCGTCGGGCAGGCCGCGGCCCTTGGCGACCTCTTCGTGGGTGACGATGTGGACGTCGAGGTCCGGCCCCGACTCGCGCGCGACGGTCTGGCCGACGCCGGGCCCGAAGACGTACTGCCAGGTCTTGCGCCGGCTGGAGCCGAGGACGATCTGGGTGGCGTTGACACCCCGCGCGAACTCGAGGAGCGCGGAGGGTATGTCGTCGCCTATGACGTGATGGAACGTTCCGCCGAGGTCCTCGACCAGGGTCCGCTGGAGCGCCAGCTCCTTCGGCGAGGCGGCGGTGAGTCCGTCGCTGCGGGCGATGTAGACGGCGAGGACCTGGCCGCCGGCGCCCTTCTCGGCGAGCCGGGTGGCGCGCCGGATGAGCGTGCGGCCCTCGGGGCCGCCGGTGAGGCCGACGACGATCCGTTCGCGGGCCTGCCAGGTGGAGCGGATGTTGTGCTCGCCGCGGTACCGCCGGAGGTACTCGTCGACCCGGTCGGCGGTCCACAGCAGGGCCAGCTCCCGCAGCGCGGTCAGATTGCCGGGGCGGAAGTAGTGGGACAGCGAGGCGTCGATCTTGTCGGGTTGGTAGATGTTGCCGTGCGCCATGCGCCGGCGCAGCGCCTCGGGCGACATGTCGACCAGTTCGATCTGGTCGGCGCGCCGGACCACCTCGTCGGGGACGGTCTCCCGTTGCCGGACGCCGGTGATCGACTCCACGACGTCCCCCAGCGACTCCAGGTGCTGGATGTTGACCGTCGAGACGACGTCGATGCCCGCGGCGAGCAGCTCCTCGACGTCCTGCCACCGCTTGCCGTTGCGGGAGCCGGGGACGTTGGTGTGGGCGAGCTCGTCGACCAGAGCGACGACGGGTCGCCTGGCCAGGACCGCGTCGACGTCCATCTCGGTGAAGGTCGTGTCCCGGTGGGCGAGGGACCGGCGCGGTACGTGTTCCAGGCCGTGCAGCAACGCCTCCGTACGCGGCCGTCCGTGGTGCTCGACGAAGGCGACGACACAGTCCGTGCCGCGCTCGACGCGCCGGTGCGCCTCGGACAGCATGGCGTACGTCTTGCCGACGCCCGGTGCCGCACCGAGATAGATCCGTAGCTTGCCGCGTCCCGCCATGGCACGACCATACGTCCAGCCAAACGGACATTCCGTACGGGTGTCAGGGCCCCCGTGCCGTATTGACGGGATTCTGATGCCCTCGTCGGCCGTGCCCGGCAGACGGGCTCAGTGCTCGGTGATCTCGCCGTCGCTCAGTTCGAGGACGTGGTCGGCGAGTCCGAGCAGCTGGGTGTCGTGGGTCGCCACCAGCGCCGTGACGCCCTCGCTCCGCACCACCGCCCGCAGCAGCTCCATCACCGCGAGGCCCGTCTCCGCGTCGAGCTGGCCGGTCGGCTCGTCGGCGATCAGCAGGGCGGGCCGGTTGGCGAGGGCGCGGGCGATGGCGACGCGCTGCTGCTGACCGCCGGAGAGCTCCCCGGGGCGCTGGGCGGCGTGGTCGGCGAGGCCGACCAGGGCGAGGAGGAGGGCGACCCGCTCCTCGCGCTCCACGGGGTCGGCCTTGCGCAGCCGCATGGGCACGCCGACGTTCTCGGCGGCGGTGAGGATCGGGATGAGCCCGAAGGACTGGAAGATGAAGCCGATGCGGTCCCGGCGCAGCTCCAGGAGCCCGCTCTCGCCGAGGTCGGCGAGATCGGTGCCGCCGACCGTGATCCGCCCGCCGTCCGGGGTGTCCAGACCGCCGACCAGATTGAGCAGGGTGGTCTTGCCCGAGCCCGAGCGCCCCTTGAGGGCGACGAGCTCGCCGCGCGGGATGTCGAAGGAGACCCCGCGCAGGGCGTGGACGGCCGCCGCGCCGGTACCGTACGAGCGGCGCAGGTCCCGGACGCTGACCATCGGGCCGTCGGCCGGGTCCTCGGCCACCGCCGTGCCGGACCGCGCGCTGCTCTCACTCATGCCTGGGCTCCCCCGCGTCGTCGAACGTGTGCGCCCGTCAGTATGGGCCGCCCCGGGGCCGCCGGACCAGGGTTGACCGGGTACGGCGGATCTCCGTGCGGCCGGGCGGGGCACCGCTCGCCCGGGCGGCTGTCGAGGGGCGGGCACGAGGACCGGCGGCGTACGCGACATCCGCGCGCGCCCGGCCCCCTGCGAAGGAAACGCCACACCACCGCCGGCACCCCCCGCTACGCGAACGGCCGGTGGGCCGTGCCCCGTACGTCGTGTACGGGGCACGGCCCACCGGCCAGCACCGCGAGCACCGTCCTGCGGACGGGGCTCGCGGGGTGTCGTCGGCCACGAGAGCCGACGGCTGTCGTCAGCGGACCTCGGTGATCTCCGGTCCGCGCTGGAGCTGGCCCATGCCACCGGAGAAGCGCGAGCCCTCCTGGTCGTCCGTCTGGACGCCCTCGGGCACCATCTGCGCGTCGTTCGGCAGCTTCAGCACGATCGGGTCGCGCGGAGCCATCGGCCCGTCGCCGCGGACGACGACGGTGTCCCGGACGATCTGCTCCAGGAGGCCGGCCGCCTCGGGCTGCACGGCGCCCTGCCCGGAGATCACTCCGCGCAGGAACCAGCGGGGGCCGTCGACGCCCACGAAGCGCACCAGCTGCACGCCGCCGGTGCCGTCCGGCAGCTGCACCGGGACCTGGGCTCGCAGCTCCCAGCCGAGGGGGCCCTCGACCTCGTCGATGACACCGCCCTGCTGGGTGATGCCGGAGGCGATCTCCTCGCGGACCTCGCCCCAGATGCCTTCCTTCTTCGGCGCGGCGAACGCCTGCAGCTGCACGGCGCTGTCACGCAGGACGACGGTGGCCGCGACGATCGCGTCGCCCGCCACCTCCACACGCAGCTCCATGCCCTCGACTCCGGGCACGAAGATGCCCCCGAGGTCCACCCGGCCGTCCTCCGGCTTGGAGACCTCGGAGATGTCCCACGGCCCGTCGGGCCGGGGAGCCGGCGGAAGATTCATGCGACGCGGCCGCCCGGCCGCGTCCGTGCCGTCACGGGTTTCGACCTCGTCGACGACCTGCTCGGCCTCGCCCGCTGCGTCCTCAGCGGAACCGCTCTTCTTGCGACGTCCGAACACGTCACTGTCCTTCCCGGTCGGATACGACCGAAGCGTATCGATTCCCACCCGTTGTGCCGTCCACGGCGGCATGACCGCCGGTGGACCCGAAGCCCCCCTCGGCCCGCGCAGAGCCGGGAAGCTCCGCGACCTCGTGGAAGCGCACCTTCTCGACCTGCTGGACGACAAGTTGGGCAATCCGGTCGAGCCGCTCGAACCGCACGCTCTCACGCGGGTCCAGATTGACCACGATCACCTTGATCTCTCCACGGTACCCGGCATCCACCGTCCCCGGGGCATTCACCAGGGCGATACCCAGCCGTGCGGCCAGACCGGAGCGCGGGTGCACGAAGGCGGCGTAGCCGTCGGGCAGCGCGATGGAGATCCCGGTGGGGAGCACGACCCGCTCCCCGGGGGGCAGGACGGCCGCCTCGGTGGTCACGAGATCCACTCCGGCGTCGCCGGGGTGGCCGTAGGCCGGGATCGGCACGTCCGGGTCCACGCGCCGGATGAGTACGTCGACAGGGTTACGCATCAGGGGTTCACCTCGAAGGCGCGGGCGCGCCGGACCTGGTCGGGGTCGGACATGGCCGCCCGGATCTCCTCCGGGCGTCCGTTGTCGATGAAGTGGTCGACCTTGACCTCTATGAAGAGGGCGTCGGCGCGGACCGCGACGGGGCCGTCGGGCCCGCCGATCCGGCCGGTGGCGGTCGAGTAGATCTTGCGCCCGTGCACGGCGGTGACCTCGGCCTCCAGGTGCAGCACCGTGCCGACCGGGACGGGCCGCGCGAAGTCGGTCTCCAGCCGGCCGGTGACGGCGATGACCCGGAGCAGCCAGTTCAGGGAGCCCAGGGTCTCGTCGAGCGCGGTGGCGAGGACGCCGCCGTGCGCCAGGCCGGGGGCGCCCTGGTGGTCGGGGGTCACGGTGAACTCCGCGGTGACGGTCACGCCGTCGCCGGCCCTGGCCGCGAGGTGGAGGCCGTGGGGCTGCCCGCCGCCGCACCCGAAGCAGTGCTCGTAGTGCGCGCCGAGCAGCTCGCCGGGGGCGGGCGCGTCGGGGTGGCGTACCGGCGGTATGGCGTCGGCCGGCGGGGTGAGGGCGGCAGATGTTGCAGTCACAGCCGCAGACCTTACCCGCGCGGATGGGGGCGGGTCGCGCCGTGCCAAGCTAGGACGTATGCAGCCTTCCGCACCGTCCTCCGCGCCGGGTTTCGACGAACGTCTGACCGCTCCCCGCTCCTGGTGGGTGATCGTGGCCCTGCTGGGTCTCTCCGGCGGTCTGGTGACCTTCCCCCTCGGCACGGTCGCGACGCTCGTCGGGCTGATCGCGGCGGCGGCGCTGGCCGCCGTGACGGTCTCCTCGTACGGCTCCGCCCGCATCCGGGTCGTGGCCGATTCGCTGGTCGCGGGCGACGCCCGCATCCCGGTGTCGGCGCTGGGCACGCCCGAGGCGCTGGACGCCGAGGAGGCGCGCGCGTGGCGGACGTTCAAGGCCGACCCCCGGGCCTTCATGCTGCTGCGCAGCTACGTCCCGGGCGCGGTCCGCGTCGAGGTCACCGACCCGGCGGACCCGACGCCGTACGTCTACGTCTCCACCCGTGACCCGCAGGGCCTGGTCGCCGCCCTGGAGGCGGTACGCGAGCGGATCGGCCGGCAGCAGGGCGCGGAGGCGGCGGGCGGCGAGGACGCGCCGGCCGGGGCGGCGCGGGGCACGGAGGCCTAGAAGCCGATCTCCTCGGGATTCTCGGGCTGCTCCAGCGGGGGCAGCGCGCCCAGGGCGTCCCAGGGGACCTGGCGGCGCTGGAGGTCCTTGCGGACGTGTGCGGCGAGCTTCTTGGTGTCGCGCCGGTTCATCACCGCGCCGACGGCCGCGCCCACCATGAACGGAGCCAGGTTGGGCAGATTGCGCACCATGCGCTTGGTGATCTGCTGGCGGAGTTCGCGCTTGAGCTGACCGCCGAGCGCGGCGTTGACGGTGGTGGGCTTGGTGGGGTCGATGCCGCGTTCCTCCGCCCAGGAGGTCAGATAGGCGGTCGACCGCTGCGTGAGGGTGCCGGGCGGTCGCAGCCCGTACACCTCGTGAAGCTCCGCGATGAGCTTCAGCTCGATCGCCGCGACTCCGGTGATCTCCGCGGCCAGCTCCGCCGGCATCGCGGGGGGTACGGGAAGCATGGCGGCGGCGCCGATGCCCGCGCCGACGGTCGAGCTGGCGTTGGCCGCGCCCGCGACGAGCTTGTCGGCGATCTGTTCGGGGCCGAGCCCCGGGAAGTGGCGGCGCAGGGTCGCCAGGTCCCGTACGGGTACGCGTGGAGCGATGTCGATGACCCGGTCGGCGAGGTAGCCGATCCCGGTCCTGGCGCTCTCGCCGCCGCGCTTCACGCCGCGTTTGACGGCGTCGATCCGCGCGCGGTCGAGTTTGATGCGGTCCAGCTGGACGCGCGCCGGATTGGCCACGCGTTTGACGGCGTCGAGACGCCTTCGGCGCGGCTCCTCCCGCTCCACCGGCACCGGGGCAGCTTCGAGCGAGGCCTGGGGGCCTCGCTCGTCGTCACGTGCGCCGAGGGAGGGCAGGAGGGCGGTGTTCTCGGCGTCGGGTGCGTGCTGGGCACCCTCCGCCCGGCGTGAGCCGCCCTGATCCGCCTCCGGCTTCCCATGAAGCCGGAAGCGTCGCTTCCGGGACGGTGTGTCGCCTGCCACGGCCGGCCGATCTCAGTCGCAGTCGCGGCAGATCGGCTGGCCGTTCTTCTCTCGAGCCAGCTGGCTGCGGTGGTGCACGAGGAAGCAGCTCATGCAGGTGAACTCGTCGGCCTGCTTGGGCAGGACCCGGACGGCGAGCTCCTCGTTCGAGAGGTCCGCGCCGGGCAGTTCCAGGCCTTCGGCGGCCTCGAACTCGTCGACGTCGACCGTCGAGGTCGACTTGTCGTTCCGGCGGGCCTTCAGTTCCTCAAGGCTGTCCGAATCGACGTCGTCGTCGGTCTTGCGTGGGGTGTCGTAATCCGTTGCCATGTCGCTCTCCCCCTCTGGGTGGTTGCGGTGTCTCCAGCGCACGTAACGCGTGAGAGGCCGGACTTGTGCCCGACCCGAGGCGGAGATTTTGCCTCACATCAAGGTCTGTTACTCAATCGACACCCAATCCGCTCTCTCACGAGTGATCGGGTTTGGGTGGCGAACGGGACCGTACACGGTCCACCTGCCGTCCTTCACGGGCGCCACCCCGTGTACTTCCCGTCATCGATGACCCCGGAAACCCGGACTTTTCCCGGTTTTCCGAGGGAATTCCCGATCACGGAGAGTGGAGGGACGGCTGTACGTTCCTGTGATCGATCACACAGGGGCGTCTCACGGCCGGGCTCCGAGAATTCCGCGCACAGCGAACGAAGCGGCGGGTACACGAAGTGTGTCAGATCGGGAGAGTGACGCGCATCACGAGACCACCGCCTTCACGAGGCTCCGCGATGATACGGCCGCCGTGGGCCCGCGCGACCGACCGGGCGATCGACAGGCCGAGGCCGACTCCCTTGTCGCTTCCCGTCCGCTCCTGCCGGAGGCGCCGGAAGGGCTCGAAAAGATTGTCGATCTCGTACGCGGGAACGACCGGCCCCGTGTTCGAGACCACCAGGACCGCCTGACCGTGCTGGGTCTCGGTGGTGACCTCCACCCAGCCGTCCTGTGGCACGTTGTACCGGACGGCGTTCTGGACGAGGTTCAGCGCGATCCGCTCCAGCAGGACGCCGTTGCCCTGCACGACGGCCGCCGCACGCTCGCCGCGGAACTCCACGCCCTTGGCCTCGGCCTCCGCGTGCACCTGGTCGACGGCGCGCGACGCGACCTCGGCCAGGTCGACGGGCTTGCGCTCGATGATCTGGTTGTCGCTGCGGGCGAGCAGCAGCAGGCCCTCGACCAGCTGCTCGCTGCGCTCGTTGGTGGCGAGCAGGGTCTTGCCGAGCTGCTGGAGCTCCACAGGGGCACCGGGGTCTGAGAGGTGGACCTCCAGGAGGGTGCGGTTGATCGCCAGCGGCGTGCGCAGCTCGTGCGAGGCGTTCGCCACGAACCGCTGCTGGGCGGTGAAGGCCCGCTCCAGGCGTTCCAGCATCTCGTCGAAGGTGTCGGCCAGCTCCTTCAGCTCGTCGTCGGGACCGTCCAGCTCGATCCGCCGGGCCAGGTCCGATCCGGCGACCTGGCGGGCCGTCCGGGTGATCCGGCCGAGCGGCGACAGGACGCGGCCCGCCATGGCGTAGCCGAAGGCGAAGGCGATGATGCTCAGGCCGAGGAGGGCGAAGAGAGAGCGGCGCAGGAGGTCGTCCAGGGCGTGCTGGCGCTGTTCGTTGACGCAGGAGTTCATCGCCGCGTTGAACTCGGTGGCCGGGGCGTCGTTCGGGAAGTTGCAGACCTCGCTGGTGACCTTGCCCTGCACGATCTTGAACGGCAGCTCGCTGCCGATGTGCAGCGCCTGCGCGGCAAGGAGGTAGATGATCGACAGCAGCAGGATGCCGGCGATCAGGAACATCCCGCCGTACAGCAGCGTGAGCCTTATCCGGATGGTCGGACGCAGCAGGGGCCTGACGGGGTCCCGGGGGTCCCAGGTCGGCTTCGGGGGCGCCTGAGGCGGCGCCGGGGTCGCGGCCACGGGGTCAGATCCGGTATCCGGAGCCGGGGACCGTGACGATGACCGGCGGTTCGCCGAGCTTGCGGCGCAGGGTCATCACCGTCACCCGTACGACGTTGGTGAACGGGTCGGTGTTCTCGTCCCACGCCTTCTCCAGGAGCTGCTCGGCCGAGACGACCGCGCCCTCGCTGCGCATGAGGACCTCCAGGACGGCGAACTCCTTGGGTGCGAGCTGGACCTCCTTGCCGTCGCGGAAGACCTCGCGGCGGTTCGGGTCGAGCTTGATGCCCGCGCGCTCCAGGACGGGCGGGAGCGGGACGGTCGTGCGCCGGCCGAGGGCCCGGACCCGCGCGGTCAGCTCGGTGAAGGCGAAGGGCTTGGGGAGGTAGTCGTCGGCCCCCAGCTCCAGGCCCTCGACACGGTCGCTGACGTCGCCGGAGGCGGTGAGCATCAGGACCCGGGTGGGCATGCCGAGCTCGACGATCTTCCGGCAGACGTCGTCCCCGTGGACGAGCGGGAGGTCGCGGTCGAGGACGACCACGTCGTAGTCGTTCACCCCGACGCGCTCCAGGGCGGCGGCGCCGTCGTACACGACGTCGACGGCCATGGCCTCCCGGCGCAGTCCGGTGGCCACCGCATCGGCGAGCAGCTGCTCGTCCTCGACGACGAGTACGCGCACGTCGCATTCCTTCCTGCCGGCCCTGGTCCGCGACGCGGGCAGAGCGGTTCATGAGCGTGGGCTGTGGGTGTCCATCCTGCCCCGGACGCGCGTAAACCGGCTGTAAGGCGGCGTACGGCCGGGATCCGGCGACGCCTGGGCGGGGGCCGGGCGGCGCCCGGCGGCGGGTGAAGGCCGGCCCGCGTGGCGCGGAGGGGTGCGAGGCGCGGAGGGGGCGGGCACGCGGGGGCGCGGAGAGGGCGGGCGCGAGGCGCGCCGAGAATTCACCTGAATCACGGGCCAGTTGAGGTTTCTGTGAGGACCGGCGTGGGGAGGACGTCTGCACACCCCGCGATCACGCCCTGTATGTGGCACGCCACAGGCCGCTCTGTCCCCCAGAGGTGGCAGCGTGTGATCGACCCACCCTCGGCACACCCCCGTGCCACCGACCCATGACGAGGGGGCGCACGATGGACGCTTTCACCGCAGGACTGCTGCAGCGCATCAGGACGGCGCAGACCGACCTCACACGGGCTCGCGAGACGGGCGACGACTTCCTCGCGGACGTCGAGCAGGCTGAGCTCGAAGACCTGCACCGTCTGGCCGCCGAACACGGCGTGGAGGTCGGCGCCGCCAGCGTCTGACCCCGGCAGTGGCCTGAACCCCAGGGCGCGAAGGGGCCCCGGTGTCGCCGACACCGGGGCCCCTTCGCGTGTGGCACCGTCCGGGTTCAGTCGTGCCAGGCCCCGAACTCCTCCAGAAGCCCCTGGAGGGGCTGGAAGACACCGGGTGAGGCCGCGATCGCCAGAGCGCCCGACGCGGCCTCACCGGGGCGTCCACCGGTCACCGCGCCCGCTTCCCGGGCGATGAGGTCCCCCGCCGCGAGGTCCCACGGGTTCAGCCCGCGCTCGTAGTAGGCGTCGAGGCGGCCCGCGGCCACGTCGCAGAGGTCGATCGCGGCGGAGCCGCCCCGGCGGATGTCGCGCACGCGCGGGATGAGGCGCTGGGCGACGTCGGCCTGGTGCGAGCGGACCGCCTGGACGTAGGCGAAGCCGGTGGACACCAGGGCCTGGTCCAGCGGGGCGGCGGGGCGGCAGGAGAGCCGGCGCTCGCCGACGTCCGGACCCGTGACGTGGGCGCCGCCGCCGAGGACCGCCCGGTACGTCTCGCGGCGCATCGGGGCCGCGACGACGCCGACGACGGTCTCGCCGTCCCGCTCGGCGGCGATGGAGACGGACCAGGTCGGCAGGCCGTAGAGATAGTTCACGGTGCCGTCCAGCGGGTCGATCACCCAGCGGACGCCGCTGGAGCCCGGGCTCGCGGCGCCCTCCTCGCCGAGGAAGCCGTCGCCCGGGCGGTGCTCGGCCAGGAAGCCGGTGATCAGCTTCTCGGCGGCGATGTCCATCTCGGTGACCACGTCGATCGGGCTGGACTTGGTCCTGGCCACGGCCAGGTCGTCCGGCCGGCCGTCCCGCAGCAGCGCGCCGGCCCGCCGCGCCGCCTCCAGGGCGAGGTCGAGCAGTTCGGTCCGCAGGGGGTCGGTCACAGGCTGGGTCACAAGAACTCCTTACGCGTACGGGCTGTCGGCACCGGCCGCCGCCGGCCGCTCCGCGCGCGCGGGGCAGCAGCCGATCGGGCAGAGGTCGTGGGACGGGCCGAGGGCCCCCAGGGCACAGCGCTCGGCCCGGACACCGCGCTCGCGCGCCGCGCGCTCCAGGACGAGGTCGCGGACGGCCGCGGCGAACCGGGGGTCCGCCCCGACGGTCGCGGAGCGCCGCACCGGGAGCCCCAGCTCGGCGGCCTTGGCGGTGGCCTCGGTGTCGAGGTCGTACAGGACTTCCATGTGGTCCGAGACGAAGCCGATCGGGACCATCACGGCCGCCGGGACACCGAAGCCGTGCAGTTCCTCCAGGTGGTCGCAGATGTCGGGCTCCAGCCAGGGGATGTGCGGGGCGCCGCTGCGGGACTGGTAGACGAGCCGCCAGGGGTACGCGACGCCGGTCTCCTCCCGGACGGCCTCGACGATCACCCGGGCCACGTCGAGGTGCTGGCGCACATAGGCCCCGCCCTCGCCGTGCTCGCCGGCCGGACCGGAGGTGTCCGCGGCCGACTCCGGGATGGAGTGCGTGGTGAAGGCGAGGTGCGCGCCGGCGCGTACGGACTCGTCGAGCTCGCCCAGGGAGGCGAGCACGCCCTCGACCATCGGGCCGATGAAGCCGGGATGGTTGAAGTAGTGCCGGAGCTTGTCGACGCGGGGCAGCGGCAGTCCTTCCGCCTCCAGCGTGGCGAGCGCGTCGGCGAGGTTCTCGCGGTACTGCCGGCAGCCGGAGTAGGAGGCGTAAGCACTGGTGGCGAGGACGGCGATGTGGCGCCGGCCGTCGGTGATCATCTCCCGCAGGGTGTCGGTGAGGTACGGCGCCCAGTTCCGGTTGCCCCAGTAGACCGGCAGGTCGAGGCCGGCGCGGCCGAAGTCGGTCCGCAGGGCGTCGAGCAGGGCGCGGTTCTGGTCGTTGATCGGGCTGACGCCGCCGAAGAGGAAGTAGTGCTGCCCCACCTCCTTCAGCCGTTCCTTCGGGATGCCTCGGCCGCGGGTCACGTTCTCCAGGAAGGGGACCACGTCGTCCGGCCCCTCGGGGCCGCCGAAGGAGAGCAGCAGCAGGGCGTCGTACGGGGCGGGATCGTGCTGATCGGACATGGCACCGATCCTCCCATCCGCCGCTGACAGCAGGCGGCGCGGCCCGGCCGAAAAAGATGGCTGCCCGAACCAGTTCAACACCGTAGGCTTTAGCTATTAATTACACGTGTTGGACGACGCGTACCGAGCCGATGCCGGAGATCCCCTTGCCCAGTCCCTATCGCGCGATCTTCGCGGCACCCGGCACCAAGGCGTTCTCGGTCGCCGGTTTCCTCGGCCGGATGCCGCTGTCCATGATGGGTATCGGCGTGGTCACCATGATCTCCCAGGTCACCGGGAGGTACGGCCTGGCCGGCGCGCTCTCGGCGACGCTCGCGATGTCCGCCGCGGTGATGGGCCCGCAGGTCTCGCGGCTGGTGGACCGGCACGGCCAGCGCCGGGTCCTGCGCCCGGCGACCCTCCTGTCGCTGGCAGCCTGCGCCGGCCTCCTGCTCTGCGTCCAGCAGCAGGCCCCGGACTGGACGCTCTTCGCCTTCACCGCGCTCGTCGGCTGCGTGCCCAGCGTCGGCGCCATGACCCGGGCCCGGTGGGCGGAGATCTACCGCGGCTCGGCCCGGGAGCTGCACACCGCGTACTCCTGGGAGTCGATCGTCGACGAGGTGTGCTTCATCTTCGGCCCGATCATCTCCATCGGCCTGTCGACCATCTGGTTCCCCGAGGCCGGTCCGCTGTTCGCCGCCGCCTTCCTCGCGGTCGGCGTCTTCTGGCTGACCGCGCAGCACGCCACCGAGCCCCGGCCGCACCCTCGCGAGGAGCACGGCAGCGGCTCCGCCCTGCGCTCCCCCGGTCTGCAGATCCTGGCGCTCGCCTTCGTCGCCACCGGCGCGATCTTCGGTTCCGTCGACGTGGTGACGGTGGCCTTCGCCGAGGAGCAGGGCCACAAGGCCGCCGCCAGCCTCGTCCTCGCCGTGTACGCCCTCGGTTCGTGCCTGGCGGGCGCGGTCTTCGGACTGCTCCACCTCAAGGGCGAGCCGTCCCGCAGATGGCTGCTGGGCGTCTGCGCGATGGCCGTGAGTATGATCCCCCTCCTACTGGCCGGGAACCTGCCGTTGCTGGCCGTGGCGCTCTTTGTCGCGGGCCTGTCCATCGCACCGACGATGGTGACCACCATGGCCCTCGTCGAAGCGCACGTACCGCGCACCAAACTGACCGAGGGCATGACCTGGACAGGGACCGGGCTCGCGATCGGTGTGGCGCTCGGCTCCTCGGCCGCCGGCTGGGTGGTCGACGTGTCGGGGGCGGAGGCGGCGTACGTGGTGCCCGTGGTCTCGGGCGCGCTCGCGGTCGTGGTGGGTCTCCTGGGGTACCGCCGGCTGCGCAGGCCGGTGCCGACTGGGGAGGGGCAGCGTGAGCGGGACGATGAGGGCGAGCACCAGGACGGCGATCACCGGGACGGCGAGCGGTCCGTGGCGTAACTGGGCGGGGAACGTCACCTCCCGGCCCGTACGGGAGGTGAGCCCCGCCTCGGCCGAGGAGCTCGCCGACGCCGTCCGGAAGGCGGCCGCCGACGGGCTGCGGGTGAAGACGGTCGGCACCGGGCACTCCTTCACCGCGATCGCGGCGACCGACGGCCTGCTGGTGCGGCCCCATCTCCTGGCCGGCATCCGGCGGATCGACCGCGAGGCGATGACCGTCACCGTGGAGTCGGGCACTCCGCTCAAGCGGCTCAACGTCGCCCTGGCCCGCGAGGGTCTGTCGCTCACGAACATGGGCGACATCATGGAGCAGACGGTCGCCGGGGCGACCTCCACCGGTACGCACGGCACCGGCCGCGACTCGGCCTCCATCGCCGCGCAGATCCGGGAGCTGGAACTGGTCACCGCCGACGGGCGGCTGATGACCTGCTCCGAGAAGGAGAACCCCGAGGTCTTCGCGGCCGCCCGGCTCGGGCTCGGCGCGCTCGGCGTGATCACGGCGATCACCTTCGCGGTGGAGCCGGTCTTCCTGCTCACCGCGCGCGAGGAGCCGATGAGCTTCGACCGGGTCACCTCGGAGTTCGACGCGCTGCACGCCGAGAACGAGCACTTCGAGTTCTACTGGTTCCCGCACACCGAGAACTGCAACACCAAGCGCAACAACCGCAGTGCCGGCCCCGCCGCCCCGCCCGGGAGGATCGGCGGCTGGGTCGAGGACGAGCTGCTGTCCAACGGCGTCTTCCAACTGGCGTGCTCCCTGGGCCGCGCGGTGCCCCCGGTCATCCCGTCGCTGGCCAAGGTCTCCAGCCGTGCGCTGTCGGCCCGTACGTACACCGACATCCCGTACAAGGTCTTCACCTCCCCGCGCCGGGTGCGCTTCCTGGAGATGGAGTACGCCCT
The DNA here is from genome assembly GCF_040677675.1 of Streptomyces sp. NPDC053755. Lineage (NCBI taxonomy): Bacteria > Bacillati > Actinomycetota > Actinomycetes > Kitasatosporales > Streptomycetaceae > Streptomyces > Streptomyces sp. NPDC053755. Next base: position 138,467 of record NZ_JBFASK010000002.1, on the reverse strand, counting down.
GCCGCGCGAGGCGGGGGTCGCCGCGCTGCGCGAGCTGAAGGCGATGGTCGAACGCTCACCGCTGAAGGTGAGCTTCCCGGTGGAGGTCCGGACGGCTCCCGCCGACGACATCACGCTCTCCACAGCCTCGGGCCGGGAGACGGTCTACATCGCGGCCCACCTCTACAAGGGGACGCCCCACCGCGGTTACTTCACCGCGGTGGAGCGCATCATGACGGCGCACGGCGGGCGGCCGCACTGGGGCAAGGTGCACACCCGGGACGCCGCCTACCTCGCCGATGCCTACCCGCGCTTCGCGGAGTTCACGGCGCTGCGCGACCGGCTGGACCCGGACCGGCTCTTCGCCAACGACTACCTGCGGCGGGTCCTGGGCGACTGAGGTCACCCGGCCGGCGGGGAGCCGGGGGACGGGCTTCCCGTCGGGTCCGGGGCGGGCGTGTCCGTGGAGGGTGCCGGGGTGGGCGCCGGGTCACCGCCGGTCGAGGGCGAGGGGGTCGGATCCGGACCGGGGGTGCTCGCCCCGGCGTTCGGGGACGCGCCGCCTCCGCCGCTCTCCCCTCGGCCCTGGCCCTTGCCGGGGTCCGGACTCGGGTCCTGGCTCCGCCGGTGGTCCCGCTCCTGTCCGGTCCCGGGCCGGGAGGTGGAGGGAGCGTCGGTGGACGGACCCGACGGGACCGAGTCCTGGCCGCCCCGCACGACCGAGCCGAAGGTGGTTCTTCCCTGGGTGCCGCCGAAGTCCTGATCGGAGATCAGTTCGTAGGCGGTGATGCCTCCCATGGAGACGAGGAAGACCAGGGCCGCAGCGATGGCGGAGCGCTTCCACCCGCGGACACGGGTGCCGTGGGTCGTCGCCTCGCCGAACTCCTCGCGGAACCCGCCGCGGGGGTGCGCACCGGTCTCGTCCGGCGGCTCGGGCGTGACGACGGTGGCGGGGAGGTGGCCGCGGTCGGCCTGGACGGTCGCCACCCGTATCTGTTCGCCCGTCCGCTTGAAGAGGTGCTGGAAGAGGGAACCGCCGCAGGTCGCGATGACGCTGATCACACCGGCGCCCAGGATCGTCCCGTACACACCGAGGGTGGAGGCGAGTTTGGCCGCCACGACGGCGGCGATCGCGCTGCCCGAGACCTGAGCCACGCTCAGGTCGAGCCTCTTCTTCTCCTGATCCATACCCGCCCTTGCCTGCTCGGCTGTTCAACGATGCACCCAGAAAGGACAAATGGGCGAAGTGAATAGTTCCGTTTCTGGGTTTTCTGTGAAGAGCGCCACGTGAACGCCGTGAGCGCGGAGACTCAACTCCCGTACCTCCTGAGAAGTTGGGCGGCGTGCCGGTCCACCCAGGTGGCCCGAATGGAGTACTGTGGCGAGCCCTGGGTCCGGGCTCCCACGTGGGCGCTCGGGTCGACGGGAGGGAGCCGACGGCGGCACTCGAACCGGCGGCGCCGTGGCACCGCACGGACGCCCGATGCACAGAGTGACCACCGGTCACCCTGCGTTGCAAACGGGTAACCGTGCCATAACGGCGTTCCAGGGTCCATGCCCGACACGCCGGGCAACTCGGCAAGGTTGTGGCAGGCTGCACCCGGGCAGGCCACACTCGACTAGCGGAAGCAGCGACGCACGTGACGTCGGCAGGCACCACCCGGGAGGTCCCCATGCCCGAACTGCGTGTCGTGGCCGTCTCCAACGACGGCACACGACTGGTGCTGAAGGCTGCTGACAGCACGGAGTACACGCTTCCGATCGACGAGCGGCTGCGCGCCGCCGTGCGCAACGACCGCGCGCGGCTCGGCCAGATCGAGATCGAGGTGGAGAGCCACCTCCGGCCCCGTGACATCCAGGCGCGCATACGTGCCGGCGCGTCGGCGGAGGAAGTCGCCCAGCTCGCCGGGATTCCGGTCGACCGCGTACGGCGCTTCGAGGGCCCGGTGCTCGCGGAGCGCGCGTTCATGGCCGAGCGGGCCCGCAAGACTCCCGTACGCCGGCCCGGTGAGAACACCGGCCCGCAGCTCGGCGAGGCGGTGCAGGAGCGGCTGCTGCTGCGTGGCGCCGAGAAGGACACCGTGCAGTGGGACTCCTGGCGCCGTGACGACGGCACGTGGGAGGTCCTGCTCGTCTACCGCGTGGCGGGCGAGGTGCACACCGCGAGCTGGACGTACGACCCGCCCAGGCGGCTCGTGCAGGCCGTGGACGACGAGGCGCGCGCGCTCATCGGTGAGACGGACGACACGATCGCCGCGGCTCCGGAGCCGAGCTTCCCGTTCGTACCGAGGATCGCCCGGCTGCCCCGCGACAGGCCGCTGGACCGTGCCCTGGACCGTCAGCTGGAACGCCCCACCGCCGCGCTTCCCGCTGCGGAGCCGGAAGAGGAGCGGGACTCCCTGACGAGCCTGCTGGAGGCGGTGCCCAGCTTCCGGGGCGACATGATCGTGCCGGAACCGGCGGACACCGAGATCGCCGAGGAGCCCGACGCGGAGGAGCCTCCGGCCCCCGCCGCGTCCGCCGGCGCGGGCTCGGCCTACGCCGACGTGCTGATGCCGCGCGCGGTCTCGGGTCACCGCGACCGCCTGACGGGCACGACCGACCGCCAGGCCGAAGCGGACGGCGTCCGCCCGGGCCGAAGGGCGGCGGTGCCGAGCTGGGACGAGATCGTCTTCGGCACGCGGAGGAAGAAGCAGGACTGACGGCCATGCGAGCGGGCCCCACCAGCGGTGGGGGCCGCTCGCATGCCGCCCCTCGGCGGTCCCGCCGACGGCGGGGCCCGGCCTCGCGGAAGGGCAGCCTCGCCCACCGCACCGCTGACCCGGCCTCGCGGGACACCGCGGGAGGGCGCCGCGCTCTCGCCCCGCCCAAGGCACCGCGGTCCCGGCCTCGCGGGAGGAACCGCAGGCCCCGCTTCCCGGGAGGTACCGCGGGAGAACACCGCCCCCGCCTCGCCCACGGCACCGCCGTCCCGGCCCCGGCGGAGGCACCGCGGGCCCGAAGGCCGCCGCGGGCCGGCCCACGGAAGGCGGCCCCGGACACCCTGCCACCGGCCCCGCCTCGCCCACGGCACCGCCGTCCCGGCCCCGCGGGACCCTACTGCGGGTCCGGGCCCTTGGCGACCGGGCGGGTGGGGTCGGCGGACCACTCCGACCAGGAGCCGGCATAGAGGGCCGCCTGGAGGCCCGCGATCTCCAGGGCCAGGACCTCGTGGGCGCCGGAGACGCCCGAGCCGCAGTAGACGCCGACGGGGGTGCCGTCCGTCGCGCCGAGGGCCGAGAAGCGGGCGGCCAGCTCCTTCGCCGGCAGGAAGCGCCCGTCCTCGGCCACGTTCTCGGTCGTCGGAGCCGAGACCGCGCCGGGGATGTGCCCGCCGACGGGGTCGATCGGCTCCACCTCCCCGCGGTAGCGCTCCGCCGCCCGCGCGTCGAGCAGCAGCCCCGAACGGGCCAGCGCCGCCGCGCCGTCCGCGTCGAGCAGACCATCCGCGCCCGGGACCGGCACGAAGTCCCCCGGCTCCGGCGCCGGTGTCCGGCGGGACAGCTCCCCCGTCCACGCCGCGAGCCCGCCGTCCAGCACCCGCACGTCCGGGTGGCCGGTCCAGCGCAGCAGCCACCACGCACGGGCCGCGCCCCACCCGAGGCCGCCGTCGTAGACCACCACCGGGGTGTCCGCCGAGACGCCCGCCCGGCGCATGGCCGCGCCGAAGGCCTCCAGGTCCGGCAACGGATGCCGGCCGCCGGTCCCGGGCGGTCCCGCCAGGTCGGCGTCCAGGTCGACGTAGACCGCTCCCGGGAGATGGCCGGCCTCGTACGCGGGCAGTCCGGGCGGCCCGCCCAGCTGCCAGCGGACGTCCAACAGGACGGGGGGCCGGGCCCCGACCGACTCGCTCACGAGTTCGCTTGCGGAGATGATGGGCTTCATGGGTGCCATCCTCGCGCAACCGTGACGGCGACACGGATGGCCCAGGGACGGCACACGAAGCGGAAACGACGAACCAGGCATCCTCCTGCGGGATCGCGCCAAACCCGGCGCGGCCGGGGCGCGGGCCGCGCCCGGTGGTGCGAGCATCTGCACGGGGCGCGCGAGCGAGGCGCGAAGACGGCAGGCGGCCGGCAGGCACGGAACCGCTACGGACCCCGTGCCCGGGGCCCTGCGGCCCCGTACGAGCTCGCCCGGACACCTTGTCCCCCCGCACGGCCACGACGATGGTCCGAGGAGAGAGTGACGATGACCGAGGCGACCCGGCACACACCCGGTACACCCTGTTGGGTGAGCTTGATGGTGCACGGGCTTGACGCGACACAGGAGTTCTACAACGCCCTCTTCGGCTGGGAGTTCGTCCCCGGCCCGCAGCAGCTCGGCCCGTACGTGCGTGCGCTGCTCGACGGCAGGGAGGTGGCGGGTATCGGCCAGCTGCCTCCCGACCGGCACCTGCCGGTCGCCTGGACCACCTATCTGGCGTCGGACGACGCCGACGAGACGGCGGAGTCCATCCGCTGCTGCGGCGGGACGGTCGCGGTCGGCCCGCTCGACGCGGGCGAGGCCGGTCGTCTGGTGATCTGCTCGGACCCGGCCGGCGCGGTCTTCGGGGTATGGCAGGCCGGACTGCACACCGGCACGACGACCGCCGGCCGGCCCGGCACCCCGGTCTGGAACGAGCTGTTGACCTACGAGACGTCCACGGTGGGGAAGTTCTACCGCACGGTCTTCGGCTACGACATCGAGCCGTCCGTCTCCGACGAACCCGACTCCCTGACCCTCCGTCGGCAGGGCCGCCCGGTCGCGGCCGTGCACGGGCTCGGCGGCGGACTGCCCCGGGACCGGGGCGCGCACTGGATGACGTACTTCGAGGTGGCCGACACCGACGCCGCCGCCGCGCTGGTCTCGGAGCTGGGCGGTCGTGTCCTGCGGCCGCCGGGCGACGGGGCGGCCGGGCGCCTCGCCGAGGTGGCGGACCCGGAGGGCGCCGTCTTCACGATCGTCCACTCGACGGGTGGCTGACCCCACGGGAGGTGGGCCCGCGGCTCAGATTCCGCCGCGGACCGGTCAGCGCCGCAGCCGCGACGCGTGCCGCCGCGGGTCGCCGCCCGGCAGGCCCAGCTCGGTCAGCCGCTCCCGCCGGACGTACCGCTCGGTGAGCCCGCCGTCCGTGAGCAGCGCCGCTGTCTCGTCGCGCAGCCCGGGGTGCAGCCGCGGCTGCATGCAGTATCCGACGGCCCTGACGAGCGGTCCCAGGGTGTCCGGCGCCGGGCCGGGCACGGCGGGGGCGGCGCCGGTCTCCAGGTCGGGCACGACGTGGTCCACGACGGTCAGCGGCACGCGGTTGCTGTTCTCGTACGGGGTGAGCCTCTCCAGGACCGTGCCCGTACCGACCCGGGCGAGGGGGACGTCGAAGTAGACGGCGGCGGTGAGCATCGCCGTGGAGAAGCAGCCCACGACGAGGCGGGGCCGGCAGCGCTCGTAGAAGGTCTCGGCGAGCAGCGGACCGTCCAGGACGGTGAGCCGCACGCCGGCGTGCTCGGCGGCCTGGCGCAGGGCCAGGGAGTAGCGGGCGGGGGCCGTCGGGTGCGGTTTGAAGACGATCGACCGGTGCCCGGCGGCCGCGGCGCCCCGGACCATGCGGACGTGCAGGTCCTCCTCCTCGTCCGGGGTGAGGATGCCGAGGGCTGCGAGGTACTGGCCGAGCAGCACGGCGGTCGGCGCGGCCTCGGCCGCCGCGGCCACCAGCCGGTCGCCGTCGGCCGCCGCGGCGATCTCCGCGAGCACCGCGCGGAAGGCGTCGTCGGGCACCAGCTCGGGCTCGACTCCGGTCTCGGCGAGCAGCAGGGGGCGCAGGCCCGGCACGAGGTCGAGGTGGAGCAGTCGCCGGACACGGCAGCCGATCGACTGCGGGAGTTCGTCGCGGGTGGGTCCGTAGCTCATCAGACCGTCCGCGTAGACGTCCACACCGCTCTCGGCGAAGACGGCGGCGAGCGCCTTGGCCGGATTGACCTGGATGGACTCGACGACGAGGTGGACCGGGACGCCGCCGAGCCCCCAGGCGGTACGGAACACCCGCTGCCACAAGGGGACCTCTTCGGGACGGGGCGCCCAGGTGCCGGGGTGGTGGGGGCGGATCGCTTCGTTCCAGTCGATCGTGCCGTCGAAGCGGGCGGCGATCCGGTCGTAGCCGGTCATCTCCTCCAGCCGAAGGGCGGTCTCCGGGATCTCCGCGTTGTTCGACACGAGCAGGAGCCGCCGGGCGTCGTCGGGGGCGCCGAAGCGCCCGGCGTCGAGAGCGGCGGCGACGGTGGCGGCGCCGTACAGCGTCGACACCTGGAAGATCTGGACGGGCCGGTCGGCGCCGGGCGTCCCGGGTGTGCGCGTCTGCATGGTCAGGCGGTCCTTCCGGTGGCGCGCAGTCCGCGGAGCAGGGTGCTGCGCGCGGTGTCCATCGTCGCCAGGGTCTCGTCGAGCACCTGCTGGGGCATGCGGCGCAGAGCGTCCGTCACGTTCCGCTTGAGTCGTCTGGTGACCGCGGATTCGTACTGGTCGGCCTTTCCCATATGAAAGGCGATCATGGCGCAGTAAGTGCGGACCGCTTTCGGGAGAAAGCGGTCCGCCTCGGCGTCCCGGGAGACTTCCTCGAGCAGCAGATCGTAGGAGGGGATGAAGTCGAGCTGCCGGTTGTCGGTGATCTGCGTCAGAGAGGTGGTGACTCCCCGGCGGTAGAAGACTCCGTGCGTGCTGAGCGCGGCGTAGGACGTCGCTTTCAGGTGGAGCCGCCAGATCCACAACCGGTCCTCGGCGGTGCGCAGGGTCGTCTCGAAACGTGAGGCGCCGTCAGCGAAGAGATGTCCGGCGTAAATACCGAACGGGACGAAGGGATAGTCCACCATCGTCACCATGTTCGCCGGGGCGATGCCGTCGCGCGGGTCCATCACCGTGTCCCGCCGCTTGGCCGGCGCGTAGCGGACGCTGCGGGACGTGCCGGTCGACTGGACGTGGTCGGTACGGGCGAAGTCGCAGCCCAGCGCCTCGATGCCGTCGACCATGGCGCGCAGGTGTCCGGGGGCGTACCAGTCGTCGCCGTCGAGGAAGGTCACGTAGTCGCCGGTCGCCGCGTCCAGGCCGGTGTTGCGTGCCTGCGCCACGCCGAGATTGGTCTCGTGGCGAATGACGGTGGTATGCGGAATCCGGCTCTTCCAGCGGTCGAGAACATACGGCGTGTCGTCCGTCGAACAGTCGTCGATCAGCAGGAACTCGAATTCCGGGTCCGCGTTGGCTGCGAGGCTGCGCATGGTGTCGGGGGCGTAGATCCCGACGTTGTGGAGCGGCACGATGACGGACAGTTTCGGCACTCGGGATCCCAACACTCACACAGGGCGACGATTCGGCGTCCCCTCCCGGCGTTCGCAGGACGGTGTCCCGCACGGTGACTGCGGGCGGAACACCGTCGCCTCGTGGGAGGGGACGATCAGGCGGCAGCGTAGCGACGCTCAATTCCGGTCGGACGAGGCCGATGTGCATTCCGGATGAACTCTTCTCGTCCTGCCGAGAAACCGGTGCCGGAATCCGATCGCCAGCAGGCACACGAGGGCGACGGCACCGATCGCGCCGCCGCCACGCAGCCCCGGTGGCCGGAAGGAGCAGTGGATCGAGGTGGCCGTGCCGTCGAGCGGTACGGCGATCAGGCCCCCGCGGCTGCGGGCGGGCGCGAGCTCCGCGTCGCCCGCCGCGCACCGCCAGCCGGAGATGCGCGGCACGGCGACGACGGCGGTCCCGGTGCTTCCGGCAGGCAGTTCGGCGGTGAGCGAGTGGCCGGTGGCCCGCACCGCGGTCGCACCGGTCGCGGTCAGGTGCCGAACGGCGGTGGCCAGCCGGTCCGGGACGAGACAGCCGACCGGCCGCGACGGCAGTGCCGGCGTCCCGGGAGCGGCCCGCACCTCGATCCGCACCGCACCGGACGGGGGGACGGTGCCGAGCGGCCGCACGGGGGCGAGGACGGACGGGAGCTTGCCGGCGAAGGCCACGGGCGGATGCCCGGCGAGGGCCGCCGTGCCCCGGTGACGAGGCGCCCAGAACCAGAGCTGCGAGCCGGCGGGGCAGGTGGCCGTGAGGGTGAGCCGGCCCTCCTCCGTACCGCTCGGGCCCGCCCGCCGGACAGCGGCCGGCTCGTCGTACACGTCGGCGCCCAGCAGCGACTCCTGGCGGGCGAAGGCCGAGACGCCGTCGGCGGACGCGTCGCCGCCGGTGGGGTCGGTGCGGGAGGAGGAGGCGCGGTCCGGTCCGGACGGCGCGGGCCCTTCGTCGTCGTGGACGGTGACCAGGGGCGGTACGGGCGTGTCGGTGCTGCTGATCGCGGCCCGGGGCGGCCTGTCGGTCCGGACGGGCCCGGTGGGTGCCGAGCGCATCCGGGTGCCGATCGAGAAGATCGCGTCGGTCACCGGGTTGTCCAGGCTGACCGGGTGGCGCCCCTTGGCGTAGGAGCCGAAGCCGAGGGAGGCGAGCGTCCGGGAGGAGACGTCCGCCGTCAGGCTGCTGTAGTAATCGGCGCCCTGCCCTCCGACGAGGAGGACGTCATTGCCGCCCGGCACCTCACCGGGATCCGTGCGGTACCGCGGCCAGGCGTTCGCCGCCTCCGTCGCCCGTGCCATGTCCGTGTGCCAGGGGCCGAGGGGTGGCGCCCAGGAGACCTTGCGCAGCTGCTGCCGCTCGACCCTGCCGCCGGTGATCGCGGTCTCGCCGGCCTGGGCGAGGACGAGCAGGCCGACGGCCAGGGCCGGCAGGACGCGAGCGCCGACGCCGTACCGCCGGGCGGCGAGCACGGCCGCGGCGGCGAGCGCGGCGGCTGCCAGGGCGGCGCCGAACACCGGATAGGTCCACCGGTCGATGACCACGCTCCCCCGGGCCGCGAAGGCCGCCGCGGCGAGCAGGGTTCCGGCGCCGAGCAAGGCGGGCGGGCGGGGCAGGCCCCGGGCCGTGGAGAGCCAGGCCGCGATCAGCAGAAGGCCGCAGAGGACGAAGGACTGACGGTAGGGAATTCCGTTGGGGGAGGCGCCGGCGTGCCACAGGAGGTGGGTGGGGCCCCACTGCATCGACAGGGCCACCAGGCAGATCGCGGCCGTCCAGGCGATGCGGACCCGAGGGGCGAGGACGCGGTTGAAGGGCAGCGTCAGGGCCAGCGCGAGGGCCGGGGTGCCGATGAAGAGGGCCGGGGACGCGACGCTGGCCGTCGCCGGCAGCAGCCGGGCGAACACCTCCGTCCAGGTGACGGGGGTGAAGGTCACCTCCGGCGTCGGGTCGGCGACCCGGGTGGCCATGAAGATCACCAGGACGAGCGGGGTCGCGAGGCCCATGCCCACCAGCACCCCGCGGGCGGCGCGCAGCAGTCCGGCGAGGCGCCGGCGCCCGGTGTCGTCGGCGGTGAGCAGCCGGACGGCGAGGACGACGGCCGCGCCGACGGTCGCCATGTAGGCGGTGTAGAAGTTGGCGTACCACGCGAGGGCCACGACGAGCGGGCCGAGGACCGGGCGCCGCCCGGCGCGGGCCCATTCGCCCACCAGGCACAGCAGGGGGAAGGCCAGAAGTCCGTCCAGCCACATCGGCACGGTGGCGGCGAAGTTCAGCGTCCAGCCGCAGAGGGCGTACGCCGTTCCCAGCACGGCGGCCACCGGCCAGGGGCCGCGGCGCAGCCGCAGCAGCAGGACCGCCATCGCCGCACCCGCGGCGGTGATCTTGGCGGCGGTGATGACGTAGAGGGCCAGTTCGATCCGGGCCGCCGGGAACAGGACGACCATCAGGTCGAACGGGCTGGAGAGATAGGTGCCGTAGTCGCCGAGGAAGTTCGAGCCGAAGCCGGAGCTCCAGTTCAGGAACAGATCGCCCTCGGCCTCGCCGAGCAGGAGCCTGCGCCAGTAGGCGTGGAACGGGAGGTACTGCTGGCCGAGGTCGACGGTGTTGCGGGTGGTGGCCCCGAAGGGAAGGCTGCCGGCCAGGGCCCCGCCGAGGCAGAAGACGAGGCAGGTGAGCAGGGCCGCGAGGGCGGCCGCTCGCAGACGGACGCTGCGGCGGGCTCGGGCCGTCCGGGACCGTGGGCCACCGGGCGGCTCGCCGGACGCCCTGCCGGGCGGGTCGCCCACGGTCCGCGTGCCCCGGCTCGGGACGGGCACGGTCTCGGCAGCAGGGGGCACGCGTCCTCCGGGTGTGTCACGCGGCGCGCGGATGCGCGGGCCCGGAGTTCCCGTCACGGGCCGACAGCCATTACCGCCGAGCCGGGCGACCCGCATCCGATCGGCAGACGAGGCCCGGGTACACCCGAGGTGAATGCCAGGTGCCGCGTGCCGCCGCTTCCCTCGTCAGGGCTCGCGGGGCATCTGCGAGGCCGGCCCCGGGCCGCGTACTTCCCGCGCGTGCGTACGGGGGCCGGGGTGGTGCCGGGATGCCGGGGCCGAGGTCCCGGTGCCGGGGTGCCGTCGTGGCCCTGTGGCGGGCGGGCGGAGGCTACGACCGGCGGCGGGGCTTTCCGCGCTTGGCCGTTCCGGCGGCGCCGCCGGAACGGCTTCGGGTGGTCTTGCCCGACGTCTTGCCGGCCGTCTTGGCTCCGGCGGGCTTCTGGCGTGCGCCGCCGCCCTTCTCCGGACGCTTGTCCTTCGCCTTGGCGTCCGCCGGAGCCCCGGCGCGACCGCGCGTGCTGTTGACGGTCCGGCCCCGGACGATCCCGATGAAGTCCTCCACCAGGTCGGTGGTGGCCTCCTCCCGCCACGACAGCGCGACGCGTGATGCGGGGGCGCCCGTCACCGTCCGGTAGGTGAGGTCCTTGCGATGGTGCAGGCGGGCGAGCGACTGGGGCACGACGAGGACCCCGATTCCCGCCGCCACCAGCTCGACGGCGTCGGCCGTGGTGGCGGGGCGCTCGATCGCCGGGCGCCCCGGCAGGGCATCCCAGTCCAGGGTGTCGTCGAGGGGATGCAGCACGACGTCGTCGGCCAGGTCCTCGACCGTCACCTCCTCCGCCGCGGCCACGAGGTGGTCCTTGGGCACCACGACCACGGTCGTCTCGGTGTAGAGCGGGATCGCGCTGAGGTCGGTCCGGTCGATCGGCAGCCGGACGAAACCGGCGTCGGCCCCGGCTTCCCGCAGCACGGCGGGGGCTTCGGCGGCGGACACGGGCACCAAATCGAGCGGGACGTCGGGCAGGCGCTCGTTCCAGATCCGCACCCACTTGCCGGGCGTCACCCCGGGAACGTACGCGAGCCGGAACGAGGGGGATTCTTCCGAGCCTGTCACCCCGCCAGGTTACCGGTCGTGGTCGGAGGTAGCGCACATGCTCGATACCCTTGACCTCATGAAGTCGCACCAGAGCGCCCAGACGATGAAGCCCGCCACGGCGGCCAAGAAGCTGGGTGTGTACCTCGAGGCCACCCCCGCCGAGTTCCAGGAGGGCGTCGTCTCCCGCGCCGAGCTGAGTGCGCTGCAGACCGATCCGCCCGAGTGGCTGCGGGAGCTGCGCCGCAGCGGTCCGCACCCCCGGCCGGTGGTCGCGGCGAAGCTCGGCGTCTCCATCTCGGGTCTCGCGCGCGGCGGGGTGACCGAGCCCCTCACCACGGAGCAGATCGAGGAGCTGAAGACGGAGAACCCCGACTGGCTGCAGAAGGAGCGCGCCACCCAGGCCGAGGTCCGCAAGGAGACCGTGCGCCTCAAGGAGAAGCAGGCCGAGCAGAAGCAGGCCTAGCGGAATCCGGCCTTGCGGAGGCAGAACCCGGCGGACGCGGCCCTGGCGGCAGCGGACCGCGCGGAAGGAACGCCTCGCGGCCGGGCCTCGGCTCCTCCCCCGCACGGGGCGAGGAGCCGGCGTATGCCGTCAGGAGTGGTTGACGGGGAGGACGTCCGGGGACAGGGCGCCCGCCCTGGCCGACGCGCTGGTCATGTGACGGCGGTGGTGGCGACGGCACAGGACCTCATAGCCGATCTCCTCGGCCGGACGGTTGACGTCCCCGACGACGACCTGCTCGCCTTCCACGACCATCTCCCCGCCGATCGTACGGGCGTTGTGCGTGGCCCGCGCCCCGCACCAGCACAGGGCCTCCACCTGCAGCTGCTCGATCCGGTCGGCGAGTTCGATCAGCCGCTGCGAGCCCGGGAACAGCTTCGTCCGGAAGTCCGTCGTGATGCCGAAGGCGAAGACGTCCATGCCGAGGTCGTCGACGATGCGGGCCAGCTGGTCGATCTGGTCCGGGGCGAGGAACTGGGCCTCGTCCACGATCACGTAGTCCGCCTTGCCGCCCTTGGACATCTGCTCCACGAGGTACGCGTACAGGTCCATGCCCTCGCCCGCCTCGACCGCCTCCGTCACGAGGCCCAGCCGTGAGGAGAGCTTGCCCTCGCCCGCGCGGTCGTCGCGGGTGAAGATCACGCCCTGGAGCCCGCGGGCGGAGCGGTTGTGCCCGATCTGGAGCGCCAGCGTGCTCTTTCCGCAGTCCATGGTTCCGGAGAAGAACACCAGCTCGGGCATGGGAGGTTGAGGCCTTTCGGGCAGGAACGGGGGTACCGGGAGTTCAGGAACGGACTTCGAGGAGCGGGACGAACTGCTCCGCGGGCGTCATGGACCCGTGCACGCCGACCATCGCCGACTCGTGCGGTTCCTTGACGGAGGCGGTGATGACGACGTCGTCATGGGCCGCGGCGACCACATCGCCGATCCTGCCGTACACCCGCTCGTCGACCGTGTCGCCGAACCAGCCCAGCGCGATGGCCTCGTCCCTGCTCGCCACCCAGAACTGCTCGCCGAGCACCTCGCGCCAGCAGGTCAGGACGTCGGTCTCGGCGCCCGGCACGGCGTAGACGTGACGGGCGCGGCCCTCGCCGCCGAGCAGGGCGACGCCGGCGCTCAGCTCCCAGTCCTCGTCGAAGTCGATCCGGGACTGCTCGTCGAACGGGATGTCGACCATGCCGTGGTCCGCCGTGACGTACAGCGCGGAGTGGGACGGCAGCTGTTCGGCGAGGCGCTGGACGAGCCGGTCGACGAACATCAGCTGGCCGCGCCAGGCGTCGGAGTCGACGCCGAAGCGGTGTCCGGCGCCGTCGAGCTCGCTGTAGTACGTGTAGACCAGCGAGCGGTCTCCGGCGGCGAGCTGCTCGGCGGCGAAGTCCACGCGTTCCTCGCCGGTGAGCCGGCCGTGGAACGCTCCACCGCTCAGAGCGATCTTGGTGAGCGGGGTGTCCTGGAAGATCGGCGACGAGACCTGGGCGGTGTGGATCCCGGCCTCGTGGGCGAGCTGGAAGATCGTGGGGTACGGCTGCCAGACATGGGGCGGCGTCCACGGCTTCCACCGCAGCTGGTTCATCAGCTCGCCGGTGTCGGGGTCGCGGACGGTGTAGCCCGGCAGGCCGTGCGCGCCGGGAACCCGCCCGGTGCCGACCGAGGCGAGCGAGGTCGCGGTGGTGGCGGGGAAGCCCGCGGTGATCGGTCGTCCGGTGCCGCCGCGCGAGGAGGCGAGCAGCGAGGTGAGGTACGGGGCCTCGTCGGGGTGCGACCTGATCTGCTCCCACCCGAGCCCGTCGATCAGGAAGACGCAGTTCCGGTCGGCCGGGGAGAGTTCGGCGATCCGGGCGTCGAAGCCGGGGGCTCCCTGTCCGGCGACGAGGGTCGGCAGAAGGTCGGCGAGCGAGCCGAAGCCGTACTCCGGGACGGGCGCGGATTCCGGCGCGAGTCCCACCGGTTCGTCGGGCCAGCCCGAGGTGACCGTGGAGGGCTGGACCATCAGCGGGTCGCCGCGGTGGCTTCGGAGAGCGACTGCGCGAACGCGAGGGTCTGGCGAACCGTGTCCGGGCCGTCGCCGGCGTCGCTGACGCGGAGGCTGAGGTCGTCGGCGGTGGCGTTGCCGGTGTAGCCGTGGTCGGCGTCGCAGTTGGGGTCGCCGCAGGCGGCGGGCTCCAGGTCGATCCGGGAGACGGCGCCCCAGCCGATGGTGAGCACGACCTCGCGGGGCAGCGTGCCGGGCGTGTACGACTCCGGGTTGGCGACGACGCGGCTGACGACCACGGAGGAGATCCGGTCGAGCTTGACCGATTCCGTGGAGGTGGTGGCGTACGGCGTCGGGGAGCTGGTGTCGGCGGCCTGCTCGTCGGTGTGGCTGACGACGAAACGCGTGGCCGTCAGGACGAGCACCGTGACATGGCGGCGGACCTCGCTGGTGTCGAACGTGGTCTCCTGGTGCACCACGTACGACGCGATCGCCTCGCCACCGACGGCGGCCTCCACCGCCTCGGCCACGAGGGCCGGGTAATAGCCGCTGCGCTCGATCGCCGCGCGCAGCCCCTGGGTCGTCGTACCGGTCTTCGCCATGGACTCCATCCTAATCCGTCGGAAGGGGCGCTCCGGGACGCGTCGGCCGCCGGGGCCGGGGCGCGGGGCGGGTTCAGTAGCTCGGCAGGCGCCGCGGTCCGAGGTCGGTGCGGGGCGGGGGCGGTGCGAGGCGGACCGTGGCGCCGAGGACGGACAGGCCGCGCGAGGCCACGACGACGGGCTCCAGGGTGATCGCGACGACCTCGGGGTGGTCGTCCACGAGCCGCGAGACCCGCAGCAGCAGCTCCTCCAGGGCGGGAGTGTCGACGGGGTCCGAGCCGCGCCAGCCGAAGAGGAGGGGCGCGGTGCGGATGGACCGTACGAGCTCGGCGGCGTCCCGGTCGGTGGCGGGTACGAGCCGGTGGGACATGTCGCCGAGCAGCTCCGAGGCGGCTCCGGCGAGTCCGAAGGAGAGGACGGCGCCGACGGCCGGGTCGATGGCGGCCCGGACGACGGTGTCGACTCCACGCGGAACCATCGCCTGGACGACCGGATGAAGCTCCTCCGGCTTGCCGAGGGTGTCGGTCACCTCGCCGTAGGCGGCACGGAGTTGTTCCTCGGTGGCGAGGTCGAGCCGTACGCCGCCGAGATCGGGGCGGTGGCGCAGGTGGGGCGCGGTCGTCTTGAGGGCGACGGGGTAGCCGAGGCGGCCGGCGGCCGCGACGGCGACGTCGGGAGTGGGGGCGGGCAGGGTCGGCAGCACGGTGATGCCGTACCGCGCGAGCAGTTCGCCGGCCTCGTCGCTGCCGAGGGTGACGCCTCGGGTGTCCGCGTCCTCCCCGAGCGACCGCTCGATGCGGGCGGCGGCCCCCGCCTCGTCGATATCCTCGTACTCCGGCACCCGGCCGGGCTCGGCGGACTGGCGTCGCCACTGTCCGTAGCGCACGGCCTCGGCCAGGGCGCGCACGGCCCGCTCGGCGGCGGGGTAGGCGGGGATGTGCCCGCTGACCCGGGGCGGCGCGGCGGGCTCGCCGGCCTCTGCCCCGCCGACCCGGTCGGCGCCCGAGGGCTGACCGCCCGTGGTGGCACCGAGCCGGGTGGGCGGAGGCGGCGTCCTGCCGGCGTCACCGCCGGGCGTCACCGGGGCGTTCCGGCCCGCCGCCGCGTCGAAGGGGCCGGGGGCCGCGGGCGTGGCGTTTCCGCCCGAGCCGCTTCCCCGGGGTGTCCCGCGAAGGCCGGGTGCGGCGGCGCCGGGTGCCGTGGGAGGCACCGGGGGCATCGGAGGCAGGGGAGGGACGGGCGCGGTGGCGGGCGGGCCGGTCGGAGCCGTGGGAGTGGTGCCCGGGGGCGTGGAGCGGCCGGCGGACGCGGCGGGGGACGGGCCGCCGGAAGGGGCGGGCGGGCCGGCGGGCGGGGGCGGGCCGGCCGGGGTCGCTGACGGGCCGGCGCTCCGCGTCGGCGTCGCCGGGCGGGTGCTCGTCGCCGCCGAGAGGGCCTCCGCCAGGCCGCCCATCTCGACGTGCACCACGACCACGGGCTTCGCCGGGGCGGGAGCGGAGGCGACGGCCTCCCGGAGGTAGGCCGCGAGGACCTCCCCGTCACCGGACTCGACGGCTCCGGTCTCGCCGACCCAGGGGATCGCCGTCACGACGACCGCGTCGCTGGTCTCGTCGACGAGCGCCGCCGCGAGCGCCTCGCGGAAGTCCGCCGGGCTCGCCGCCGTCGTGAGGTCGAGGGGGCGCAGCGGCCGCAGGCCCTCGGTGAGACAGGCGTCATACGTCAGCAGCCCGAGGGACTCGGAGTTGCCGAGGATCGCCACGCGCGGTCCGGTCGGCAGGGGCTGGCCGGCGAGGAGCAGGCCCGCGTCGACGAGTTCGGTGACGGTGTCGACGCGGATGACCCCGGCCTGCCGGAGCAGCGCGGAGACGGTGGCGTACGGGATCCGGGTGACCGGCACACGGTGGCCGGGCGGCGCGCTGCCGCTGTGCCGGGCGCCCTTGACCACGACGACCGGCTTGACCGCCGCGGTGCGCCGCGCGAGCCGGGTGAACTTGCGGGGGTTGCCGATCGACTCCAGGTACAGCAGGACGACGTCCGTCGCCGGGTCGTCGTACCAGTGCTGGAGGAGGTCGTTGCCGGAGACGTCGGCCCGGTTGCCCGCCGAGATGAAGGAGGACAGACCGGCGCCCCGGCGGTGGAGGCCGGCGAGGAGGGCGATGCCGATGGCCCCTGACTGGGTGAACAGCCCGATCCGCCCGGCCGCCGGCATCTGGGGCGCGAGCGAGGCGTTCAGCCGGGCGCCGTCCGAGGTGTTGATGATCCCGAAGGCGTTGGGCCCGATGATCCGCATGCCGTACGAGCGGGCCTGCCGGACCAGTGCGCGCTGGCGGTCCCGTCCCGCCTCCGTCCCGGTCTCGGCGTATCCCGCGCTGAGGACGACCAGGCCGCGCACCCCGTGCTCACCGCAGTCGGCGACCGCCTCAGGCACCCGTTCGGCGGGGACGGCCAGGACGGCCAGGTCGACCGGCTCCCCGATGTCCGCGACGGAGCGGAAGGCCGGCACGCCGTCGAGCGCGGTCGCCTCCTGGTCGAGAGCCCGGTTCACGGCGTACGTCCGCCCGGTGTAGCCGGCGTCGAGGAGGTTGCGCAGCACGGTCCGGCCGACGCCGCCCGGGGTGCGGCCGGCGCCGACGACGGCGACCGAGCCGGGGCTGAGCAGCCGCTGCACGGAGCGGGCCTCGGCGCGCTGCTCACGGGCGAGCTGGACGGCGAGCGAGCGGTCGGTGGGCTCCAGGTCGAGATGGAGGCGCACGGCGCCGTCCTCGAAGCTGCGCTTCTGGGTGTACCCGGCGTCCGTGAACACCTTGATCATCTTGTTGTTGGCGGGGAGCACCTCGGCGGCGAACCGTCGGATGTCCCGCTCCCGCGCCACCGCGGCGATGTGTTCGAGCAGGGCGGAGGCGACGCCCCTGCCCTGGTGCGCGTCCTGGACGAGGAAGGCGACCTCGGCCTCGTCGGCGGGGGCCGAGGCGGGCAGGCCGCGGGCGTCGATGCGGTCGTACCGCACGGTGGCGATGAACTCGCCGCCGACGGTCGCGGCGAGTCCGACCCGGTCCACGTAGTCGTGATGGGTGAAACGGTGGACGTCCTTGGCGGACAGGCGCGGGTAGGGCGCGAAGAACCGGTAGTACTTCGACTCGTCCGAGACCTGTTCGTAGAAGCTGACCAGTCTGTCGGCGTCGTCGACGGTGATGGGCCGGATGCGTGCGGTGCCGCCGTCGCGGAGGACCACGTCCGCTTCCCAGTGGTCCGGGTAGGCGTGTTCCGGCTGGGCCGGGTCCGGCTGTTCCGACGCGCTCTGCATGGGGCAAGCGTACGGCGGGGGTACGACAGCGGCACCGGCCGCGCACGGCGTGCGTGCCCCGCACGGTCCGTGCAAGGTGGGAGGGCCGGAGGGCGGTTCCGCCGGGCCGCGGGCAGGCACGAGCACATCGCCGCACATGAGAGACTGGTCTAGACAACCCGCTAAGACTTGAAGGGCAACACCATGGCTGAGCGCCGCGTCAACGTCGGCTGGGCCGAGGGCCTGCACGCCCGCCCCGCCTCCATCTTCGTCCGTGCCACCACGGCCTCCGGCGTCCCCGTGACGATCGCCAAGGCCGATGGCAACCCGGTGAACGCCGCGTCGATGCTCGCGGTGCTCGGTCTGGGCGCACAGGGCGGCGAGGAGATCGTGCTCGCTTCGGACGCCGAGGGCGCCGAAGCCGCGCTGGACCGTCTCGCCAAGCTGGTTGCCGAGGGTCTCGAAGAGCTTCCCGAGACCGTCTGACGTCACCTCGCGAAGGAGCCGCGTCCCGCCCCCCGGCGGACGCGGCTCCTTCGCGTCTGCCGGGCCACAGGCCGGCACCGGACAGACCGGCACGGCAGGGCGCACGGCCGGGACGCCTCACGCGTCCTGCCGGTCCCCGCGTCCTGCCGGCTCGCGCGTCCGGCCGTCTCGCGCGTCCTGCGGCGAGGCCACGGGAAGGCCGGGGCCCGGGCCGCGAGGACTCCAGGGGAAAGGATTCCGGACAGCCCGAATTCGCGAGCCCGCCGACGCGATGCCCTGTCGACGAAATCGATCGAGGGGCCTTTAAGGGCCCCGCATTTCCGGGCAGCAGAATTCCACCGCCCCATTACTTCTCTTTGTATACGGCCCGGTCGTTAATTCCGGATGCTCGCGGTGTTTACGACATGTTGCGAAGCCCTCACACGGCCGCGCTCGGGCCGCTTCGGCCGGTACAGGACCAGCGAACGTTCGGCGTGCAGGGCGGTGAGGGCGCGGGCCCGCTCGGCGTCTCCGCGGGCCACCGCGTCGACGATCGCCCCGTGCTCGGCCCAGGCCTCGACCGGCTGCGCCGTCGGCTCGATCGCGTACATCCAGGCGATCTTGTGCCGCAGCTGCGTGAGCAGCGCCGTGAGCGCCGGACTGCCGGACGCCTGCGCGAGGGTCTCGTGGAACCAGCCGCCCAGGGAGCGCAGGTCGTCGCCCTGGCCGCGGCGGGCACGCTCCTGACCCAGCCTGACCAGGCCGCGCAACACCTTGAGGTGCGCGTCCGTACGCCGCTGGGCGGCGCGGGCGGCCCCCAGCGGCTCCAGGAGCGCCCGGACGTCCAGCAGGTCCGCCGCCTCCTGCTCGGTTGGCTCGGCGACGTGGGCGCCCGCGTGCCGACGGGTGACCACGAAGCCCTCCGACTCCAGGGTGCGCAGCGCCTCGCGGACCGGCACGCGGGAGACTCCGTAACGGCGCGCCAGCTGCTCCTCGGTCAGCCGGCTGCCGCGCTCGAAGAGACCGGAGACGATGTCGTCCCGAATCGCCGTGCATACCGAATGCGCCGGGATGCGCATGTTCGACCTCCGCCTTTTCCGCGCGAAACCCATCCGATGGACGTCTGTTCGTCGACTCTTCGGTGACTCTATTGCAGCGGGGCGGTATTTCCGATGGCTACGGGAGATCCATGGATATCTTTTGGCCGACGAAAAAGCCCCGGCTCGGTACGAGCCGGGGCTTTTTCGTCGGGCCTTGGGCGGCCCGGTGGCGTTCGCCGGACGCGGTCGGGTCAGACGTTCACGCCGCGGGCGCGCAGGTACGCGACCGGGTTGATGTCGGAGCCGTACTCGGCGCTCGTGCGGGCCTCGAAGTGCAGGTGCGGGCCGGTGGAGTTGCCGGTCGAGCCGGAGATGCCGATCCGCTCGCCCGGGGTGACGGTCTCGCCGACCGAGACACTGATGGCCGAAAGGTGCCCGTACTGGGTGTACGTGCCGTCGTTCATCCGGATGACGATGTTGTTGCCGTACGCGCCGCCCCAGCCGGCCTCGACCACGGTGCCGGAGCCGACGGAGACGACCTCGCTGCCGTAGGAGGCGTGGAAGTCGACGCCGGAGTGGCTGCCGGAGGACCACAGGGAGCCGCCGGTCTGGTACCCGGTGGTGACGTACGAGCCGGCGACGGGGAGCTGGAAGGAGTTCAGGCGCTTGCGCTCGGCCTCCCGGGCGGCGCGCTCCTTGGCTTCGCGGATCTCCTTGGCGCGGGCCTCGGCCTTGCGCTTCGCCTCCGCCTTGGCACGGGCCTCGGCCTTCGCCTTCGCGATGGCCTCGACGGCCTCCCGCTCCTGCGCGGCCGCCTGCACGTCGATCCGGTCCGCCAGCGACTCGGAGACGACGGCCTGGTTCATGCCGGTGTCCTCGAGCGAGCGGGTGTCCGTGTCAGCGGCGAGCGCCGGGGAAGCGAGGGTTCCGATGACGCCGGTGGTGGCGAGGGTCGCGACGCCGGCGATGCCCGCGCTGCGGCGCGCCAGACGGCTCGGACCACGATGCTTCCCGGTGGCACGGGTGAACGCCATGTAGTGGCTGATCCTTTCCTTCCTTCTCGCCTACCGGGTTAGCTGACGGGTTCGGAGCAGGAAGGTCTCCTACGGGCCCCTCCGCACGGGTGCGAAGGCGTCCGATTCACCCCAGGGACTTCGTGTGGGTCCCCGGCTCCCCAGGCTCGCGCCTGACGGGGACTCGGCGATGACTGTCCGATGCCGCGGGTGCGGCGGGTGCAACTGGCGAACAGCCGGATTGACGCTAAACGGACCGTCTTTCAATCGGCAAACGGACTCGGCTGTTTGTAAGACATGCCACAGGGCAGACACCCACCCTCCGCCTCAATACGGACAAAAGATCAACAAAGGCGAGGACCCCGACGTATGGTGACGTCGGGGTCCTCGCCGTGGCGTCTGTTCCGCCTCGATCAGCCGGTGACGACGGTGACTTCGCCGATGCCGAGCGCCCGCACGGGCTCCTCGATCTGCGCCGCGTCACCCACGAGCACGGTGACCAGACGGTCCACCGGGAAGGCGTTGACGACCGCGGCCGTCGCCTCCACCGTGCCCGTCTCCGCCAGACGCGCGTACAACTGCGCCTGGAAGTCGTCCGGAAGGTGCTGCTCGACCTGGTCGGCGAGCGTCCCCGCGACGGAGGCGGCGGTCTCGTACTTGAGCGGCGCCACACCCACCAGGTTCTGCACCGCCACATCCCGCTCCGCGTCGGTCAGTCCCTCCGCGGCGAGCGTGCGCAGCACCTTCCACAGGTCGTCAAGTGCCGGGCCGGTGTTGGGGGTGTCGACCGAACCGCTGATGGCGAGCATCGCGGCGCCGTTGCCCTCGGCGTCGGAACGGAGCACCTGTCCGAAGGACCGGACGCCGTAGGTGTAGCCCTTCTCCTCGCGCAGGACCCGGTCCAGGCGGGAGGTGAGGGTGCCGCCGAGGCAGTACGTGCCGAGGACCTGGGCGGGCCAGACGCGGTCGTGCCGGTCGGCGCCGACGCGGCCGATCAGCAGCTGCGTCTGGACCGCGCCGGGGCGGTCCACGATGACCACACGGCCGGTGTCGTCGGCCGTGATCGGCGGGACGGGGCGCGGCTCGGCGGTGTCGCCGGTCCACGCGCCGAGCGTCTCGGCGAGGACCTCGTCCAGGTCGACGTCGGTCAGGTCGCCCACGACCACGGCGGTGGCCGTGGCGGGCCGGATGTGCGCCGTGAAGAAGGCGCGGACGGCCGTGGCGTCGATCGCGGCGACGGTCTCCTCGGTGCCCTGGCGCGGCCGGGACATGCGCGAGCCGGCCGGGAACAGCTCCTTGGAGAGCTGCTTGGCCGCCCTGCGGGCCGGGTTGGCCGTCTCGTGCGGGATCTCGTCGAGGCGGTTGCGCACCAGGCGCTCGATCTCGCTGTCGTCGAAGGCCGGGGCGATCAGGGCCTCGGAGAGCAGGCCCAGCGCCTTGGGCAGCCGGGAGACGGGGACCTCGAGGGAGACGCGTACGCCCGGGTGGTCGGCGTGGGCGTCGAGTGTGGCGCCGCAGCGCTCCAGCTCGGCGGCGAACTCCTCCGCCGTGTGCTTGTCGGTGCCCTCGGAGAGGGCCCTCGCCATGATCGTGGCGACGCCGTCGAGGCCCGCGGGTTCGGCTTCCAGGGGGGCGTCGAAGAAGATCTCGACGGCCACCACCTGCTGGCCCGGACGGTGGCAGCGCAGCACGGTCAGGCCGTTGTCCAGCGCACCCCGCTCCGGGGCCGGGAAGGCCCAGGGACGTGCGGTGCCCGGCTGGGGCTGCGGGTGGAACTCCATGCTCGTCAAAGCCGCGGCAGCGTCGCTCACTGGTCCGCTCCCTCTTCCTCGTCGTTCTCGCTGACGCTGTCGCCGTGCTCGGCAGTGACCGGTTCGTACACCAGCACCGCGCGGTTGTCGGGACGCAGCCGGGCGGCGGCGACCGCCCGCACCTCGTCGGCGGTGACGTCCAGGACACGGTTGACGGCGGTCAGGGCGAGCTGCGGGTCGCCGAACAGCACGGCGAACCGGCACAGTTCGTCGGCGCGGCCGGCGACCGTGCCGAGCCGGTCGAGCCACTCGCGCTCCAACTGCGCCTGGGCCCGCTCCATCTCCTCGGGCGTGGGGCCCTCGGCGGCGAAGCGGGCCAGCTCCTCGTCGACGGCGGTCTCGATCTCGGGCACCTCCACTCCACCGGAGGTCTTCACGTCGAGCCAGCCGAGCGAGGGCGCTCCGGCGAGGCGCAGCAGGCCGAAGCCGGCCGCGACGGCCGTGCGGTCGCGGCGGACCAGGCGGTTGTGGAGCCGGGAGGACTCGCCGCCGCCGAGGACGGTGAGGGCCAGGTCGGCGGCGTCGCACTCGCGGGTGCCGTCGTGCGGGAGGCGGTAGGCGGCCATCAGCGCGCGGGCCGGCACCTCCTCCTCGACGACCTCGCGGAGCTGCTCGCCGATGACGTCGGGCAGCGTGCCGTCGCGCGGCGGCCGCTTGCCGTCGTGGGACGGGATGGATCCGAAGTACTTCTCGATCCAGGCGAGGGTCTGCTCCGGGTCGATGTCGCCGACGACCGAGAGCACCGCGTTGTTCGGCGCGTAGTACGTACGGAAGAAGCTCCGCGCGTCCTCCAGGGTGGCCGCGTCCAGGTCGGCCATGGAGCCGATCGGCGTGTGGTGGTACGGGTGCCCCTCGGGATAGGCGAGGGCGGTCAGCTTCTCGAAGGCGGTGCCGTAGGGCACGTTGTCGTACCGCTGGCGGCGCTCGTTCTTGACGACGTCGCGCTGGTTCTCCATGGACTCGTCGTCCAGTGCGGCCAGCAGCGAGCCCATGCGGTCCGCCTCCAGCCAGAGGGCCAGCTCCAGCTGATGGGTCGGCATCGTCTCGAAGTAGTTGGTGCGCTCGAAACTCGTCGTGCCGTTGAGCGAACCCCCCGCTCCCTGGACCAGCTCGAAATGACCGTTTCCGTGGACCTGCTTCGACCCCTGGAACATCAGGTGCTCGAAGAGGTGGGCGAGACCCGTGCGGCCCGCGACCTCGTGACGCGAGCCGACGTCGTACCAGAGGCAGACCGCGGCGACCGGGGTCAGGTGGTCCTCGGAGAGCACCACGCGCAGGCCGTTGGCCAGCCGGTGCTCGGTCGCTGTCAGGCCGCCGGAGCCGGCCTCGGCCGTGGCCGTGTGACCCATGGGCATGTACGTCCCTTCGATCGCGATACGGAAAAGTCCTGCCACTGTATGCAAGCGCACCGACACCTCGCGAAGTTCCCGCAGGTTCGAGGCTTCCCTCTTCCGGGTCGCGGACGCGTCGCGTCCGGCCCAGGGGCGGCCGGAGGCGCGGCGGAACCGCCCATTCCCGGGTCGCGGTCGGCGTTGTCGGTGGGACGGTCCACAATGGTCCGCGTCAGATCAACCTTGTTGGTGAAGGAGCCGCAGCCGCGATGGCCCGCCGCAGCACGAAGACACCGCCGCCGGACGACGCGTTCGAGGAGCGAATCCTCGACATCGACGTCGTCGACGAGATGCAGGGCTCCTTCCTCGAGTACGCGTACTCGGTGATCTACTCCCGCGCGCTGCCGGACGCCCGCGACGGCATGAAGCCGGTGCAGCGCCGCATCGTCTACCAGATGAACGAGATGGGGCTGCGGCCCGACCGCGGCTATGTGAAGTGCGCCCGTGTCGTCGGCGAGGTCATGGGCAAGCTGCACCCCCACGGCGACGCGTCGATCTACGACGCGATGGTGCGCATGGCGCAGCCGTTCTCCATGCGGCTCCCCCTCGTGGACGGCCACGGCAACTTCGGTTCACTGGGCAACGACGACCCGCCTGCCGCCATGCGGTACACCGAGTCCCGGATGGCGTCGGCCGCGCTGCTGATGACGGAGTCCATCGACGAGGACACCGTCGACTTCTCCCCGAACTACGACGGCCAGGAGCAGGAGCCGGTCACGCTCCCGGCGGCGTACCCGAACCTGCTGGTCAACGGCGCCTCGGGCATCGCGGTCGGCATGGCGACCAACATGCCGCCGCACAACCTCGGCGAGGTGATCGCGGCCGCCCGGCACCTCATCCGGTACCCGAACGCCGATCTCGAGGCGCTCATGCGGTTCGTGCCCGGCCCCGACCTGCCGACCGGCGGCCGGATCGTCGGCCTCTCCGGCATCAAGGACGCGTACGAGAACGGCCGCGGGACGTTCAAGATCCGCGCCACCGCGACCGTGGAGAACGTGACGGCCCGCCGCAAGGGCATCGTCGTCACCGAACTGCCCTTCACGGTGGGTCCCGAGAAGGTCATCTCCAAGATCAAGGACCTGGTCGGCTCCAAGAAGCTCCAGGGCATCGCCGACGTCAAGGACCTCACCGACCGCAGCCACGGCCTGCGTCTGGTCATCGAGGTCAAGAACGGCTTCGTGCCGGAGGCGGTCCTGGAGCAGCTCTACAAGCTGACGCCGATGGAGGAGTCCTTCGGCATCAACAACGTGGCGCTGGTCGACGGCCAGCCGCTGACGCTGGGCCTGAAGGAGCTGCTGGAGGTCTATCTCGACCACCGGTTCACCGTGGTGCGCCGCCGCTCCGAGTTCCGCCGGACCAAGAAGCGGGACCGGCTGCACCTGGTCGAGGGCCTGCTCGTCGCGCTCCTCGACATCGACGAGGTCATCCGCCTCATCCGCTCCAGCGAGAACTCGGCGGAGGCCAAGCAGCGCCTGATCGAGCACTTCTCCCTGAGCGAGATCCAGACGCAGTACATCCTGGACACCCCGCTGCGCCGGCTCACCAGGTTCGACCGGATCGAGCTGGAGAGCGAGCGGGACCGGCTCAACGGCGAGATCGACGAGCTGACCGGGATCCTCGACTCCGACGCCGAGCTGCGCAAGCTGGTCTCGGGCGAACTGGCCGCCGTGGCGAAGAAGTTCGGCACCGACCGGCGCACGGTCCTGCTGGAGTCGGCGGGCGCCCCGGTGGCCGCCGCCTCGCTGGAAGTCGCGGACGACCCGTGCCGGGTGCTGCTCTCCTCGACGGGGCTGCTGGCCCGTACGGCGACGGCGGAGCTGCCGGCCGCCGAGGACGGCAGGCGCGCGAAGCACGACGTGATCGTCTCGGCCGTGCCGGCGACCCAGCGCGGCGACGTCGGCGTGGTGACCTCGACCGGGCGGCTGCTGCGGCTCGCGGTGATCGACCTGCCCCAGCTGCCGGACACCCACGCCGCGCCGAACCTGGCCGGCGGGGCACCGCTGGCGGAGTTCCTGACCTTGGAGAACGACGAGTCGGTGGTCTGCCTGACCACGCTCGACGAGTCCTCGCCGGGCCTGGCGATCGGCACGCTGCAGGGCGTGGTGAAGCGCGTGGTGCCGGACTATCCGGCGAACAAGGACGAGCTGGAGGTCATCACCCTCAAGGAGGGTGACCGGATCGTCGGCGCGACCGAGCTGCGGACGGGCGAGGAGGACCTGGTCTTCATCACCTCCGACGCCCAGCTGCTGCGCTTCCAGGCCGCGCAGGTGCGGCCCCAGGGGCGGCCGGCGGGCGGCATGGCGGGCGTCAAGCTCACGGCCGGCGCCGAGGTGATCTCCTTCACGGCCGTGGATCCGGCGGCGGACGCGGTGGTGTTCACGATCGCGGGCTCGACGGGCACGCTGGACGGCTCGGCGGCCACGTCGGCGAAGCTGACGCCGTTCGACCAGTATCCGCGCAAGGGCCGCGCGACCGGTGGTGTGCGCTGCCAGCGGTTCCTGAAGGGCGAGGACGTGCTGCTTCTCGGCTGGGCCGGAGGGGCCCCGGCGCGCGCGGCCCAGCAGAACGGCACCCCGGTCGACCTCCCCAAGATCGACCCGCGCCGCGACGGCTCGGGCACGCCCCTGGCGAAGCCGGTCGCGGTGCTGGCGGGCCCGGCGAGCTGAGCCCGGCGGCCCGGCATCGGTGGATCCGATCGGATCGGCCGGTACCGGGCCGGGCCGGGACGGGACGGACCGGGTCGGGCCTGACCGGGCCGCCTCTGGCCTGGCCCGGCCGGAATGCCGTCAGGCCGGGTCGGACGCGGCGAAGAGACCCTCCGCGCCCGAGTCCTCCTCGGCCTCGTTCCGCCGGACATAGCGCAGGACTCCCCAGAGGGCGCGCTCGTCGGGGGCGTCCTGCGGGCCGGTCACCTCACAGCCGGCGAGTTCCTTGCGCAGGGCTTCGGCGTCGATGCCGGAGCCGATGAGGACGAGCTGGGACAGGCGCTCCTGGCCCTCCGGCCACGGCTCGGGGTAGAAGCGCAGGAACCGGCCGACGGCATGGACGCCGTAGCGGTTGACCGGGTCGGCCGCACCGAAGTCGACGAAGCCCTTGAGGCGGTAGAGGCCCTGCGGCCGGGAGTCGAGGAACTCCATGAGCCGGCGCGGGTGCAGCGCGGTCCCGGTGGCGAGCGAGAGGGTCTCGTAGGCGGCGTGCGGATGGGCGGCCGCGTCCTCGTCGGCGTACAGCAGGTCCTCGATGGACATCTGCCCCTCGATCTCGCCCTCGGGCACGACCCGGTCGAAGAGGACCTCGGGGTCGATCCGCCCGTGCGCGGTCCGGATCACCGCGGCTCGTCCGGCGAGCCCGGTGACGGTGGCGTGGACGGCGTCCAGCTCGCGCTTCCCCACCCGGTCGGATTTGTTGACGACCACCAGATCGGCGAGGGCGAGATGCCGGTCGGTCTCGGGGTGCCGCTCGCGCGTGGCGGAGAACTCGGCCGCGTCGACGACCTGCACGAGCCCGCCGTACACCGTCCGCTCGTTCTCGCTGGCGAGCACCATCCGGACCAGCTCCTGCGGCTCCGCGAGGCCGCTCGCCTCGATGACGATCACGTCCAGGCGGGCGGAGGGCCGGGTGAGGACCTCCAGGTACTCGTCCAGCTCGCTCACGTCGACGGCGCAGCACAGGCAGCCGTTGCCGAGGGAGACGGTGGACCCGACCTGCCCGGCGACGGTCATGGCGTCGATACCGATGTCCCCGAAGTCGTTGACCATGACACCGATCCGGGTGCCCCGGGCGCTGCGCAGCAGATGGTTGAGCAGCGTGGTCTTGCCCGACCCCAGGAATCCGGAGAGGACGACGACCGGGATCTGCTGCGTACTCAAGGCGAAACCCTCCTGTTGCTCGACGCGCGACGAAGCTCCCAGAATAGGCAGCCTCCCGCCGCCGTACGGCCTGGGCCTGCGGCCATGCCGCCGATCACCCGGGCAGGCCGAGCGGCTCCGAGAGCCCGCGGGGAACGGACCCGGCCCGCTCAGGGCGGGCGGCCCGCGGACGGGCCGAACCGCCCCGTGCCCCGGCGCTCCCGCGAGCGTGGCCCAGCGGGCGCGGGACGATCCCGGACACGAGCCGCCGACGGTCGACGAGC
>NZ_JBFASK010000002.1:0-110927 GCF_040677675.1 Streptomyces sp. NPDC053755 | reverse complement strand
CGCGCTCCCGCGAGCGTGGCCCAGCGGGCGCGGGGCGATCCCGGACACGAGCCGCCGACGGTCGACGAGCGCTCCCGCGAGCGTGGCCCAGCGGGCGCGGGGCGATCCCGGACACGAGCCGCCGTCGAGTCCGGGCAGCTTCGGGGCGGCTGCCCTCCACCCCGCCCGGACCGCTCCTCAAGCCCGTGCCGGCGGCCGGTCCCCCGCCGCTCCCGCGAGGCGCGGCCCCCGGTGTCCCCAGGCCAGGCCGACCGAGGACGCACGGCTTCGCACGGGCAGGCGCGGCCGGGCCGGGATTTCCGCTCGGGTTCTCACGCCCCGTACCGTTCCTCGCATGCGTCCCGCACCGACCACCCCCGCACGGCCCGCTGTGCGCCGTCGGCGGATCGGCTGGCCGCGGCGGGTCTTCTCCCAGGTCCTCCTCATGCAGCTGGCCATCGCCACCGGCGTGACGGTGCTGGCCACCGGCCTCTTCCTGGCGCCGCTCAGCGCCCAGTTGGACGACCAGGCCATGCGCCGCGCCCTCGCCATCGCGGAGACCACCGCGTCCCCGGAGGTCGCGTCGGCGTTGCGGAACTCCTCGCCCTCCGTCGGCGGGCCCGTGCAGGCGGAGGCCGAGCGGATCCGGCGCTCCACGGGCGCCGAGTACGTCGTCGTCATGGACACACGGGGGGTGCGCTGGTCGCACACCGACCCGGCGCAGATCGGCAGGGTCGTCTCCACCGACCCCAGCCCGGCCCTCGCCGGCCGCGAGGTGATGGAGATCGACAGCGGCACCCTCGGCCGCTCCGCCCGGGGCAAGGCCCCGTTGCGGGCCGCCGACGGGAGCATCGTCGGCGCGGTGTCGGTCGGCATCGAGTACGACAGCGTCCAGGACCGGCTGCTCGGGGCGATCCCGGGTCTCCTCGCGTACGCGGGCGGCGCCCTGGCCGCCGGAGCCCTGGCGGCCTATCTGATCTCCCGCAGGCTCCAGCGGCAGACCCATGACCTGGCCTTCTCCGACATCTCCGCGCTGCTCGCCGAACGCGAGGCGATGCTCCACGGCATCCGGGAGGGCGTGGTCGCCCTCGACCGCACCGGACGGATACGGCTGCTGAACGACGAGGCCCAGCGCCTGCTCGGCATCGGCGCCGAGGCCACCGGCAGCCCGCTGGAGGAGGCGCTCGGCTCCGGCCGCACCGCCGACGTGCTGGCCGGCCGGGTCACGGGCGAGGACCTGGTGACCGTCCGCGGGCACCGGGTGCTGATCGCCAACCGGATGCCGACGGACGACGGCGGCGCCGTCGCCACCCTGCGCGACCGCACCGAGCTGGAGAGGCTCGGCCGCGAGCTGGACTCCACCCGCGGTCTGATCGACGCGCTGCGCGCCCAGGACCATGAGCACGCCAACCGTCTGCACACCCTGCTCGGCCTCCTGGAACTGGAGATGCACGACGAGGCGGTCGAGTTCGTCACGGAGGTCGTCGGCGTCCATCGCGCCACCGCCGAGCAGGTCACCGAGAAGATCCACGACCCGCTGCTCGCGGCGCTCCTCGTCGGCAAGGCGACGGTCGCCGCCGAACGGGGCGTCTCCCTGCGCGTCGCCCACGGCTCGCTGCTGCCCGACCGGCTGGTCGACCCGCGCGAGCTGGTCACCGTCGTGGGCAATCTCGTCGACAACGCCCTCGACGCGGCCGCGGGCTCCGCCGACCCCCGCGTCGAGGTCGCCCTGCGCACGGAGGGCCGCACGGTCGTCCTGCGGGTCACGGACAGCGGCCCGGGCGTCCCGGAGGACCGGCGCGAGCTGATCTTCACGGAGGGCTGGACCACCAAGGAGCTGCCGTCCCACGGCAAGCGCGGGCTGGGCCTGGCACTGGTCCGCAGGCTCGCCGAGCGCCAGGGCGGCAGCGCCCGGGTCGGCGAGGGCGCCACCGGCGGCGCCGCGTTCACCGTCGTCCTCCCGGAGGCGCTGGACGAGCCGGAGCCGGCGCGAGCGGCCGGGGAGGGGCGGTGATCGGCGTCCTGGTCGTGGACGACGACGTGCGGGTCGCGGGGATCAACGCGGCCTACGTCGCCAAGGTGCCCGGTTTCCGCGTCGTCGCCACCGCCCACTCCGCCGCCGAGGCCCTCGCCCGCCTCGCGGAGGAGCCGGTCGACCTGATCCTCCTGGACCACTACCTGCCGGACGAGAACGGACTCTCGGTCGTACGGGAGCTGCGCCGGCTCGGCCACCAGACCGACGTGATCATGGTGACGGCGGCGCGGGACGTGGCGACCGTGCAGGCGGCGATGCGGCACGGCGCGCTGCAGTACCTGGTCAAGCCCTTCGTCTTCGCCGGCCTGCGCGCCAAGCTGGAGGCGTACGCGGCGCTCCGTCGCACCCTCGACGGCGGCGGCGAGGCGGAGCAGGCCGAGGTGGACCGGATCTTCGGCGCCCTGTCGGCGGGGGCCGTGGAACCGGGTCTTCCCAAGGGCCATTCGCCCACCACCGCCGAGCTGCTGCGACAGGTCCTGCTCGCCGCCGACGGGCCCTTGTCCACCCAGGAGATCGCCGAGCGGGCGGGCGTGAGCCGCCAGACCGCCCAGCGCTATCTCAAGCTATTGGAGCGGACGGGCCGGGTGCGGCTGTCCCTGCGGTACGGCGAGACGGGCCGCCCGGAACACCGGTACGTCTGGACGCCCCCGGCGGGCTGAACCCCGGTCCGGTGGGGGCCGCCCCGCGCACGCCGCTCACACCGCTCCTGCTCCGGTCAGCGCCCGGACCTCGGTCTCCGCGTGCTTGGCGGCGTCCGGCGGCTCGTGCGAGGTGACGGTCCCCATCCAGCCGGCCAGGAAGCCCAGCGGGATGGAGACGAGCCCCGGGTTCTGCAGCGGGAAGACATGGAAGTCGACGCCCGGGAAGAGCGCCTCCGGACTGCCCGAGACCACCGGTGAGAGGACGACGAGCAGGACGGCGGGGAGGAGCCCTCCGTACACCGACCAGACGGCTCCCCGGGTGGTGAAGTTCCGCCAGAACAGCGAGTACAGGAGCACCGGGAGGTTGGCCGAGGCGGCGACGGCGAAGGCGAGGCCGACCAGGAACGCCACGTTCAGGTCGCGGGCGAGCAGTCCGAGCCCGATCGCCGCCACCCCGATCCCGGCCGCGGCGAGCCGCGCCACGGTGACCTCGCTGTAGGGCTTGGCCCGGCTGCCACGCCGGCGCAGGGAGGCGTACAGGTCGTGGGCGACGGAGGCCGAGGAGGCGAGGGTGATGCCGGCGACGACGGCCAGGATGGTCGCGAAGGCGACGGCGGCGACGATCGCGAAGAGCACGGTGCCGCCGGTGGAGCCCGCTCCTCCGCCCAGGTCGAGGGCGAGCAGCGGTACGGCGGTGTTGCCGGAGGCGTTGGAGGCCCGGACGGCGTCGGGTCCGATGATCGCGGCGGCTCCGAAGCCGAGGACGATCGTCATCAGGTAGAAGCTGCCGATGAGGCCGATCGACCAGACGACGGAGCGCCGGGCGGCCCGTGCGGTGGGCACGGTGTAGAACCGCGAGAGGATGTGCGGCAGCCCGGCGGTGCCCAGGACCAGGGCGATCCCGAGGCTGATGAAGTCCAGGCGCGCGGTCCAGTCCCCGCCGTAGCGCAGGCCGGGGGCCAGGAAGTCCCGGCCGTGGCCGCTGCGGTCGGCGGCGGCGGCGAGCAGTTGCTCGAAGTCGCCGTGGAAGCGGAGCAGCACGAGCACGGTCAGGGCGATCGTTCCGGCCATGAGCAGGACGGCCTTGACGATCTGGATCCAGGTGGTGGCGCGCATCCCGCCCAGCGACACGTAGATCACCATCAGGGCGCCGACGCCGATCACCGTCCAGGAGCGGGCGGCTTCGCTCGTGCCGCCGAGGAGGAGCGCGACGAGACTCCCGGCGCCCACCATCTGGGCCACCAGATAGAGCACGGAGACGGTCACGGAGGAGGTGCCGGCCGCGATGCGGACCGGACGCTCGGCCATCCGGGAGGCCACGACGTCGGCGAGCGTGAACCGGCCGCAGTTGCGGACCAGTTCGGCGACGAGGAGGAGGACGACCAGCCAGGCGACCAGGAAGCCGACGGAGTACAGCATCCCGTCGTAGCCGAAGAGGGCGATCAGGCCGGAGATGCCGAGGAAGGATGCGGCGGACATGTAGTCGCCTGCGATGGCGAAACCGTTCTCCATCGGCGAGAAGAGCCGGCCTCCGGCGTAGAACTCCTCGGCCGAACCGTGCCGTTTGCGGCTCACCCAGGTGGTGATCGCGAGGGTGACCGCGATGAAGGCGCTGAACAGCAGCAGGGCCAGGGTCTGGTGGTCGCCGGTCACCGCTGGACCCCCCGCGTCATCTCCTGGGTGTCCCAGCGCAGTTCCAGCGCGGCGCGGTCCCGGCGGAGCCGGGCGTGGCGGGCGTAGGCCCAGGTCAGGAGGAAGGTGGTGAGGAACTGTCCGAGTCCCGCGACCATCGCCACGTTGACCGCCCCGGCGACGGGCCGGGCCATCAGGCCGGGAGCGGCGGTCGCCGCGACGACGTAGGCCAGGTACCAGAGCAGGAAGGCGAGCGCGGCGGGGATCACGAACCGCCGGTAACGGCTGCGCACCTCCTGGAAGGCCGGGCTGCGCTGGACCTCCAGATAGATGTCCGCCGCGCTGCGCGCGGGCCGCTGTCGCGGTACGCCCCCGGGTGCCTCGCGGGCGGTGGGCGCCGCCACGCCGTCCGGTGCCACCGTGTCGACGGGCTCGCCCCAGCCGGACGCCAGGGCGTCGTACCAGGGGTCCTCGATCCGGACCGCCGGATCGCCGTTCCGCGCCGCGGGGGCGTCCGTCCCTTCCTGCTTCTCCACCGGTGAACTCTCCTTGTCAGCGAACCGTTTCGGCCGCGTGCACAAGGATGGACAGAGCGGGAAGATCCCGGACTCTTCTCCTTCCCCACTTCACCCCATCAGGTGACGGAACACCGCGGGAGGGGACACCTCCGCGCTGATAGGCGTACCGGCTCGCGGGGGCCGCGGTACGCGCGTCGGCGCGGAGGCTGCCCGACGGGGCGCACGCCGGTGGGCGGAACGCCGGGGAGGCCGGCAGAAGAGCCGCCTCCGCGAGCGCCGGAGCCGCCCTGCGCGAGCGCCGAGGGGGCGGAGCCGTCGGCTCCGCCCCCTCGTTGAGACCCGTGGATCAGGCGTCGATGCGCGAGCGGTCCAGGGTCGCCGCCGAGCTCGTGATGAATTCCTTGCGGGGAGCGACGTCGTTGCCCATGAGCAGGTCGAAGACCTGCTCCGAGGAGTCCAGGTCGCCGATGTTGATCCGGCGCAGGGTGCGGTGGCGGGGGTCCATCGTGGTCTCCGCGAGCTGGTCGGCGTCCATCTCGCCGAGGCCCTTGTACCGCTGGATGGCGTCCTTGTAGCGGATGCCCTTGCGCTGGTACTCGAGCAGGGTCTGGCGCAGCTCGTTGTCCGAGTACGTGTACACGTACTTGTCCTGGCCCTTCTTGGGCTGGACCAGTTCGATGCGGTGCAGGGGCGGCACGGCGGCGAAGACCCGGCCGGCCTCCACCATCGGCCGCATGTAGCGCTGGAAGAGCGTCAGCAGCAGGCAGCGGATGTGGGCGCCGTCGACGTCGGCGTCGACGAGGAGCACGATCTTGCCGTACCGGGCCGCGTCGATGTCGAAGGTGCGGCCGGAACCGGCTCCTATGACCTGGATGATCGCACCGCACTCGGCGTTCTTGAGCATGTCCGAGACGGAGGACTTCTGGACGTTGAGGATCTTTCCGCGGATCGGCAGCAGCGCCTGGAACTCGCTGTTGCGCGCCAGCTTGGCGGTGCCGAGCGCGGAGTCGCCCTCCACGATGAAGAGCTCGCTGCGCTCGACGTCGTCGCTGCGGCAGTCGGCGAGCTTGGCCGGCAGCGAGGAGGACTCGAGCGCGGTCTTCCTGCGCTGCGCCTCCTTGTGCTGGCGGGCCGCGATGCGGGTCCTGGCGGCCGCCACGGCCTTCTCCAGGACGGCGCGGGCCTGGGCCTTGTCGTCGCGCCTGGTGGAGGTCAGGAAGGTCTTCAGCTCCTTCGCGACCACGTTGGCGACGATCCGGCGGGCCGCGGAGGTGCCGAGCACCTCCTTGGTCTGGCCCTCGAACTGCGGCTCGGCGAGGCGGACCGTCACGACGGCCGTGAGCCCCTCCAGGGCGTCGTCCTTGACGATGTCGTCCTCGGCGACGCGCAGCATCTTGGTGGAGCGCAGCACCTCGTTGACCGTCTTGGTGATGGCCTGCTCGAACCCGGAGACGTGGGTTCCGCCCTTGGGGGTGGCGATGATGTTCACGAACGAACGGACCGTGGTTTCGTAGCCCGTGCCCCAGCGCAGGGCCACGTCGACGCCGAGCTCCCGGGTGACCTCGGTGGGCGTCATGTGTCCGCGGTCGTCCAGGACCGGGACGGTCTCCTTGAAGGTGCCCTGACCGGTCAGGCGCTGCACGTCGCAGACGGCCTTGTCCTGGGCGAGGAACTCGCAGAACTCACTGATGCCGCCGTCGAAGCGGAAGGTCTCCTCGCTCTTGCCGACCCCCTCCAGGTCCCGCTGGTCGCGGACGACGATGGTGAGGCCGGGCACCAGGAAGGCGGTCTGACGGGCGCGCTGGTGGAGGTGGTCCAGGGAGAGCCTGGCGTCCTTCAGGAAGATCTGGCGGTCGGCCCAGTACCGCGTCCGGGTACCGGTCCGGGTCTTCGGCACCCGCTTGCTCTTGAGCAGGCCGTTGGCCGGGTCGAAGGGGCTGTCGGGGCCCTGCTCCGTGAAGATGCCGGGCACGCCGCGCCGGAAGCTGATGGCGTGCGTGGCGCCGCCCCGGTCGACCTCGATGTCGAGCCGGGCGGACAGGGCGTTCACCACCGAGGCGCCGACGCCGTGGAGACCGCCGGAGGCGGCGTAGGAGCCACCGCCGAACTTCCCTCCGGCGTGGAGCTTGGTCATGACGACCTCGACGCCGGAGAGCCCGGTCTTGGGCTCGACGTCGACCGGGATGCCACGGCCGTTGTCGCGCACCTCGACGGAGCCGTCCTCGTGGAGGATCACGTCGATGTGGTCGCAGTATCCGCCGAGGGCTTCGTCGACGGAGTTGTCGATGATCTCCCAGAGGCAGTGCATGAGGCCGCGGCTGTCGGTGGACCCGATGTACATGCCGGGCCGCTTGCGAACCGCTTCGAGCCCTTCGAGTACGAGCAGGTGCCGCGCGGTGTAGTTGGAACCGTCACGGTCTGCGGTCAGCAGCGCACTGGACGGCACGGACGTTTCGGCGGTCACGCGGTTCGCTCCTCGCTGAATTTGAAAACAGGCTCGGTGGGGTAAGGCCCGGCGTCGTTCACCGGTCAGAGGGTACCGATGCCTGGTAGAGGCGTTGTCACGCCACCCTCCCGAAATCTCATGCTAGTGCAGAGTCGCATGAGTGTTCGATCCCTCGAAGGGGTGACGTGAACATCACGTTCCCTTCGAGGCATGAACCATTTAGGCTCCGGGCACGTCCTCATTCACAACCGGCAACCCAGCCGGGAGGGCCGAACCCACACAAGCAACGCGAAATCCGTAGAGCGACGCAATACGGCTCATTCGCCGCCAACCGGCAGCAGACAGCCACCTTGGGAAGAAGTTTCAAGGAAAAGCCACGAGCGGGAACGTTTCCGGCCTGGTTGGATGTTGACCCTGGTACGACAGCTCGTCGAGCTAGAGAAGAGGCGACGTGACTACTGTTCTGACCCCCGCGAGCCCCCTGACGGCCGCTGACCGCTGCGACCGCTGCGGCGCCCAGGCGTACGTGCGCGTCGTCCTGACCAGCGGCGGTGACTTGCTCTTCTGCGCGCACCACGGGCGTAAGTTCGAGCCGGAACTCAAGAAGATCGCCGCGGAAATACAGGATGAGACGGACCGGCTCACCGACGTGCCGGCCAAGGCAGTAGACGAGGACCGCTGACGCCTCGCACATACGACGAGCCATGGGCCGGTCACTGACCGGTCGACGGGCGGCAACCCCCGCGATCCAGGGGGGCGGCCGCCCGTTCTCGTACCCATGTGCCCTCAGACGCGGGCGGGCAGGAGCGCCGACACCCGGGTGTAGACACCCGGGCTGTCCGCCTGAGCGCAGCCACTGCCCCAGGACACCAGCCCGATGAGTCGCCCGCCTGCCACCAGAGGCCCCCCGCTGTCCCCCTGGCAGGCGTCCCTGCCTCCCCGGGGGTCTCCGGCGCACAGCATCGTGTCCGGGCGGTAGGAGGCCCCCAGGCCGCCCGGATAGGCCCGCCCACAGGTTCCGTCCGGCAGCACCTGTACGCGGGCCGACCGCAGGGCGGAGGCGTAGGTCTCCTTGCCGGTGGTGTCACCCCACCCGAAGACCTCCGCTTCCGTGCCCGGCGCCTCCGCGGCGTCGCCAGGACGGGCCGTCTCGATCACGTACGACGCGGGCAGCGCTGCCGCCAGCGACAGGACGGCGAGGTCCCCGGAGTTGCTCGCCGGGTCGTAGGACGGGTTGACCCAGGTGCCGGAGATCCGGATCTCGTACCCCCCACGGCCCCGCAGGGCGCTGCGGCCGGCGATCACCTTGAAGTCCGCGAGGTCGGACGGCTTGCCTCCGAGGACGTCCCGGCCGAGGCAGTGAGCCGCGGTGAGGACCCGCGTGGGCGACACGACCACTCCCCCGCAGAACTGCCCCGCGCGCGTACCCCCGAACCGGTCACGGCTGGAGAGCGCCACCACCCAGGGCGCGTCCGCGATCGGGGTGGGCTGCCCGCCGACCACGACGCTGTCGGCGGCCGCCGGGGCGGCGAACGCGAACGGCCCCGTGGCCGCCACGGCCATCCCCAGGGCTGCGGCCACTGCTCGGGCGATGGGGCGACGCATAGAGCCTCCTGACTCTCCGGGTATGTCCGTTCACCCAGCGTCCGCCACTTCCTCCCGGATCGCACCCCCGCACGCCGAAGGGCCCGGCCCCTTTTCGGGGGCCGGGCCCTTCGGACGCCTGCCGCCGGGCCTCGCGAGCGGCGAGACGACGGCGGGAGACGGTGACTAGTCGAGGTAGTCGCGCAGAACCTGCGAACGCGACGGGTGGCGCAGCTTCGACATCGTCTTGGACTCGATCTGCCGGATGCGCTCGCGCGTCACGCCGTAGACCTTGCCGATCTCGTCGAGGGTCTTCGGCTGGCCGTCGGTGAGGCCGAAGCGCATGGAGACCACGCCGGCCTCACGCTCGGAGAGCGTGTCGAGGACGGAGTGCAGCTGCTCCTGGAGGAGCGTGAAGCTGACCGCGTCGGCCGGGACGACCGCCTCGGAGTCCTCGATCAGGTCGCCGAACTCGCTGTCGCCGTCCTCACCCAGCGGGGTGTGGAGGGAGATCGGCTCGCGGCCGTACTTCTGGACCTCGATGACCTTCTCAGGGGTCATGTCGAGCTCCTTGGCCAGCTCCTCCGGGGTGGGCTCGCGGCCCAGGTCCTGGAGCATCTGGCGCTGCACGCGCGCGAGCTTGTTGATGACCTCGACCATGTGCACCGGGATACGGATGGTGCGGGCCTGGTCGGCCATGGCGCGGGTGATCGCCTGACGGATCCACCAGGTGGCGTACGTGGAGAACTTGTAGCCCTTGGTGTAGTCGAACTTCTCGACCGCGCGGATCAGACCGAGGTTGCCCTCCTGGATCAGGTCCAGGAAGAGCATGCCGCGGCCGGTGTAGCGCTTGGCCAGCGAGACCACGAGGCGGAGGTTGGCCTCCAGCAGGTGGTTCTTGGCGCGGCGGCCGTCCTCGGCGATGATCTCCAGCTCGCGCTTGAGCTTGGGCGCCAGCTTGTCGGAGTTCGCCAGCTTGTCCTCGGCGAACAGACCGGCCTCGATGCGCTTGGCGAGCTCGACCTCCTGCTCGGCGTTGAGCAGCGGGACCTTGCCGATCTGCTTGAGGTAGTCCTTGACCGGGTCCGCGGTGGCACCCGCGACGGCGACCTGCTGCGCCGGAGCGTCGTCCTCGTCCTCGTCGGACAGGACGAAGCCCTTGTTCTCGCCCTCGGTCTCTTCGTCCTCGCCCTTGCCGGGCGCGACGTCCTCGAGGAGCTCCTCGCCCTCGACGACCTCGTCGGCGTCCTTCTTGGCGGTGGTCTTCTTGGCCGCGGTCTTCTTGGCGGTGGCCTTCTTCGCCACCGTCTTCTTGGCGGTGGCCTTCTTCGCGGCCGCCTTCTTGGCCGGCGTGCCGGCCTCGTCGGCCGGGTCCGCGCTCTCATCCGCCGGGGCCGCGGTCGCGGCCGCGACGGACTTCGTCACGGTCGTCTTGGCGGTGACGGTCTTGGTGGCGGTGCGCTTGGCCGGGCTCTTCGCTGCGACGCTCTTGCGGGCGCGCTTCGGCGACTCCGCTGCACTGACCATCAGCGTCACACCCTCTTCCTCGAGGATCTGGTTGAGGCTGCGCAGAACATTCTTCCACTGGGTTGGCGGAATCTGGTCAGCCTCGAAGGCCCGACGCACGTCATCGCCGGCGATCTGCCCATCAGCCTTTCCCCGCTCGATGAGCGCCATCACAGACTCGGACTCGGCGATCTCCGGCGGGAGCGTACGGGATGTGCTGGCCGACACGAACAACCTCTCGGAACGATGGAAAACGGCTTCCGGCCCCGCCCGGGATCGGGCCGGAGCCGACGACCGTCGGCGGGGAATGTGCCGACGGCGCGGGCTGGACCGGGGAACTGCACAGCGCCTCGCGGGGCGGCTGTATTCCTTCCTCGGCTGTCACCTCTTAGGTCATCGCATGGCTCCGAGGAGTGTTACGCCCAATCCGCGTGGCCCGAGTCACACCCCATTGGCGACGAAACATATAGAACCGGTGTACATCGTACATTCACGCCGCCAAGCTCCCGCGATCCCCGGGGATCCGTCGCGATCCCCGGGGTCCGCGCGAGTCGGGCGACCCGCGATGCGTACGGCTCCCCGTTCCCGGCCATGAGGCGCGCGCGTCAGTGCTCGCGCGGAGCCGGCACCACACGCTCCACCTCGGGGTGGACCGTGAGCAGCTGGCGCATGGCCGTCTCGGCGGCGTAGGCGTCGCCGGCGGCGAGGGCGTCGACGATCCGCGCGTGGTGCGCGATGCAGTTGTCGCCCGGGCGGTCGCAGCCCGTGACCGGCCCTCCGGAGACCTGCAGCGCCGCGCCGACGATGCCGGACAGGTGCTCCAGCATGCGGTTGCCCGCGAGCTGGATGAGCAGGGAGTGGAACTCGGTGTCCGCGCGGGAGAAGGTGATGCCGTCGCCCTGGGCGTAGGCATGGCTCATGATCTCGACCATGTCGGAGAGCCGCTGCTGGACGTCCTCGCGGCCGTGACCGGCGGCGAGCCGGGCGGCCAAGGGCTCGATCGTCCAGCGCAGCTCGTTCAGCTCCCGGCGCTGATCGTCGCGCTGCGGGCCGAAGGCGCGCCACTCGATGATGTCGGGGTCCAGCAGGTTCCAGTCGCTGACCGGCCGGACCCGGGTGCCCACGTTGGGGCGGGCGCTGACCAGCCCCTTCGCCTCCAGGACGCGCAGCGACTCGCGGACGACGGTCCGGGAGACCTCGAAGCGCTGGCCGATCTCCTCCGGAACGAGCGGCCGGTCGGCACCGAGGTCGCCGGAGACGATCATCTGACCGAGCTGCTGGACGAGTTGGCCGTGCAGTCCGCGGCCACGGCTGCCGGCGGTGCGCCGGCCGACCCGGCCGAGGTCCGTCTCCACCCCCTCCCAGGCCGGCGGGCCGACGCGATCGGCGACGGGCGCCTCCGCGTAGGGGTAGCGGTCGAGATCGCCCGGGACGCCGAGGCCGGAGTCGACGGAGCGGGCGGCGGTCATCATGGTGTGCGCAAGGGTACTCACGCATCCTTTGTCGGCGTGGCTCGCGGGACCCTTGAGGTCTTTGGTGAAAAGCACACGAAAGGGTGATCGGCACCCCCTACACAATTGACGATTAATCGGACATTCTTAGGCATTTCAAAGGCAGTTGCCGAGGACCCGAACGTTCTCGGTCCGAAGTGGTCACCAACGCGCCTTACGACGAAGCCCGGTGAACAGATAGGCGCAGAGCAGGCCGGTCAACGCCAATGCCATCGCCACCCCCACGGGCTGGGCGACCACCCGGATCCCGCCCATCAGCCACCGGTCGGCCGCGGCCGGCCATGCCGCGAGGACGAATTCCCGGAGCCGGGCGGGAAGTCCGGCGATCGAACGCCCGGACGGGCCGGCGATCGCGTTGTTCAGCAGGGGTACGAGCACGATCGGTACGGACAGCACCGCCGCCACCCCGGCCGCGGCGACCCGGAAGACCCCGGCCCCGAGAACACCCGCCCAGGCGCAGCCGGTGATGAGCCCGAGCCAATTGGCACACAGACTCGGCCAGTTCTCCGGTACGGGAATCAAGTCGCCGCCATAGACCAGGCGCAGGGCCTCCAGGTCGACCACCACGACGAGGACGGCGAGGAGGACCGCCACGGCGGCCGCGACCGCGAGCTTGGCGAGCAGCAGGCCGAGGCGCCGGGGAACGGTCCCCCGTCCGGTCGTGAGCGCGGGATAGCGGTATTCGTCCCCGAAGGCGAAGGCGCCGAGCAGCCCCGCGCCGAGCGCGGCCGGGGGCAGCGGGGAGAGGGAGGGCCAGCCGGCGATCGCGGTAGGGACGGGCGTGCCTCCTCCTCGGGCGAGGAGCACCGCGATCAGGACGGACACGGCGAGGGTCGCCGCCGCGACGAGGGGGGTGCTCGGCACACCGAGGAGGCGGCGGATCTCGTACCGCAAGGGGCGCAGCGGCGTACGCGACGGCCGGCGGGCGGGCAGGGGCTCCCTGCCCCGTCGGTCCTCGCCTCCGTCGGCCCCGGCGCCGGCCGCGCCTTCCGCGGCCGCACGGGCGCCGGGCTCGGCGGCCGGGCCCGGGGCGCGGTCCACGGCGGCAGGGGCGGGTCCCGGGTCGGCGGTGGGGCCCGCATCGCCCACCTCGTCGGCCAGGCGGTGGAGGAGCACACCGTGCCGGAAGGCGGTCTCGCCGATGGTGGCGCAGTCGCTTCCGTAGACGGAGAGGCGGTTGCCGTTCTCGGCGACCACCTCCACGGCGCGGCGGGCGGCGCGCGCCTCCTGCGTGACGACGGCGGCGAGCCGGGCGGCGTGCGGCGTGCGGACGGTCACGCGCGGCCGCAACCGGGTGCGGGCGAATGCGGTGACGTCCTGGTCGGCGACGAGGCGGCCGGACATCAGGGTGACGACCCGGTCGGCATGGCGCGCCGCCTCCCTGGGGTCCGCCGTCGCGAACAGGACGGTCCCGCCCTCCCGGGCGTGGGCGCGCAGGAGTTCGTACAGCCAGGCGTTCTCCCGCGCGGACAGGCCGGCGCCGGGCTCGTCCAGCAGCAGCGTGTGCGGGTCCCCCAACAGGGCCGAGGCAAGGCCGAGTCGGCGGTCCATGCCCCGCGAGAGGGTCCCGATGCGCTGGTCGTGGAGCTCGGTCAGCCCCACGACCTGGAGCATCTCGTCCGCCTTGGCTCCCGGAACGCCGGTGGCCGCGCAGAGCATCCGGAGCTGGCTGCGCACCGTGCGCGAGGGGTGGCCCGCGACGTCGCCGAGCAGGACCCCGACCTCCCCCGGAGGATGGGCGATGCGGTGGAGGGGGCGCCCGCGGAAGTACGTGACGCCGCGCCCCGGCTCGAGTTCGAGCATCAGCCGCAGGGCGGTGGTCTTCCCGGATCCGGCGGGCCCGAGCAGGGCGGTGACGAGGCCCGGCCGGGCCTCGAAGGTGAGATCGTCCACGGCGGGCGCAAGGTCGCGGCGGGGGCTGCTGGTGAGTCCGATGGCCTGGAGCATCGCTTCTCTCGCGGTAGGTGACACCGCTCCGCGGCAGGGCGGCTACCGAAGCAAGATAACGCTACATTTCGGACTTTCGGTGCAGGGTGGGGATCCCGGGTCGCCCCGAAGCGCACCTCGGAGACCTGAAGGCCGGCGGCCGGTCACACCTCGGGACGCAGCATCGGCGGATTCAGCAGCGTGGCCCCGCCCGCGCGGAACAGCTGCGCGGGGCGGCCTCCCTGACGGGTGGTCGTGCCTCCGGCCGGGACCAGGAAGCCGGGCGTGCCGGTCACCTTCCGGTGGAAGTTGCGCGGGTCCAGGGCGACACCCCACACCGCCTCGTACACCCTCCGCAGCTCGCCGACGGTGAACTCCGGCGGACAGAAGGCGGTGGCGAGCGAGGAGTACTCGATCTTCGAGCGGGCGCGTTCCACCCCGTCCGCGAGGATCCGGGCGTGATCGAAGGCGAGCGGCTCCGTGCCCTCACCCTCGGTGTCGCCGTCGCCGCCCTGGCCCAGCAGCTCCTCGACCGGGGACCAGCGGGCGCTGTGGGCGTCGCCTCCGGCGCGCGGCGCCGGGAGGTCCGGGGCGAGTGCCAGATGGGCGACGCTGACCACCCTCATCCGAGGGTCGCGCTCCGGGTCGCCGTAGGTCGCCAGCTGTTCGAGATGGGCGCCGTTGCCGAGCGCGGGCGGCGGAGCCGCGGGGTCATGGGCGCAGAGCCCGGTCTCCTCGACCAGCTCCCGCGCGGCGGCCGCACCGAGGTCCTCGTCGGCCCGGACGAAGCCGCCCGGCAGCGCCCACCGGCCCTGGAACGGCTGTTCTCCCCTGCGTACGACCAGAGCG
Source organism: Streptomyces sp. NPDC053755 (assembly GCF_040677675.1). Classification (NCBI taxonomy): domain Bacteria; kingdom Bacillati; phylum Actinomycetota; class Actinomycetes; order Kitasatosporales; family Streptomycetaceae; genus Streptomyces; species Streptomyces sp. NPDC053755. The sequence goes on along the minus strand of NZ_JBFASK010000002.1, from coordinate 96,300 downwards.
CACAGCGCGGGACCCCGCACCGTGAGCACGACCAGATCGACGGTGACGGCGAAGGGCGGAAAGGCCGACGGGTCGTAGGGAGACATGCCGTGATCATAGTCGTCTCCCTGACGATAAACACGCCCCTCAGGGGGATCGAGAAGGACTTCTTCTCGATCCCCGAACGGGTCCGGCACCTGCGCGATCCGCATCCGCCTCAGCCTCCGAGCTGGAGACCTTCGGCGGCCTCCTCGACCATTCCGAGCCCGAGCCTGCTCACCCGGGCCGCGAACGGCTCCCCCGCGACGAGCAGCCCTGACAGCCGCAGGGCGCCCAGCGGGGCCGACCGTACCGGATGGAGGGCGACCGTCCCGCCGGGTGCGTCCGGCCGGATCCCGACGAGCGTCGTCAGGACCAGGACCCCGGCGGCCGCGGCCACCGCCGCGGGCCGGCAGGCTGCCGGATGCGGCACGGGGGCGCCCCCGGCCGTGCGCGACCCGCCGGCGTACATCTCCGGCAGCCTGAAGCCGAAGGCCTCGGCTGCGTCGAGGAGTCCACGCAGCAGGGACACCGCCTCCTTGTCGTAGCCCGCCACGGCGAGACCCGCCACGGCGATCGCCGTCTCGTGGACGCGTACGGCACCGGTCCGGTGCCCGAAGGGGTTGTGACCGGGCTCCTTCGTCCCGACGCCGCGCAGCCCCCACCCCGAGTCGAGCGCCGGCGCACCGAGCAGCCTCGCCAGCTGCTCCACGTCCGTCTTGTCCAGCAGCCCCGGAGCATGCCGTCCGCCGCCGAGCAGGCCCGTGTCCAGGAGGTGCGCCGCCCAGCCGCCCAACTGGTTCCACGGCCGTCCGTCGGGCGCACGGGCCACGGCGGGCCTGCCGCCCCCGGGATCGGACACCCAGAACTCCTCGCGGAAGCGCCGGCGCAGCGCACCCGCCCAGTCCCGCCATGCCTCTCCGCCGGGCAGGCCGACGGCATCGAGCAGGTCCGCGCCGAGGACCGCGGCCCGGTGGGCGTGGGCCTGCGTCTCCGCCCGCCACGGCCCGGCGGGCCCCGGGTCCCGGACGAAGCCGTCCGGGTCCGCCGCGCACCGGAGCCAATCCAGACACCGCTTGGCCGTGGGCAGCAGCTCCGCGAGCTCCTGCTCGGGCAGCCCCCAGCGTCTGGCTTCGGCGAGGACCGCCGGGAAGGCGAGGGTGGCTTCGATCCCGGTGCAGCGGGGCGGGAGGAAGGGGCCGGCGTCCCTGAGCGGTCCGGGGATCCACCCCGCCTCGGCTCCCGGCCCGCCCAGCTGCGTACGGGCCAGGGCGCGGAGGGTGGAGGAGGCCAGCCGGGTGCCGAGCGGCAGGGCCATCCGCGCCGCCCAGAGGCTTTCGACGCCGACGGGGCCGCAGCGCCAGGGCACTCCTGCGGCGAGATGGACATCGGCGGGGCGTGCGGGATCACGCTGGAGCAGCGCCCTGAGATCGTCGACGGCGGTGCGCAGCAGCTCGCCCGCGCGCGCGTCGTCCCCTTCCGCCCGTGCTTCGGCGAGGACGTGACCCCCGGGTCGGGCGGACGCCCCCGAAGCACCGGAGGTCCGTCCGGCGCCCGGCAGCGGGGTGCCGGCCCCGAAGGTGCCGGGCCCCGGGACGCCGCCGGGCCGTGAGGCGCGGTCTCCGCGTACGCGCAGGCCGATGGTGCGGGTGCCTCCCGGAGGCAGTTCGATGTCCCAGCGCAGCAGTCCGGCCGCGGCCAGGGCGTCCATCGGCGGCGGGTCGGCGGTGACGGCCACGCACCGGCCGTCGGCCGCCGCCCAGCGCATCCCCGTGCCGTGGACGCTCGCGGCGAGTTCGGGGCCGGGGCGGCCGGCCGCGATCGCCGCCAGGTCCGCGAGATCCGTTCCCAGAGCGATCTCCACCGGGAGCCGCCGCGGTCTGCCGGTCGAGCTGCGCAGGGTGATCCGCTCGCTTCCGTCCGCGCCGCGCGACCGTTCGACGGTGACGCCGGGATCGGGGCCGGCGTCACCGGGAACGCGCACGACGCCGAGGAATCCGGCACGGTCGGCGGCGGACAGCCTGCCCTGGAGCGCGAGGGGCTCGCGGCCCGCCACCCGGAGGACGCAGCGGGAGAGGAGGCGCCGGCCGGCGAGATAGACCCCTTCGAGTCCGTGACCGGTGAGCTGTCCGTGGGCGGCGCAGACGACGAGGGCGGGCAGGGCGACGCAGAGAAGGGCGTCGTGGACGGACGGCAGTTCACCCGTTCGCGCCGGGCCGGAGTGCGGAGGGCCGGCGGTCGGGTGGCCGCTGGGGGCCTGACCGGCGGCGGGGGGCGGGTGGCCGGCCGGGGGTCCGCAGGCCGGGACGGGTCGTGAGGCCATGGGTCGTGTGCTGCGCTCTCTGTGCGATCCGGACGGCCGCTGGGGTCACGGCGGCACGGGCCGTACGGCTCCGCCACAGAGCTGAACGCCGCTGCGGGCGGGCTGGTCACGGGCGTCACCGCCCGCTCCTCGTCGCCGGCCGCCTCCCGCGCCGCACGGCGCCGCCGCTCAAGGGCTTGGCCGGCAGCGGGCCGGGCCGGACGCCGACGTTCCGCGGTCCCTTGCCGCCGGCCCGCGGACGGGTCCGCACCCGCGTCCTCGGGCGGGCCCCGCCGGTCCGTCCCCGGGTCGCCCCCGCGCCGTCGACGGGGCGACGCGGGTCCGCTTCCCCGGAGGGATCCGCGGCCGTGCGCGCACGGCGTTCCTCGCGCAGGCAGCTGCGCAGGGACTCCGGGTCGAGCCCCTCGTTGCACGCCTGGTGCAGCAGACGGGCGAAGACGTATTCGGGGTCGATGTCCAGTGCCAGGCCGAGGGCGACACGGGCGGCGGGCTCGTCGCCCGTCGACCACGCCGTCCAGCCCGCGAGCGTGAGCGGAGCGGCCGCGTGCTCCGTGTAGGGGGCGACGCAGCGCCGGGCCAGGGCCCGCCACAACCGGACGGCGGCGGCTCCCTCGGGGCCTTCCATCCACTCCGCGGCCTGGTCCCGGGTCTCCCGGTCCTGCAGCCCCAGAATCAGCGAGGCGGCCTCGTCGCTGGTGATCAGGGCGTCGTCGGCCGCGTCCAGCGCGGCCGTTCCCCTGGGCCGCGCCCGGCCGGTCAGGGGATCCACCGCCGAGGGGAAACCTTCCGTGCGCCCCGCCGCGAGGAGAGCGGTCGCCCCCTCGGCCGGCTCGTCCCCCGCCGGTGCGCCGAACCGCCGCAGCAGCTGTCGCACGAGTGCGAGCGTGGCCTCCCTCACCTCCTGCCTGCCGCGGGCGGGGCGGTCCTCGAGGAGCTTCGGCACGATCCGCGCGGCGGTGGCGTTCAGCGCTTTGCGCTGCTCCTCGATTCCGGGCGGCTCCTCACCGCCGGCCATTCCACGAGGTGCCGCAGGCGGCCTGAGCCGTGCCTGCATCTCCCGCAGCGTGCCCCGGACCTGGATGCCGGCGTAGGCGGCGGCCGCGGCCATCACGGACGTACCGGTCAGTGCGAGGGGAGTGCCGTCCGGTGGGCAGCAGCGGGTGTCGGGGCAGCAGTAGGAGAAGTACAGACCGTCGGAGATGCAAAGGGCCTCGTTCACCGGGATGTCCAGCTCCCCGCAGGCCGTGCGCAGCCGGTGCGCGAACGGCCGGAGCCGCTCCACCACGTGGCGGGCCGTCTCCCCCGGCTCCGGGTCCTGGCACAGGAAGACCACGATGCCGTCGGGCCGCGTGCCGCCGCGGGCGCAGCCCTCGACCAGGCACTCCGCGAGATGTTCGGCCGTCGAGGGCCACTCCGCCGGCAACTTCGGAATGCCGAGCCTGACCCGGCCGCCGAAGCGTCCGCGCTCGCCGTGCAGCCCGACGAGGACGACCGAATCGGTGGGATGGAAGCCCAGCATGAAGGGCAGCGCGTCGGCCAGTTCCGCCGGGCTGCGCAGCGTGATCTGCTGCGATCCGGAGGGCGTGCTGTCGGATGCGTGTGGGTTCGTGTTCATGGTCACGACGGTCCCGCGTCCGCCGCCGGTCGCGAAAGCCCTGTGGATAACTCGCCGGACCGTCGCGCCGACGTTGTCCACAGGTCTCGCGGCTCGTTCGCGGTTTGTCGTACTCATCGGGTTGCATGGGGGCATGACCAACGCAGATCGCCTCGAAGACCGCGCGGCCCTCCGATCCACCGCCGACGCCGTACTCGCCCGCCTCGTCGGCGACCCGACGGGTACGGCGAAGCTGCGGGAGGACCAGTGGCGCGCCATCGAGGCACTCGTCGCCGACCGGCGGCGCGCGCTGGTCGTGCAGCGGACCGGCTGGGGCAAGTCCGCGGTGTACTTCGTGGCGACCTCCCTCCTGCGCGCGATGGGGAGCGGGCCCACCGTCATCGTCTCCCCGCTGCTCGCGCTGATGCGCAATCAGGTCGAGGCGGCGGCTCGGGCGGGCATCCGCGCGCGCACGATCAACTCGTCGAACACCGAGGAGTGGGAGACGGTGCAGCGGGAGGTGACGGCGGGCGAGGTCGACGTGCTGCTCGTGAGCCCCGAACGGCTCAACAACCCCGGCTTCCGTGACGAGGTGCTTCCGCGGCTCGCCGCGGCCACGGGCCTGCTCGTGGTCGACGAGGCGCACTGCATCTCCGACTGGGGGCACGACTTCCGCCCCGACTACCGGCGGCTGCGCACGATGCTGGCCGACCTGCCCTCCGGGGTCCCGGTGCTCGCCACCACGGCGACGGCCAACGCCCGGGTGACGGCCGACGTGGCCGAGCAGCTCGGCACGGGGGCGGGGACGGACGCGCTGGTGCTGCGAGGGCCGCTGGACCGGGAGAGCCTCAGCCTCGGGGTCGTCCGGCTCCCCGACGCGGCGCACCGGCTGGCCTGGCTGGCCGATCACCTCGACGAGCTGCCGGGCTCCGGGATCATCTACACCCTGACGGTCGCGGCCGCCGAGGAGGTGACCGCCCATCTGCGGCAGTGCGGCCACACGGTGTCCTCGTACACGGGCCGTACGGAGAACGCCGACCGTCAGCAGGCGGAGGAGGACCTCCTCGCCAACCGGGTCAAGGCGCTGGTGGCGACATCGGCGCTGGGCATGGGGTTCGACAAGCCCGATCTGGGATTCGTGGTGCACCTCGGGTCGCCCTCCTCCCCCATCGCGTACTACCAGCAGGTCGGCCGCGCCGGGCGTGGGGTGGAGCATGCGGAGGTGCTGCTGCTGCCCGGGAAGGAGGACGAGGCGATCTGGCAGTACTTCGCTTCGGTCGCCTTCCCGCCCGAGGAGCAGGTCCGCCGCACGCTCGACGTGCTGGCGGGGGCGGAGCGCCCGCTGTCGCTGCCCGCGCTGGAGCCGCTGGTGGAGCTGCGGCGCACCCGGTTGGAGACGATGCTGAAGGTCCTGGACGTGGACGGCGCGGTGCACCGCGTGAAGGGCGGCTGGACGAGCACGGGCCGGCCGTGGGTCTACGACTCCGAGCGGTACGCCTGGGTGGCCCGTCAGCGGTCGGCGGAGCAGCAGGCGATGCGCGAGTACGCGTCGACGACGGGCTGTCGGATGGAGTTCCTGCGGCGCCAGTTGGACGACGAGGAGGCCGCGCCGTGCGGGCGCTGTGACAACTGCGCGGGGTCCCGCTTCGATCCGAAGGTGACCGACGCGGCGCTCGACGCCGCCAAGGGCGAGCTGGGGCGCCCCGGGGTGGACGTCGAGCCCCGGAAAATGTGGCCGACGGGCCTGACGGCGGTGGGGGTCGACCTGAAGGGCCGAATCCCGGCGGGTGAGCAGTCGTTCGGGGGGCGGGCTCTGGGCCGGCTCTCCGACATCGGGTGGGGCAACCGCCTGCGTCCCCTGCTGTCGGAGCGGGCCCCGGACGGCGCCGTTCCGGACGATGTCGTCCAGGCGGTGGTGCGGGTGCTCGCCGACTGGTCCAAGGGGCCGGGGGGTTGGGCGTCGGGCGCGCCTGACGCGCCGTCGCGGCCCGCCGGCGTGGTGACGGTCGCCTCGCGGAGCAGGCCGCATCTCGTGGGTTCACTCGGGCAGCGCATCTCCGAGATCGGCCGGATGCCGCTGCTCGGTTCGGTCGCGTACACGCCCGAGGCCGAGGACCTCCGGATCTCGCGAACGAACAGCGCGCAGCGGGTGATCGGACTCCATCAGGCGCTGACGGTTCCGCCGGAGCTGGCCGAGCGGCTCGCCTCGGTGTCCGGTCCGGTCCTTCTCGTCGACGACCTCTCGGACAGCGGCTGGACGCTGGCGGTGGCGGCGCGGCTGCTGCGACGGGCCGGAGCGGAGGGAGTCTTCCCGCTGGTGCTCGCCGTTCAGGGGTGAACGTGGAGTGAACACTGAGTGGCTGGGCAGGGATATGAGTGTCATACCGGCCCATTCCAGTCAGCGGTCTCAATTGCTCGTTGCCGCCCGCGCACCGGCCCGCAAGAATTGGAAATACGCCCCGCACAGCACGTACGTGGTCCGGAAGGACTGTGCTGCGGCGCGCCCTCACTCCACTCTGCCCGCTCGACGGGCGCGTATCCGAAGGGAGGACCGTGACCTTCGGATTCGCTCCGTCCGCAGCCACCTCGATCAGCTCGTCGTCCGAGTCCGCCAGCCGCCTCGCTCGGATACTCGAACCGGCCGAGTGGGCGGCGGCCGGGATTCCGCTCCTGCGCAATCCGCGGGAGGTCGTCAGCGGCCTGCACGCCCGCCATCGGCCGACGCCCGCGACGGCCGTCGTAGCCGTCCTCGACCACGAGGAACGGCTCACCGCCAGCGCTTCGTTCGCTCGCCGCGCCATCCCCGCCGACGGCTGGGAGTTCCGCAACGCGCTTCTCGCCCATCTGCGCCGGGTCATTCCGCACGACCTGCGGCGCAGGTCTCCGGTGCGCACGGCCGTCCTGCTCTACTGCCGGGACGGGGACGAGCGTTGGACGGAGGAGGACGGCGCCTGGATGTGGGGGCTGCGGGACGCCTGCACGCTGCACGGGCTGCGCTGTGGTGCGTACATCACGCTGACGCGGGGAGGTTGGCAGGTGCTCGGCGAGGGCCGGGGCGGGCGGCAGCCCGGGTCGGAGTCCCGCCCGACCGCGCTCGGGGACGTCGGGTCCGAACTCGGGGCGCTCACGCCCCGCACCGCGGGCGGGGCCGCCGAGCTGCTGCGCCGCACGGCCGCGCGCTGAGCGACTGCGGGGCCGGGCCGGCGCGATCCGAGCACGGCCACGGCCCGGCCGCCCTCCAGGGGCGACCGGGTCAGGACCGCGGACGTGGGTTCCGGCTCAGACGACCGCGCCGAGCGCGGTGTTGATACGGCCGGGGTCACCGCAGACGATGAGCAGCGCGGTCGCGCGTCCCTTCGCCAGGGGCAGGGCGCGGGCGGTGGCCTCCTCGGCTCCGCCGTTGACCGCCACGACCACCACGGGCCGGGCCGAAGCCCGTTCCACGGCGGCGGCATCGGCGAAGAACACGTCGTCATGGGCGTCCTGCTGGGCCCAGTAGGCGGCATCGCCGAAGGACAGCTCGTGCGCCGCCCACGGGTGCTGCTCCCCGGTGGTGAGGACGAGGACGTCGCCGGGTGCGCGGCCGGTCTCCAGAAGAAGGTCCACGGCCTCTTCGGCGGCGTCGAGCGCACCGTCGGGAGAGGCGGGGATCACCTGGATCTGCGGACCGGGGCGCTGCTCGGAACGATTCTCCGAACGGGACGACGGGGACGGGCCGGCACCGGGGTGCGGGCGCGGTACCGGCGGGCCGGGCCTGGCCGGTCCGGGGCCGGGACGCCCAGGACGCGGTGAGGCCGCGGAACGCGGACCGGGTACGGGACGGGGGGTCGGCGCGGGGTGTCCGGCGGCCGTAGCGGCGCGGGGACCCTGGGCACTCTCGTGAATCTGAGGCTCCTCGGGGATGAGAGGCATGAGTGGATGTCTATCAAACGCCGGTGCGTGAGTCACCGGCGGGTGGGCACAAATGTGCGCCCCGGCTGCTGAGGGCGGCTCTGCGAAAGAGTCATGAGAGTCAGGAGCCGGAAGTTCAGAAGTCGAAGCCGAGTTGGCCCCCGCTTTCCAGTGCGGCCGCCTCGGCGGAGATGCGGATCTTCTTCAGGTGCTGCCACCGGGGCAGCGCGTCGAGATACGCCCAGGACAGGCGGTGGTACGGCGTCGGTCCGCGTTCCTCGAGGGCCGCCTTGTGGACCGGCGAGGGGTAGCCCGCGTTGGCCCCGAACCCGAAGGCGGAGCACTCCGCCGCCTCGGTCTCGAGCTCGGCCATCATCGCGTCGCGCCGGACCTTGGCGATGACCGAGGCGGCGGCCACGGCGATGCAGGACTGATCGCCCTTGATCACCGTGCGGACCTTCCAGGGAGTGCCCAGATAGTCGTGCTTGCCGTCGAGAATCACCGCGTCCGGGCGCACGGGCAGGCCGTCCAAGGCCCGCACGGCGGCGAGCCGGAGCGCGGCGGTCATGCCGAGTTCGTCGATCTCCTCCGGGGAGGCGTGGCCCAGCGCGTACGCGGTGACCCACTTCTCCAGCTCCGCGGCCAGGGCGGTGCGGCGCTTGGGGGTGATCAGCTTGGAGTCGGTGAGGCCTTCGGGGGGCCGGCGCAGCCCCGTGACGGCCGCGCACACCGTGACGGGTCCGGCCCACGCCCCGCGTCCGACTTCGTCGACCCCGGCAATGATCTTGGCGCCGGTGGTGGCTCGGAGCGATCGCTCGACGGTGTGGGTGGGTGGTTCATACGGCATGGCGCCAGACAGATTACGCCGATACGGGCCGCCCGCGATACCCGGATTCCCGTCGGATGTCCTGCCGGACACACGACACCCCTCCGTCGCACGGGCGACGGAGGGGTGAGTGCGGTGATCCGGCAGGTGTGCCGGCCACCGGTGCGAGCGCTTGACCGCCGGTCCGGGAGGGAGGCGCGTGCCGGGTCAGGGGACGTCGTAGGGATCGTCCGCGTAGGGGTCGTACTCCTCTTCCCGGCTCGGTTCCCCGCACGGCCCCACGGACCGGTTGACCGCTCGGTCCCGCAGGATGTCCCGGGCCCTCGCCTGGGACCAGCTGGTGGCGTACCAACTGCCGTCGTCCTCGCGGAGGCGGGCGTCGATGTCGCGTAGCGCGCAGGAGCGCTGGGGTTCGGGAAGCCGGTCGAGCGCGGGCACCGCGTCCGCCGAGAGGCCTTCGAGGTAGCGCAGGTCGATAGCGCCGTTCTCGGCGAACCGCTCGACGTTGCGTTCGGCGACGAGCGCGTCGGGCGAGGCCAGCCCGAAGGCCAGGACGGCGGCCGCGGCGCTGGCGGCCAGCGCGCGGGGCAGCAGGCGGGCGCCGAAGACGCCGGCGGCCATGATCAGCAGGATGACCACGCCCAGCCAGATCTCCATCGCGGTGACCGAGACGCGCAGTCGGGTCAGGCCGTAGGCGTCGACGTACAGATCCATCCGGCGCAACGCGGACGCGACCACCACGAGTGTCAGCACGCACACGGTGCCGAGCACGGCCCGGACGAGCGTCCGGTCGCGGGCGTCCGCCCGCGGCGCCCAGCGCAGGGCGAGGCCGATCACGGCGAGGGTGAGGCAGGTGGCGACGAGCAGCTGCCAGAAGCCCTGCCGGGCGTACTCGGAGTAGAAGGCGGGATCGGGTGCGCTGAGCACCTCGTCGTACCCGCCGAGGAGAACCGTGAGCTGGACCGCGTTGAAGGCCGCGAACAGCAGGTCGAGGACGATGAGCGGGAGGGCCCACTCCAGGCGCCCTCGGGCCCGGCCGGGCTTGAAGACCACACGGTCCCAGCGCAGGGGCGCGGCGGCGGTGCGGGCCAGGGAGATCGCGCCGAACAGACCGAGCAGCAGCAGGGAGAGCCGCCACGGCGCCTGGGAGAGCGACACGTCCGGTATCAGGGAGCCGAGGAGTTCGGCGAAGGCCGCGTCGGCGCCGGCGAACAGGGCGCCGAAGACGACGAGCAGCAAGGCCGCCACCGCGACCGTGCGCAGGACGGGCCCGGCCTTCCCCCGCGATCCACCGGCACGCTCGCGCACCCCGTTCCAGACCCAGGTGGTGCCCGCGCCCAGGGAGTCGATCAGACCGACGGGCCCGAGGAGCACGCTCGGCCAGCCCCGGCCGCCGTGCAGCGCGAAGGCGGTGAGGGCGAGGGCGGACACCAGGGCCAGGAAAGTGGGCCAGCCGGCGTCGAGGAGCGCGGGGACGGCGAGGAGAGCGAGTCCTCCGACCGCCCAGACCAGGGTCCAGGGGCGTGGCCGACGGCCGGCGTCCCGGGCAGCGAAGGCGGCGGCGAGGACCGCGGGCACAGCCACGATCGTCAGGTTCAGGCCGAGCCCTTCACCGAACAGCAGGGCGCTGAGCAGGGCGGTGGCCATGATCGCCCAGAGCGTCGGGGCGGTCACCCGCGCCGGTGCGTCGGGCCGCAGCCGGGCGAGCGGGCTCTCGCGCGGAGGCGTCGGCGCTCCCCACGCGGGGTGCGGCGGCCGTGGGCCGCCCGCGGGCCCGGACGCCGCACGGGGCTGCGGCGGGGCGGACGGCGGGGCGGCGCCGGACGCCGCCCGGGGGCTCTGCGGTACGGACGTCCCGGACGCGGCCGCCCCTGGCGGCTCCGGTGCCCGGTCCTGCGGTACGGACGTGCCGGGCGCCGCCGACGCGGCGGCGTCCTGCGACTCCGGCGCGGCCGGGACTCTGTTCTGCGGTTCTTGATCGGGCGTGTCGGACACGGGACCCCCTCCCGACCCGGCCCGCTCGCTCGCGGCCAGGCGGCGAAAGGCGGCGGTCCGGGTGTCTCGTCGGCGCGCGCTCTTGTCATGATCAGCGCTTCGAAGTGGCCGACTTTAACCGTGGCCCGGACGCCCTGACCGGGCCGGACGGCCCTGTGGCAGGACCGTGACACTCTCCTGCGGACAAGCGGGACGTTCCGGCCCGTACTCCTGGAGTGGGCGCCGGGTCAGGGGTGCACGGCGGTGGGGAGCCAGTCCGGCAGCTCCTCGGTCTGCTCCAGCCATGCGGCGGGCGGTGCCCCGGCCGTCCCGGAGGCGACCACTCCGCCGGCGATCGCGCAGGTGGTGTCGACGTCCCCACCGACCTGGGCGGTCGTCCAGAACATCTGCTCGTAGTCCCCCAGGGCCCGGGCGGCCGACCAGAGGGCGAAGGGCACGGTGTCGTGGGCGCTGGTGCGGCGGCCGCTGCCGAGGACGGCCGCCACCGTGCCCGCGTCGCCGTAGTCGAGCATGTCGCGGGCCCGGCGCAGGCCGGCGCCGACGGCACTGCGCGGCACCAGGGCGATGACTCCGTCGAGCAGGTCCGTGGGCGTCGGCGGGCCGGCGGGGTCGGCGGCGAGCGCCGCCGCGGCCGCCACCGCCATGGCACCGACCACGGCTTCCCGGTGCTGGTGGGTGGTGTAGGCGGAGATCTCGGCCTGGTGGGTCGCCTGTTCCGGGTCGTCGGCGTACCAGGCCCCGAGCGGGGCGATCCGCATGGCGGCTCCGTTGCCCCACGAGCCCTGGCCCTTGAACAGCGCGGCGGCGAGCTCGCGCCAGTCGCCGCCCTCCCTGATGAGCCGGAGCATCCGGTTCACCGCGGGGCCGTAGCCGCGGTCGAAGTCGTGGTGATCGGCGAACGACCGGGCGAGCGCGTCCTGGTCGATCCGGCCGTGCCGGGCGAGCACGGCCAGCACCGAGCACGCCATCTCGGTGTCGTCGGTCCACTGCCAGGGCCCGGCGGGGACCTCGCGTCGTTTCAGCAGCGGATAGTTGACGGGGACGAAGTACTGGGAGCCCAGGGCGTCCCCCACGGACAGCCCACGGAGGCTGGCCAGGGCGCGGTCGAAGCGCCGGTCGGGAGAGAAGTCAGCGGTCATCGCTTCGCCACTCTATCCGGTGGGGCCGTACGGTTCCGGGGTACGCCAGCGTTCGAAGGGGCGGTCCAGCGTGTACCTCCCGTTCTCGCCGAGGAGCAGCATCCTCGTCTCGCCGTTGCCGGGGTTGGACAGCGACTCGAAGTCGGCGACCGTCCAGTGGAACCAGCGCATGCAGAACAGGCGCATGGTCAGTCCGTGGGTGACGAGCAGCACGTTCGGCGGGTGGTCCGGCGCCTCGAAGCTGCGGTAGAGGCTCTCCAGGAAGGCACCCACCCGGTCGTACACGTCGGCCCCCGACTCGCCCTGCGCGAAGCGGTAGAAGAAGTGCCCGTACGCGTCGCGGTACGCCTTCTGCAGCCGCACGTCCTCCCGGTCCTGCCAGTTTCCCCAGTCCTGCTCCCTCAGCCGCGGCTCCTCCCGTACCCGGACCCTCCGCGGGTCGAGCCGGAACGCCTGGAAGGTGTCGTGCGTGCGGCGGTACGGCGAGACGTACACGCTGACGCGTTCCTCCCCGAAGAGGGCCCGCAGGCGTCCCCCGGTCGCCTCCGCCTGCCGCAGACCGGTCTCCGTGAGTCTGAGCGCGTGGTCGGGCTCGCGTTCGTACACGGTGTCATCGGCATTGCCCTCGGACTCTCCGTGCCGTACGAGAACGATGCGCCGCGGTCGTGCCATGCCCCGACCCTAGATCGACCGCTCCGGCGGGGCTCAGTCGGCAAGGCGCCCGGAGTCCATCCGGCGTACGCGCCCCGTGAAGCGGCGGCGCAGCCGCCGGTCGTGGGAGACGACGACCAGCGCCCCGGTCCACCGCTCCAGCGCCTCCTCCAGCTCCTCCACGAGCCCGAGGGCCAGGTGGTTGGCCGGCTCGTCGAGAAGGAGGAGGTCGGCGGGCCTGGCGAGCAGACGGGCGAGGGCCAGGCGTCGGCGCTGTCCCGCGGAGAGGCTCCCGACAGGGACGGAGAGGTCGGCCGGCCGGAACAGTCCGTAGGTGAGCAACAGCTCCTCACGCTCGTCCTCCGCGAGGGCCAGTCCCCGCCCGAAGGCGTCGATCAGCCGCTCCGCCGGGCGGCCGGCCGGTATCTCCTGGGCCAGGAAGCCGATGCGTCCCGTGCGGCGGACCTCTCCGGCGTCCGGCGTGACCAGCCCCATGGCCACGCGCAGCAAGGTGGACTTGCCGGCGCCGTTGCCTCCGTGGATCAGCAGCTTCTCGCCCGCCCGGATGGTCAGGGCGTCGACCACGAGCCGGTCCGCGACGCGGACGCCGGTGAGGCTCACCAGGTCTCCCCGCGCACCGCCGACGACCGGTCGCGCGGCGAAGGCGAGCGGCCGCGGAGGCCGGGGGACGGGCTCGGCGTGAAGCCGGCGCAGCCGCTCCTGGGCGTTGCGGACCCGCCCGGCGACCGAGGCCTGGACCCGGCCGCCGGCCCGGTCGTAGGCCATCTTGTTGTTGTCCTTGATGGCGCGGCCGGCGGCGACTCCGTGCGCGGTGGTCGCGGCGAAGGCCTCCAGGCGCTCGGTCTCCTCCCGCCATGCTTCGTACGCCTGCTCCCATCGGCGCCGGGCGGCGGCGCGCTCTGCACGGAATCCGGCGTAACCGTCTCCGTACCGGACGACGGTGCGGCGGTCGGCGTCGACCTCCAGGACGGCGGTGGCCACCCGTTCCAGGAAGGTCCGGTCGTGGGAGACGGCGACGACGGTGCCGCGGTGGGCGAGGAGGGCTTCCTCCAGCCAGTCGAGGGACCGGGCGTCGAGGTGGTTGGTCGGCTCGTCCATGAGGAGGACCTCGGGCGCGGCGGCGACGGCACAGGCGAGGCCGAGGCGGGCCTGCTCCCCGCCCGAGAGGCTGCCGAGTCTCCGCTCCCTCTCCGTGCCCGCGAGGCCGAGTCCGTGCATCGCCTTGTCGACGCGGGCGTCCGCTTCGTACCCCCCGCGCAGCTCGTACGCGGTGAGCAGGTCGCCGTACGCGGCGAGCCCGCCGGCGTCCGCCGTGGCCAGACCGGCTTCGAGCGTGCGGAGCCCGCGCTCCATGGCGCGGAGGTCGGACAGAGCGTCGTCGATCGCGTCGGCGACGGTGCTCGTGGGTGGCAGCCGGGGGGTCTGCGCGAGCAGGCCCGAACCGCCGTCGGCCAGGGTGACGACCTCCCCCTCGTCGGGCGTGTCGAGCCCTCCGAGGATCCGGAGCAGGGTGGATTTGCCCGCGCCGTTCTCCCCCACCACCCCTAACCGCTCACCGGGGCGCACGGTCAGCGAGACGCGGTCGAGCAGCAACCGGTCGCCTCGGGACACGGACACCTCACGGAGGGAGATCTGCGTGGGCAAAGGTGCCTCCGAGGGGTCGAGCGTCGTGCACGCCTCGTACAGGTCGGGACGACGGACAGGCAGGGTTCACCGCACAGGGAATGCAAATGCAACTCCAGTCGCGTTACCTGGAGTGTGGCACACTCGGACGCACTAACGCAACGGGAGTGGCAATTGACCGAGATCGAGGGTGCGCAGACGCCCGCGCCAGGCAGCCGCCGACCCGGGGGCCGCACGGCGAGGACCCGGGCCGCCGTCCGGGACGCCGTCCTGACCGGCCTGGCGGAGCACGGCTATCCGGCGCTCACCGTCGAGTACGTGGCGGAGCACTCCGGCGTGCACAAGACCACCCTCTATCGCCGCTGGGGCGGCCTGGAGGGACTGGTAGCGGACGCCCTGGACCTGGCGGGCGAGGACGCCTGGGCGCCGCCGGACACGGGCAGCCTGGACGGTGATCTGCGGGCTCTGGCCCGCGAGGTGGCCGACTCGTTCGCCGATCCGGCGACCGCCGCCGCGCCCACCGCCTTCGTCGCCGCCGCGTTCCAGTCCGAGCGGGCGGCCGACGCGCTGCGCGCCTTCTACGCCGAACGCTTCGGCCGCTGCGAGGTCGTCGTCGACCGGGCCGTCAGCCGTGGGGAGGCACCCGCGGGTACGGACGCCGGCGCGGTCGTCCGGTCGGTCTCGGCACCGCTCTTCCTGCGCCTGTTCGTCACGCGCGAGCCGGTCGACCGGGCCCTCGCGGACCAGGCGGCCCGGGCGGCCCTCACGGCGGTCACGGCGGGCGCCTTCGTGACGGACTCCCTCGCGGCCGACTCCTCGGGGGGCGGCTCTCCCGCAGCCGGCTGAACGCACCTCGGGCCCCCGCACCGGGGATTCGCACTGCGGGCCGGCCCCCGGGACCCCGAGCCCGGGCCCCGGCCCCACCGGTCCGGCACGGTCCGAACAGACCGGAACCGACCAGAACGGAACCTGGCAGACCGGGCCGACCGGACCGATCCGGTCAGACCGTCCAGGACGCCTCGAGCTGCACCACGTCCCCCGCCAGCGCCGCCACGTCGGCATCCGTCTGGGCGCGCAGCCCGAGACGTTCGACTCGTTCGGCCCGGTACTTGCCGTGCTCCGCCGCGGACCGCCACATCGAAAGCACGAGGAACTCGTTCCCCGGCGCCTCGCCGAACACCCCGCGCAGCATCCCGGGAGAGCCGGCCATCGCCGGATTCCACACCTTCTCCTGCATCAGCGCGAAGTGCTCGACCCGGCCCTCGTGGATGCGGCAGTGGGCGACCCGGGCCACGTCGGCGTCCGAGAAGCGGGGCTCGAAGCCCGTCTTCACGTCGAAGCGATAGTCGAACAGCTTGACCTGGGCGTCCTTGTACGTGCCCGCCTGCGCGGCCGCGAGACGGTCGTGCGACCGGGCCATGAACGAGTCGTAGAAGGCCCGGCTCTCCCAGAAGGCGAAGACATGGGCCACACCGGGCCTCCCCCGGCTCCATCCCCCGCCCTGTCCCCGGAATCCCGGCTCACCCAGCAGCCCCGCCCATTTCCGCTGCCCCCGCTCGAACCCCCGACGGTCCACCACGGTGCAGCGAATCCACTTGACCAGCACCGCGCCATCGTACGGGGCCGGACCGGGCCGCCGTCAGGGTACGGAGGAGTGCACTCTCACCAGTACCGACACCGCTTCGTCAGCCGGTTCGATCCCGCCCGTCGCGTCCCCACCCGCCGCGGCGCGCATGACACCATGGGCAAAGTGCCCGCGACCACGGGCAGTTGACCGGGCCGACAAGGCGACGCCCAGGCGGAGAGGGGATTCACGGTGAGCGGTCTCAACAAGGGGGTCGGCAAGGTCGAGGTGACGCTCAAGTGGGATCCCGCCCCGGCCGGCGCCCCGGCGCACGACCTCGATCTGATCGCGGGCGTCTACACGGCGGACGATCCGTACGGCACCCCCGCCTATCTGGTGCACTTCGACAGCCGCTCCCCCGACGGCACGATCACGCTCAACCGCGACAGCCGTACGGGCCAGGGCTTCGGCTACGACGAGGCGATGACCCTGGAGCTGGAGCGCCTCGCGCCCCGGTACGCGCGCGTGGTGGTGGGCGTGGTCATACAGCAGGGGGGCGGCCGTCTGACCTTCGGCGACATCGCCCACACCGGTGTGCGTGTGCGCGAGGGCTACACGGACCTGGCCGAGCACGATTTCGCGACGGTGGCCGACGCCACCGCGGCCACCATCGTGGAGTTCAGCCGCGACGGCGGAACCGACTGGTCCTACCACTCGGCCCCTCGCGGCTTCGACGCCGATCCGGAGACGTTCACGGCCCTGATGGGGGCGCGGCACGCCTGAACCAGCCGCCGGGGCGGGCGGGGCGGGGCCTTTGACCGCGCCCCCACCCGCGGCGGCCGGACGGGACCGTGCACCGGTCGGTCCCGTCCGACGGCCCGTCCGGCCTGTGCGAGCGGAACGACCGGAACGCCCGCGAGGGTAAGGAGACCCTCGCCGGGGTGTCCCGCAGCGTGACGTTGGCGTGCCTCTCCTGGGAACTCTGGTCCGAGACGAGGGTGAGCCGGGCGGTGGACTGGAACTCGGGCAGGGTGGTGGAGCCGCAGGAGACCCTCGTGGTCTTGAGCTTGGCGACGGCGAGCGCCAGACCTTCGTCGACCGTCGCGGACGAGCAGTCGGTCCGCGCGCGGTTCGGCAGGAGCAGGAATGCGTTGAACGTCCGTGAGACTGCGGCGATGACCTGTGCCACTCGTTCCTCCTGACCCGTCGGCCGGGGCCCGTCCGCCCCGCAGCCGCCCGGACCCGCCGGAAACGGCCCCGGGCCGGCGTCGTCGGCCGACACGGACCCGGGTCGGCGCCGTCGGCCCCCACGCCGAAGAGGGTGCCGGCCCATGGCCGGCACCCTCTCTCAAGCGCGGATCAGCGCCCTCGGCACCCGTGACTCAGTGCCCCGTCGGCGTCCCGTCGGACGCCGTCACTCGGTTGTCAGCTGCAGCCGCTGGTCGAGCCGCAGCCCTCGCAGATGTAGCAGGAGCCCGCGCGCTGCATCTTCGTACCGCAGGAGAAGCAGAGCGGCGCGTCGGCGCTGATGCCCAGCTGCATCTCGACGAGCTCCGCCGAGGTGTGCGCCTGCTTGGGGGCGGGAACCTCCGCCGCCACGGCCGGGGCGGCGACGGCCTTCAGGGTCTCCGTCTGGCGCGGTGCGGACTGGGCGAGACCCTCGACGTCCACCTCGTCGTCGGCGGGCTCGTAGGAGCCCGTCTCCAGGTGACGCTGACGCTCCTCGGCCGAGTGGATGCCGAGCGCGGAGCGGGTCTCGAAGGGCAGGAAGTCCAGCGCCAGGCGGCGGAAGATGTAGTCGACGATCGACTGCGCCATCCGCACGTCCGGGTCGTCCGTCATGCCGGCCGGCTCGAAACGCATGTTGGTGAACTTGGAGACGTAGGTCTCCAGGGGCACGCCGTACTGGAGACCGACGGAGACGGCGATGGAGAAGGCGTCCATCATGCCGGCGAGCGTCGAACCCTGCTTGGACATCTTCAGGAAGACCTCGCCGAGACCGTCGTCCGGGTAGGAGTTCGCGGTCATGTAGCCCTCGGCGCCACCGACCGTGAAGGAGGTGGTGATCCCCGGACGGCCCTTGGGCAGGCGCTTGCGGACCGGGCGGTACTCGACGACCTTCTCGACGGCCTCGCGGATCGTGGCCTCGGTCTTCGCGGTGACCTCGGTCTTCTCCGTCTCCTTCTTCTTGGCGGAGAGCGGCTGGCCGACCTTGCAGTTGTCGCGGTAGATCGCGAGCGCCTTGACGCCCATCTTCCACGCCTCGAAGTAGACCTCCTCGACGTCCTCGACCGTGGCCGTCTCCGGCAGGTTCACGGTCTTGGAGAGGGCGCCGGAGATCCACGGCTGGATCGCGGCCATCATGCGGACGTGGCCCATCGCGGAGATGGAACGCTCGCCCATGGCGCAGTCGAAGACCTCGTAGTGCTCGGTCTTCAGGCCCGGGGCGTCGATCACGTTGCCGTGCTCGGCGATGTGGGCGACGATCGCCTCGATCTGCTCCTCCTGGTAACCCAGGCGGCGCAGGGCCTGCGGGACGGTGCCGTTGACGATCTGCATCGAGCCGCCGCCGACCAGCTTCTTGAACTTGACCAGGGCGAGGTCGGGCTCGAGGCCGGTGGTGTCGCAGGACATCGCGAGACCGATGGTGCCGGTCGGGGCGATGACCGAGGCCTGGGCGTTGCGGAAGCCGTTCTTGGCGCCGAGGCGGATCACGTCCTGCCAGGCCTCCGTGGCGGCGGCCCAGATCGGCGAGTCCAGGTCGTCCATGCGCACGGCCACGGTGTTGGCGTCGGCGTGCTGCTTCATCACGCGCTGGTGCGGCTCGGCGTTGCGGGCGTAGCCGTCGTACGGACCGACGACCGCGGCCAGCTCGGCGGAGCGCTTGTACGACGTGCCGGTCATCAGCGAGGTGATGGCGCCGGCCAGGGCGCGGCCGCCGTCGGAGTCGTACGCGTGGCCCGTGGCCATCAGCAGGGCGCCGAGGTTGGCGTAGCCGATGCCCAGCTGGCGGAAGGCGCGGGTGTTCTCGCCGATCTTCTGGGTCGGGAAGTCCGCGAAGCAGATGGAGATGTCCATCGCGGTGATGACCAGCTCGACGACCTTGGCGAAGCGCTCGGACTCGAACGACTGGTTGCCCTTGCCGTCGTCCTTGAGGAACTTCATCAGGTTCAGCGAGGCGAGGTTGCAGGACGTGTTGTCCAGGTGCATGTACTCGCTGCAGGGGTTCGAGCCGTTGATGCGGCCGGACTCCGGGCAGGTGTGCCACGCGTTGATGGTGTCGTCGTACTGGATGCCGGGGTCGGCACAGGCCCAGGCCGCCTCGGCCATCTTGCGGAAGAGCGACTTGGCGTCGACCTCCTCGATGACCTCGCCCGTCATGCGGGAGGTGAGGCCGAACCTGCCGCCCGCCTCGACCGCCTTCATGAACGTGTCGTTCACGCGGACCGAGTTGTTGGCGTTCTGGTACTGGACGGACGTGATGTCGTCGCCGCCCAGGTCCATGTCGAAGCCCGCGTCGCGCAGCGCGCGGATCTTCTCCTCTTCCTTCACCTTGGTCTCGATGAAGTTCTCGATGTCGGGGTGGTCGACGTCGAGGATGACCATCTTGGCGGCGCGGCGGGTGGCGCCGCCCGACTTGATCGTTCCTGCGGAGGCGTCGGCACCGCGCATGAAGGAGACCGGGCCGGAGGCGTTGCCGCCGCTGGACAGGAGCTCCTTGGAGGAGCGGATACGGGAGAGGTTCAGGCCGGCGCCGGAGCCGCCCTTGAAGATCATGCCCTCTTCCTTGTACCAGTCGAGGATCGACTCCATGGAGTCGTCGACGGACAGGATGAAGCAGGCGGAGACCTGCTGGGGCTGCGGCGTGCCGACGTTGAACCACACCGGCGAGTTGAAGCTGAAGATCTGGTGCAGGAGGGCGTAGGCCAGCTCGTGCTCGAAGATCTCGGCGTCGGCGGGCGAGGAGAAGTAGCCGTGCTCCTCGCCGGCCTTCGTGTACGTCTTCACGATCCGGTCGATGAGCTGCTTGAGACCGGTCTCGCGCTGCGGGGTGCCGACGGCCCCGCGGAAGTACTTGCTGGTGACGATGTTGACCGCGTTCACCGACCAGAAGTCGGGGAACTCGACGCCACGCTGCTCGAAGTTGACCGAGCCGTCGCGCCAGTTGGTCATGACGACGTCACGACGCTCCCAGACCACCTCGTCGTACGGATGCACGCCAGGAGTGGTGTGGATGCGTTCGATACGCAGACCCTGCCGGCCCGCCGCAGCCGCCTTGGTTCCCTTGGCGCGGGAACCTCGTGCCGGACCGCTCGCCGTCTCTGTCATGCCGCCTCCCATATACGGGCAAAACACCCTGAAGTGCCCAGTTAGTCCCAGGGCACCGTCTTCTTGTCTGCTGCCGCGAACGCCGCTCAGGGCCCTCGTGGCACGTCTTTTCAGCCGCTCGGCGACCGGTCTCGCCGGACCTCGGGTCCGGCCCGCCGGTCAGTCGGCGGCGGTGGCGGGAACGGGGACCTCGGGGGTCACTCCGGTCCCGCGCTCCACTGCGCGAGGCCGCTGTCCGCGGAGTTCCGCGATGGCGGCCTCGAAGTCGTCGAGGCTGTCGAAAGCCTTGTACACAGATGCGAAGCGCAGGTACGCGACGAGGTCGAGTTCCTGCAACGGGCCGAGGATGGCCAGACCCACGTCGTGGGTGGTCAGCTCGGCGCTTCCGGTGGCGCGCACCGCCTCCTCGACCCGCTGGCCGAGCTTGGCGAGGGCGTCCTCCGTCACGGGTCGCCCCTGGCACGCCTTTCGGACGCCGGAGATGACCTTGGTACGGCTGAAGGGCTCGGTCACACCGGACCGCTTGATCACCATCAGCGAGGCGGTCTCCACCGTCGTGAAACGGCGGGAACAGTCGGGGCACTGGCGGCGGCGTCGGATCGACGTCCCGTCGTCGGTGGTGCGACTGTCGACGACTCGGCTGTCGGGGTGCCTGCAGAAAGGGCAATGCATGGTTCCGACCCTCCCTCACGGCACGACTGAATAGCCCCACCGGGCCCGTCAGGGCCCCTCGAAGCGACCACCAGCATAGGCGATGCGTGCACCCCCGGCAGACCGGGGACCACAACTTCTGGGTGGCTGATGCAATCCAACCACTAGATCTGGTGGCGAAGCGCATTTTCGCCCCTTCGCGCGTGTCGCGCGGCGCAGCCCGTGAAGGGGTGCGCGGGGCCGGGTCAGAGGGTACGGGAAGCGCGCGGTGCCGCCGATTCCGGGGCCGCTGATGCCACACTGACAGAAGGACCCCGCCGCCCCGCGGGCGGGCGGCGAAGGCTACCGTGGCCACCGAATTCCGACGGGGCCGAGGCGGCATATACACCCACCTGCGTGAACACGTAAGGCAATCCGCAGTTTTTCACTCGAACGTGTGTTTGGCGCAACCTTTCGAAAGCCACTACCGTTGTGCCAGCCAGGGAGACCATTCGAGAGGGGCCGACGACGTGACCACCACCGCAGACAGTGCCACCATCACCGCCCAGGACCGCTCCCAGGGCCGACTCGAGCCGGTGCATGCCATGAATGACACAGTCATGAACGGGGACGGGGAGCCCGGTCGGCCCGCCCGCTCGCTGCCCGGACGACCTCCAGGGATCAGGGCCGACAGCTCCGGCCTCACCGACCGGCAGCGCAGGGTGATCGAGGTCATCCGGGACTCCGTCCAGCGGCGGGGCTACCCCCCGTCGATGCGCGAGATCGGCCAGGCGGTGGGCCTCTCCAGCACCTCCTCCGTGGCGCACCAGCTGATGGCCCTGGAGCGCAAGGGCTTCCTCCGTCGCGACCCTCACCGCCCCCGGGCCTACGAGGTGCGCGGCTCCGACCAGCCCAGCACCCAGCCCACCGACACCAGCGGCAAGCCCGCCGCGTCGTACGTCCCGCTGGTCGGACGGATCGCCGCCGGTGGCCCCATCCTCGCCGAGGAGTCCGTCGAGGACGTCTTTCCGCTCCCCCGCCAGCTGGTCGGCGACGGCGAGCTGTTCGTCCTCAAGGTCGTGGGCGACTCCATGATCGAGGCGGCCATCTGCGACGGCGACTGGGTCACGGTGCGCCGCCAGCCCGTCGCGGAGAACGGTGACATCGTCGCCGCCATGCTGGACGGCGAGGCCACCGTGAAGCGCTTCAAGCGCGAGGACGGCCACGTCTGGCTGCTGCCGCACAACGCGGCGTACCAGCCGATCCCCGGCGACGAGGCCACCATCCTCGGCAAGGTGGTGGCGGTTCTGCGGCGGGTGTGATCACTCGCCGGCTCTGACCGGGCCCCGGGACCCACTGCGCCGGTCCCGGGGCCCTGCCGTGTCCTCACACACCCGCCGCCTGGGAAGCCGCATCGATCGCCGCCAGCGACTTCCGCACCTGGTTACGGTCCGTCGTGTACCAGAAGTCGGGGAGTGACGCCTTCAGATAGCTGCCGTAGCGAGCGGTGGCCAGCCGCGGATCGAGCACCGCGACCACGCCGCGGTCGCCGGTGGCGCGGACGAGCCGGCCGGCGCCCTGAGCCATGAGCAGCGCCGCGTGCGTGGCCGCGACGGCCATGAAGCCGTTGCCGCCCGCTTCCTCGACGGCCTTCTGCCGCGCGCTCATCAGCGGGTCGTCGGGGCGCGGGAAGGGGATCTTGTCCATGACGACGAGCTGGCAGCTGGCGCCCGGGACGTCCACTCCCTGCCACAGCGAGAGCGTCCCGAAGAGGCAGGTCTTCGGGTCGGCGGAGAAGTTCTTGATCAGCTCGCCCAGGGTGTCCTCGCCCTGCAGCAGGATGGGGAACTCGGGGATGCGCGTGCGCAGCTCCTCGGCCGCGAGCTGGGCCGCCCGCATCGAGGAGAACAGTCCGAGCGTGCGGCCGCCCGCGGCCTGCATCAGCTCCGTGAGCTCGTCCAGCATGTCGCCGCGGTCGCCGTCGCGCGCGGGGCGCGACAGATGCTTCGCGACGTAGAGGATGCCCTGCTTGGGATAGTCGAACGGCGAACCGACGTCGATGCCCTTCCAGACCGGGACGTCGTCTCCCTCGGTGCCTTCCGGAGCGAGCCCCAGCGAGGCCCCGACGCCGTTGAAGTCGCCCCCCAGCTTGAGCGTGGCCGACGTGAGCACCACGGACCGGTCGGCGAAGAGCTTCTCCCGCAGCAGCCCGGAGACCGAGAGCGGGGCGACCCGCACGGAGGCACCGAACCGGTCGTGGCGTTCGTACCAGACGACGTCGTACTCGGATCCCTGCGTGATCCGCTCGGCGACGCCGTGGATGCTCTCCACCGACGCCATGGCCTGCCTGCGCACGGCGTCCTCGTCCTGGACCGCCTTGTCCCGGGTGGAGCCCAGGGCCGTGATGACGGCGCGGGCCGCGTCCCGCAGTGCCATCAGCGCGTACGAGAGATCCTCCGGGAGCTCCTCCAGACGGCCCGGGAGGGCCAGCTCCATGACCCTCTCGAAGCCCTCGGCCGCGGTCTGCAGCTGGTCGGCGATCTTCTCGTCGACCAGCCTCGCGCTCCGGCGGACGGCGCGGTTGACCTGGCCCGGCGTGAGCTCGCCCGTGGCGACGCCGGTGACGCGGGACACCAGCTCGTGGGCCTCGTCCACGATCAGCACCTCGTGCTGGGGCAGGACGGGGGCACCCTCGATCGCGTCGATGGCCAGCAGGGCGTGATTGGTGACGACGACGTCGGCGAGCTTGGCCCGCTCCCGGGCGGCCTCGGCGAAGCACTCCGCGCCGTAGGCGCACTTGCTCGCGCCCAGGCATTCACGGGAGCTGACCGAGACCTGGGCCCACGCACGGTCGGAGACGCCGGGCGTCAGGTCGTCCCGGTCGCCGGTCTCCGTCTCGTCGGACCAGTCCCGCAGCCGCAGCAGGTCCTGGCCGAGCTTGCTCGTGGGCGCCGCGGCCTCGAAGGGGTCGAACAGCCCGTCCTCCTCGTCCTGCGGCACGCCCTCGTGGAGGCGGTGGAGGCAGAGGTAGTTCGACCGCCCCTTGAGCATGGCGAACTCGGGACGCCGCCGCAGCTGCGGATGCAGGGCGTCGACCGTGCGCGGAAGGTCACGCTCGACCAGCTGGCGCTGGAGCGCCAGCGTGGCCGTGGCCACCACCACCCGCTCCCCGTGCGCCAGGGCCGGCACCAGATAGCCGAGCGACTTTCCGGTGCCGGTGCCGGCCTGGACGAGAAGGTGGGAGCTGTCGTCGATGGCCTCGGCGACGGCTTCGGCCATGGATACCTGGCCAGGCCGTTCCATACCGCCGACGGCGGAGACTGCGGCATGGAGGAGTTCGGGGAGGGATGGCTTCGTCATAGCGCTTCCACCCTACGGCGCGGCAGTGACAGTCGGGCTCACGCGAGCGGATTCGGGACGGTTCCGTGGACGGCGGCGTGCGGCCGCGCGGGGCGGTCGCGGTAGCCGTCCAGGTGCAGACGGTTGCGGTTGAGACAGAGCCGCTCGATCCGGGGTCTGAGGAGATCGAACAGCTCGAACCGTTCCTTCAGCTCCGGGAAGCGCGCCTGGTGGCGCAGGATCTCGGCCCGGACCATGGCCCAGAAGTCCATTTCGGGCACGCCAAGTTGCTCCTCGCACAGCGGTGCCAGGTAGCGGAAGACGCCGACGAACAGACCTGAATGGATGAACTGGGTGAGGAAGCCCGGTTCCTCCGTGAGCAGGACGGCACGGACGTCGTCCGGCATCGTCTCGTGCTCGGGGAGGGGCAGGGCGCTGACGTTCACGTCGTCGACGAAGTCCTTGATCGCCAGACGCACGGGGACGTCCTGGTCGTCGTAGACGACGATGGCGTTCTCGCCGTGCGGTGAGAAGACGGTGCCGTACTGGTAGAGGAAGTGCAGCAGCGGCGGCAGCAGGGCGGCGAAGAGGTGCTGGAGCCACACGGCGGGGCGGAGCCCGGAGCGCTCGACCAGCGCGGCGACGAAGGCGCGGCCGTCCGGGTCGGTGTGCAGGAGCGCGGCGAGGGTTCGGGCGCGCTCGTCGGGAGGCAGCCGCAGCGGCTCGCGCCAGATCGCGCCGAGGAGTTCCTTGTACTGGTACGGGACCTCGGGCAGCCGGTCGTAGAGGGGGTGCTCCACGGTGACGGACGCGACCTCGCCGAGGAGGATCACCCCGCACTCTTCGCGCAGGAAGGGGTCGGCGTCGCGCAGCCCGTGCACCCAGGAGGTGACGGCGGGCGCGGCGAGGGTGCGCTCGGTGGGGAGCCCCCGCCAGACAAGCGTGTTGAGGACGGAGAGCGGCAGCTTGACGGTGTGCCGGTCGGGGCGGCTGGTGTTGAGGAACGTGCGGACCGACTGCTGGGGCAGACGCAGGTCGCCGTCGGTGGGGAGCGGGACGATGGCTCCGCAGGCGATGGCCGGGGCGTAGAGGGGAAGCAGGATCTCGTCCCACTGCCAGGGGTGGACGGGCAGCAGGAGGTAGGTCTCGGGATCCAGGCCCCGGCCGGTCAGCTCGGCGTGGAAGGCGTCGCGGACCTCGGGGCCGAGCTCGCGGGCGTAGAGCCGGTCGGGGGTGTCGAGCCCGGGGACTCCGCGGTAGGCGGCAAGGCCGGTGCTGACCGCGATCCAGGGGAGGCGGGTGGGGCGGCGGGCTTCGGGGGCCCAGCGGGCGGCGTCGGCGGCGGAGAAGCCGATGCGGCCCTTGTTCAGCACGAGCCAGGGGTGACCGGTCTGGTGGCCTTCCAGCTCGGCGTAGCCCAGGTCGGCGAGCCGGTCCGCGGGCAGCGCCGTGTGGTGGAGCCGGGCGTCCGCGACGAGGGTGGTGGTGAGCTCGCGGATGAGGTGGCCGAGGGTCGCGCCGTCGATGCCGAGGAGCCGGTGGGCACGGACCAGGAAGTCGAGGGGGTCCGTCAGGGGCCGGCCGTCGAGGGTGATCGAGGCGGGTGCGACGCGCCAGCTTCCGTACGCGCCACGGCGGGCGCTGAAGGCGAGCGTCGAGCCGTCGTCGAGGCGCAGGGTGTGGCGTCCGGGGTCGTCGGGGCCGCCGGGTTCATGGGGATCGTCGGCGGGGACGGGTTCGATGATCTCCTCGTACGCGAACTCGCCGAGGGTCTTGGCGAGGAGGTGGGAGCACACCAGGGTCCAGGCGGAGGTGTTCAGCTCGGGGGGCGAGAGCGGTGCGGAGTCATGGGTGGCAGGGGACGACGGCACGGGGACTCCTCGGGGTGGAAACCGCTGTGGAGCGAGCGGCGTATGGATGACGGACGGGCGTTCACAGGACGTGGCGGAGGGCGCGGTCGCGGACCATGAGGGCGGCTCGTTTGTCGGGGAGGTCGACTTCGGCCGAGAAGCGGAAGCCGGCGCTCAGGAAGGCGGACACCGACGGTGTGTTGCGCACGTCGGGTTCGGCGATGACACGGGTGCACCGCGGCCGGTGGTCCAGGACGAGGTCGGCGACGGCACGCAGCAGCGTGGTGCCGATCCCTCGTGCACGGTCGGCGACGCCGCCGACGAGCAGATGGATCCCGGTGTCGTGGGGGCGTGCCGGGTAGTGCCGGGCGAGCGGGTCGAGATCGGCGCGGTAGATCTCGAAGTAGCTCATGGGCGTGCCGCCGAGGACTCCGAGGCAGGGCACGGTGCGTCCGTCGCCGTCGAGTTGGGGGCGCAGGTGGGCGGCGGTCACGGACTCGGGTCCTGACAGCTCCCAGAAGGCGGCGACGGCCGGATCGTTCATCCAGCGGCTGACGAGTGCCAGGTCCCGGTCGATCCGTACGGGCACGAGCTGGAAGAGGCCGACGGAGGTGGCGGCCGGGCCCCAGGAGGGAACGTCGTCGAGCAGGTCGCCGCGGGTCGTCGTGGTGGTCTCGTCGGCGGTGAACAGGGCGACGAGCTCGTCGGGCAGACGCATGTCCAGGGTGTCCTCACCGGCCGTGCCGGCCGGGGGGCGGGCGCTGGTCCCGGCGGCGCTCCGGGCCCCGGGACCGGCGTCGGCGGGGGACCCGGGGCTCGCGTCGGCGTGGGACCCGGGGCTCGCGTCGGTGTCGGTGCCGGCGTCGGTGTGAGGCACGGTGACGCTCTCCTCTCGGCGGTGCGGCGTGGGCTGGTGCGGCGTGGGCTGGTGAGGCGGTCGTGTCGGGAGCGGCTCGTCGGATGTGGTCCGGGGCTTGTCAGGGGTGGCTCGTCGGGCGTGCGCCGGGCCCGGCTCGTCCGGCCGGGCCCGGGCCGCGCGGCGCTCAGGCGCGGAGGGGGTTGGTGATGGTGACGTAGACGGACTGGGTGTCGACGGGCCCCACCAGTTCGTCCAGGCCGTGGAGGCGGGTGAGCAGGTTGGCCTTGCAGCGCAGCGTCGCGGCCTCCAGGAGCCGGTGCGGCAGCGGGGAGCCGAGGCCCGTGGCGGAGGTCAGGAACTGCCGGAAGCCGGCGAGCAGGACGCGCTCGTCGGCGAGACGCTGGGAGCCGAACGCGCCGATGAGACCGAGGACGTTGTTGATGCCGAGGTAGTAGGCGAAACGCTCGTCGGTGACCTGGTCGGAGACGAAGGTGTCGCTGGCGGCGCCGATGCCGGGCAGCCTCTTGTCCAGGTCGTCGCGGTGGGATTCGCGGAAGTAGTAGCCCTGGTTGTCGCGGTAGCGGCCGCCGACGGGCCAGCCGTCGGGGTCGAGGAGCACGAGCGTGTTCTGCTGGTGAGCCTCCAGGGCGACCCCGGCGGCGCCGTCGAGCCAGAGCACGGGGCGGACGACCTGGTCGAGGTAGCGCAGGAACCACTCGGCCGCGACCGCCGTGGTGGGGCGGCCGGTACGGGCGGCGAGGCGGGTGACGACCTCGGCGAGGCGTGAGCGCATCAGGCCCGTGCCGGGCCAGGGGCGCGGGGCCGTGAGGGCGGCGATGCAGACGGCGTCGTCGCCTGCGGCGAAGGGGTTGTGGCGGACCATGACGTCGAGGCCGGGAACGGGTGCGCCGTCGAGGGTGTCGACCGCGAGCCAGGCGGGGTCGCGGACGATGTCGAACCCGGGGTGGGCTGCCTGCCACTGGTCGACGAGCCCGGTGCGCAGGAGCCGGTGGACCTCCACGCCGCGGTGGAGTTCCTTGCGGAGGTTCTCGCGCCGGGAGTTGGTGATGCGGACGCCGAGGGAGAGCTTGAGCATGGTCCGGGCGCCGGGCCGGTGCACGGTGCGGACGGAGGAGGTGGGGTGCCAGGCGCCGCCGTGGGGACCGAGGTCGTGCAGGAGTCCGGCGTCGAGGAGGGAGGCGACGGCGGGCCGGTGCAGCAGCTCGCGTGCCTGCCAGGGGTGGAGGGGGAGCGGCACGGTGCCCGGCGGCGGTGCGAGGCCCTCGGCGAGCCCGGTGGCGAGTTGTTCTGCGGTGACCGGGCGGCCCTGTTCGGTCCAGGCGGAGTCGGAGGCGAGGACGGTGCGGTCGACGGCCATCCAGTGCAGGGGGAAGGAGCCGTACAGCTCCGGGGAGTAGAGACGGGCCTCCGCCTCGGAGAGTCCCTCCCGGCTCTTGGGGGTCGGGTGGAGCGGGTGGCCGAGGAGCAGGGACTGCTCGGCGGTGAGGAAGAGGTCGGCGTCGAGGCCGGGGCGCGGCCGGCGGCGCCGGTCGGCGATGAATTCGGCGGTGCGGCGGGCGGAGTCGGCGACGCGGCCGACGAGATCGGTGCCCTCGGGGCGGCCCGTCTCGCGGCTGAGGAGCGCGGCGACGGTCACGGCGTCGGCCGCCGGTGCCGAGGCGGGGAGACCTTCCAGGACGGGTGCCCCGAAGCGGTGCCAGCCGGTGGGCGACCAGTAGAGGACCGGCACGAGGAGGGCGGTGCCGCTGGCGTCGAGGGGGACGCGGAGGGTGGTGCCCTCGGGGGCGCGGAGATCCTTCTCCCGTACCCAGCAGCGCAGCAGGTTCTCGATGGTCGCGGCGTCCGCGGCGCGCTGGGGGTCCGGGTCGTCGAGGGGCTCCGCGCGGTGGTCGTCCCGGTGACCGTCCCTGACCGGGGGCGCCGGAGCGGGCGCGGTCGGTGCGCCGGAAGCGAGCCCGGAAGCCGTCGCGTGCGCCGCCGCGGGCGCGGCCGACGGGTGCGGCGCAGCGGGCTGGGGGTCGTACGGACCGGAGTGCTGACGGGGGACGGTGGCCTGCTCGACGGCGAGCGGGCCTGGTGCGGCGCTGCCGGAGTCGGACGCTTCGGAGGCGGGAGTGGCGTTCACGGGGGCTTCCTTGTGAGGGTGTCCGGGTTCGGTCCGGGATCAGTGGGACGGTCCGGTGGCGGTCCGGCGGGGCGCGGAGCGGGCGGGTACGGAGCGGGGGCGCGGGGACGGGCCCGGGCGGTGGGTCCGTTCGGCGGCGGCCAGGGCGTCGGCGAAACGGTCCAGGACGGCCTCCGCCTGCTCGTCGGTGAGGGTCAGTGGCGGCAGGAGACGGACGACGCCGGCGTGCCGGCCGCCGAGTTCGACGATGAGCCCGCGGTCCAGGCACTCCCGCTGGACGGCCGCGGCGAGCGCCGGAGCGGCCGGCGGGGCGAAGACGCCGAAGGCCCGGGCCTCGTCGGCGGACGGGAACGGGGCCTCGTCGGCGTACGGGTCGACCAGCTCGACGCCGATCATGAGGCCCCGGCCGCGGACGTCGCCGACGCAGGGGTGGTCGGCGGCGAGCCCCTGGAGCCGGCCGAGCATCCGGGCGCCGAGCGTGGCCGCGCGGTCGGCGAGCTTGTTCTCCCGTACGTACGCGAGGGTGGCGGCTCCGGCGGCCATGGCGAGCTGGTTGCCGCGGAAGGTGCCGGCGTGAGCGCCGGGCTCCCAGGCGTCGAGCTCGGCGCGGTAGACGATGACGGCGAGCGGGAGGGAGCCTCCGATGGCCTTGGAGAGGACCATCACGTCGGGCACGACGCCGCTGTGCTCGACGGCCCAGAAGGTGCCCGTGCGGCCGACGCCGGTCTGCACCTCGTCGGCGATGAGGGGGATGGACCGGGAGGCGGTGAGGGCGCGCATCCGGCGCATCCAGGCGTCGGGGGCGGGGATGACTCCTCCTTCTCCCTGGACGGGTTCGAGGATCATCCCGGCGGGGGTGGTGACCCCGCTCTTGGGGTCGTCGAGGAGGTTCTCCGTCCAGCGGGCGGCCAGTTCGGCGCCGCGGTCGCCGCCGACGCCGAAGGGGCAGCGGTAGTTCTGCGGGTAGGGCAGCCGGGTGACGCGGACGTCCGTGGCTCCGCCGGAGGCGTCGAGGGCTCCGGCGGTCATGCCGTGGTAGGCGCCGGTGAAGCTGAACAGTCCGCTGCGGCCGGTCGCCGTGCGGACGAGCTTGAGGGCGGCCTCGACCGCGTCCGTGCCGGCAGGCCCGCAGAACTGGATGCGGGCGTCGTCGGCGAGCCCGGCGGGGAGCGTCGCGAACAGCTCGGTCGTGAAGGCGTCCTTGACCGGGGTGGCGAGGTCGAGGACGTGGAGCGGGGCGCCCGAGTCGAGGACCTTCCTGACGGCTTCGAGGACCACCGGGTGGTTGTGGCCGAGGGCCAGCGTCCCCGCGCCCGAGAGGCAGTCGAGGTAACGGCGGCCGTCCGCGCCCTCGATGGTGAGCCCTCGGGCGCGCACCGGCACGATCGGCAGCGAGCGGGCGTAGGTGCGCGCCGCCGACTCGCGCAGCGACTGGCGGCGCAGGATGCCCTCGTGGGCGCCCGTCTCGCCCGCGGGACGCTCCCCCGTCGGTGTCTGCGCCGCCGGTGGTACGGCCGGAGCTGATTCGGTCACGGCCACGGCTCGGTGTCCTCCCGCTGTAACGGTTGCGTTGCACATCAGTACGTTGCTCGACCGTGCGTACGACGGCCGTGAGCGCTGCTTGGGGGTCCCCCGTACGTACCAACGACGCGGACCCCCGGGGATCACGGGCCGATACCAAGATCCTTGGACCGGTCTTGATCACGGCACGGCAACGGCTGGACGGGGTGCGGAACCGCGGACCTGCCGCACGCCGTCCCCACCTGCACCGGCATCATGGGGGCCGCGCTCCGGCGGCGGTCGACGCCGCCGGGATGTTCACCACAGTTCACTCATGCACAAGTTGACGTAGTCCCAGGGGGATCTCGAGATGCGATCGATTCGTCCGCTGCTGGCCTCGGCAGCCGCCGTCGCGGCGTTGACGCTGACGGCGACGGCCTGCGGCCCGACCGAGGAGAACGCGGGCGACAAGCCCAGCGCTCCCGCGAGCCCGTCCGCCGGCGACAAGATCACGATTCCGGACGATCTCAAGGACCGCCTCAAGGAGCGCGGGATCGACCTGGACAAGTGGCGCGACGGCGAGTGGAAGAACTGGGACCGCGAGAAGTGGCTGCGTGAGGCCAGGGACTACGTGAACCCGATCATCGAGGACCTCTGGGACCCGGACCGGATGCGGGAGGCCGAGCGCCCCGACAAGCCGGTCGAGGAGGAGGACATCTCGGGCGACGAGGGTGTCACCGACCCGACGCCCGACCGGGTCAAGGCGAAGGCCGTGGGCACTCCGTACCACTCCAGCGCTCCCGAGGCGGGCAAGGTCTTCTTCGACGGGCCCCAGGGCTCGATGGTCTGCTCGGCCACCGTCGTGCAGGACCCGGCGAACCCGGGGAAGTCCAACATGGTCTGGACGGCGGGCCACTGCGTCCACGCCGGCAAGAAGGGCGGCTGGTACCGCAACATCGCCTTCGTGCCCTCGTACAACGACAGCGGCAAGCCGGCCGCCCAGCTGGAGAACGCGACCCGCGCGGACGTCGCCCCGTACGGCGTGTGGTGGGGTGACTGGGCGCAGACGTCCGAGCAGTGGATCTCGCAGGGCGCGGCGACCGGCGGCCAGGGCGCCCCGTACGACTTCGCGGTGATCCACGTGACGCCGGAGAAGGGCAGCACGGGCAAGTCGCTGGAGGAGACGGTCGGTTCGGCGCTCCCCGTGGAGTTCAACGCGCCGGCCACGCCGAAGATCGCGAGCATGACGGCGACCGGTTACCCGGCCGGTGCTCCCTTCGACGGCCAGAAGATGTTCCAGTGCCAGGACAGGCCGGGCCGCCTGTCGGTGAAGGCGGAGCAGCCGACGATGTACCGCATCGGCTGCACCATGACCGGCGGTTCGTCCGGTGGCGGCTGGGTGGCCGAGGGCAAGGACGGCAAGCCGGCGCTGGTGTCCAACACGTCGATCGGCCCGGTGACGGCCGGCTGGCTGGCCGGTCCGCGTCTGGGCGCCGAGGCCAAGGGTGTCTACGACGAGGTCAGCAAGAAGTACGCGGGCCGCTAGGGCGTGTTTCGAGAGTCCCGCCTGCCCCGCGGCGTCTGGCACGCACGCTCGCCGCGTTGTCGGGATCGTGCACGTACGTCCGGTACGAGGGCGACCCTCCGCCGTGCGATCGCACGCACCGGACTCCGCGGGGCCCGCACTTCGGGCGGACGGCGCTCCTTTCGACACACGCCCTAGGACAGGCCCAGGAGGCGGGCCCCTGCGGGGTCCGCCTCCTTCGGACGGGCATACTGTCCACCGCTAGTGACGCGTCCATGGCAAGCACTGAGGTGGTTGCGGGGCGCGGGAATCATCCCAGGGGGATCTCTGCTCATGCGTTCGACGAAACTTCTGCCGGCCGTCGCCGGCCTGGCCGTGGCGCTCTCGCTGACCGCCACCGCCTGCGGTCCGACCGAGACTCCGGCGGCCGACAAGCCCGCCGCCGAGGCGACCGCGGCCACCGCCGACCCCACCACCGGCGGGGGCGGCAGCGCCCTTCCGAAGGACCTGGCCGACAAGCTCAAGCAGCACGGCGTCGACCCGGACAAGTGGAGGAACGGCGAGTGGAAGAACTGGGACAGGGACACCTGGCTCCGTGAGGCCGAGGACTTCGTCAACCCGGTGATCGAGGGCCTGTGGGACCCCGAGCGCATGCAGTCGGCGAAGAGCCCCGACCCGGCGATCACCGCCACCGCGGGCGCGGGCGGCAGCGACCCGGTGCCGCGGCCCGTGCGGGCACAGCGCGAGAAGACGCCGTACCACCGCAACGCGGCACCCGTCGGGAAGATCTTCTTCGACTCGCCGCAGGGTCACATGGTCTGCTCCGGCACGATCGTGAAGGACCCGCGCCGGCCCGGGAAGTCCAACCTCGTATGGACCGCGGGTCACTGCGTGCACGCGGGCCAGAAGGGCGGCTGGTACCGCAACATCGCCTTCGTCCCGGCCTACAACGACCTGGGCAAGTCGGCGTCCTCGCTGAACGATGCGCAGGCGCACGAGGTGGCTCCCTACGGCCAGTACTGGGCCGACTGGGTGGTCACCTCCGGGGAGTGGATCAACCGCGGCGGCACGAACCCGGCCTGGCCCCACGACTACGCCGTGATGCACGTGCAGCCGGAGCGGGGCAAGAAGTCCCTTGAGGAGACGGTGGGCGTCGCCCTGCCGGTCGACTTCTCCGCGCCGACCGCGGCGCAGGCCGGCACGATGGGAGCCTGGGGCTACCCGGCCGCTCCCCCGTACAACGGCCTGATCATGCACAAGTGCGTCGACCGGCCGAGCCGGCTCACCACGGCCCCCGCCACGCCCACGATGTACCGCATCGGCTGCACGATGACCGGTGGTTCCTCCGGCGGCGGCTGGATCCGCACGATGCCGAACGGCAAGGCGGCCCTGGTCTCCAACACGTCGATCGGCCCGGTCGGCGGCAACGGCTGGCTGGCCGGGCCCCAGCTCGGCCGGGGTGCCCAGAACGCGCACGAGATGGTGAGCAGGAAGTTCGCCCGCTGACCGCTCGCGACCGGCGGCCGGCCGAGGAGGCCGGCCGCCCCGCGCCGAGGTCCTGACGGCGGCTCATCGCCTCCCGCCCGAGGACCCGACCCGCGGCGCGTGGACCGCGGGCGTGACGCGGTCCGTGCCGAAGTCCCCGCGGACTCCCGCGGACCCGGACCACCCATGCGGAAGGCCCCGCCCCCTGGATGAGGGGGCGGGGCCTTCCGCGGGGACGCGTCCCCGCGTGTGCCGGGCGGGCCGGTCAGTGAGCGGCGGGAACGTACGGCATGAGGAATGCCGCCAGCTCCTCGTGTACCCGCGCCTTCAGCAGCGTGCCCTCCGCCGTGTGCTCTTCGGAGAGCACCTCGCCCTCGGCGTGCACCCGCGAGACGAGCCCGCCCTGGGTGTACGGCACGAGCGCCTCGATCTCGACCTGCGGCCGGGGGAGTTCGGCGTCGATGAGCGCGAGCAGCTCCTCGATGCCCTCGCCCGTACGCGCCGAGACGGCGATGGCGTGGCGCTCGGCCCGCATCAGCCGCTGCAGCACGAGCGGGTCGGCCGCGTCCGCCTTGTTGACGACCACGACCTCGGGCACGTTCACCGCGCCGACGTCACGGAACACCTCGCGCACGGCGGCCAGCTGCTCCTCCGGTGCCGGGTGGGAGCCGTCCACCACGTGGAGGATCAGGTCGGAGTCGCCGACCTCCTCCATGGTGGAGCGGAACGCCTCGACCAGGTGGTGCGGAAGGTGCCGCACGAACCCGACGGTGTCGGCCAGCGTGTACACCCGGCCGGTGGGCGTCTCGGCCCGGCGCACGGTCGGGTCGAGGGTGGCGAACAGCGCGTTCTCCACCAGCACGCCCGCGCCCGTGAGGCGGTTGAGCAGGGAGGACTTGCCGGCGTTGGTGTATCCGGCGATGGCGACCGACGGCACCTTGTTCCGGCGCCGCTCCTGCCGCTTGATGTCGCGGCCGGTCTTCATCTCCGCGATCTCCCGGCGCATCTTCGCCATCTTCTCGCGGATCCGACGACGGTCGGTCTCGATCTTGGTCTCACCGGGTCCGCGGGTGGCCATACCGCCACCGCCGCCGCCACCCATCTGACGGGAGAGCGACTGACCCCAGCCGCGCAGCCGCGGCAGCATGTACTGCATCTGCGCGAGCGCGACCTGCGCCTTGCCCTCGCGGGACTTGGCGTGCTGGGCGAAGATGTCGAGGATCAGGGCGGTCCGGTCGACCACCTTGACCTTGACGACGTCCTCCAGGGCGATGAGCTGGCCGGGGCTGAGCTCGCCGTCACAGACGACCGTGTCCGCGCCGGACTCGACCACGATGTCACGCAGCTCGCGTGCCTTGCCCGAGCCGATGAAGGTGGCGGGGTCCGGCTTGTCACGGCGCTGGATCACGCCGTCGAGCACGAGGGCGCCCGCCGTCTCGGCGAGGGCCGCCAGCTCCGCGAGGGAGTTCTCCGCGTCCTGGACGGTCCCCGAGGTCCACACGCCGACCAGCACGACTCGCTCGAGGCGCAGCTGCCGGTACTCGACCTCGGTGACGTCCTCGAGCTCGGTGGAGAGGCCCGCCACGCGCCGCAGAGCCGCGCGCTCGGAGCGGTCGAACTGATCGCCGTCCCGCTCTCCGTCGATCTCGTGGCTCCAGGCGACGTCCTCTTCCATCAGGGCATCGGCCCGAAGGCTCTCGGTGCGGCTCGTCTCGGCGAAGCTCTGCTCGTCCTGGGAAGGGGATGAAGAGGAGGTCATTTGATCCTTACGTCGATGGAAAGTCGTTGCGTCGATCAGAACACGTCGCGGCGCGGAAAGATTCCCGGGCCGGCCGCGTCGCCGACCTGACGATGGTGTCACGCCCGGGTGGTGCGCGTCATCCCGGTTTCACGGCGTTCGGCGGCTGCGGGGCGCGGCTGCTCCAGTCCGGGTGGCCGGGCATGGGCGGGGTCTTCTCGGCGTAGAGCCAGTCGGCGAAGAAGGCGGAGAGGTCACGGTCCGCGACCTGGGACGCCATCTCGGTGAAGTCGGCGGTGCTCGCGGTGGCGTCGCGGTGCTCGCTCACCCAGCGGCGCTGGAGGTGCTGGAAGGCGTCCTTGCCGATCTCCTGGCGCAGGGCGTACAGGACCAGGGCGCTCCCGTCGTAGACGACGGGCCGGAAGAGGCTGATCTTCTGGCCGGGCGAGGGGGGCTCGGGGGCGGCCGGAGGGCCGCCGGCCGCCCGCCATCCGTCGGAGGCGCCGTAGGCGGCCTTCATCCGGCGCTCCAGGGACTGCTTGCCCACCTCGTCCGCGTAGAGCGCCTCGTACCAGCTCGCGTGCCCCTCGTTCAGCCACAGGTCGGACCAGGTGCGGGGCGAGACGCTGTTGCCGAACCAGTGGTGGGCCAGTTCGTGGACCATGATCGAGTCGACGTACCAGTCCGGGTAGCCGGGCTCGGCGAACAGTCGTCGTTCGAAGAGGGAGAGGGTCTGCGTCTCCAGCTCGAAGCCGGTGTCGGCGTCGGCGACGAGCAGTCCGTACGTCTCGAAGGGGTAGCGGCCGACCTGGCGCTCCATCCACTCCAGGTGGCCGGGGGTCCGCTTCAGCCAGGGCTCCATGAGCTCCCGGTCGGCGGTGCGGACGACGTCCCGCAGGGGCAGGCCGTGCGGTCCCGTGCGGTGGACGACGGTGGTGGCGCCGATGGAGACCTGGGCGAGTTCGGTCGCCATGGGGTGGGAGGTGCGGTAGGTCCAGGTGGTGGTGGCGCCCTTCTCGGTGCGGCCGGCCGGCAGACCGTTGGCGACGGCCGTCAGGGCACGGGGGGCGGTGATCCGGAAGGTGAAGTAGGCCTTGTCGGCAGGGTGGTCGTTGGAGGGGAAGACCCGGTGGGCGGCGTCGGCCTGGTTGGCCATGGCGAGGCCGTCGCCGGTGCGGACCCAGCCGCCGGTGTCGACGGGGCCGGACGGGTCGCTGGTGTGGACGACCGCGATCTCCAGCGGCTCGCCCTCCTCGACCGCCCGGGCGGGGGTGATCACCAGGTCCTCGCCGCTGGTGGTGAAGTCGGCCGGGGCGCCGTCGACGGTGACGGCGGAGACCTCGCCGTAGGTGAAGTCGAGGTTG
Organism: Streptomyces sp. NPDC053755; assembly: GCF_040677675.1. Lineage (NCBI taxonomy): Bacteria > Bacillati > Actinomycetota > Actinomycetes > Kitasatosporales > Streptomycetaceae > Streptomyces > Streptomyces sp. NPDC053755. The sequence goes on along the minus strand of NZ_JBFASK010000002.1, from coordinate 59,890 downwards.
ACGCGCTCCAGGTCGGCGGTGGCGAGCGCCTCGATACGGGTCACGGCCGCGAGGGGCTCGGTGTTGCGGCCCCCGTAGGTGAGGTCGATGTCGTACGAGAGGACGTCGTACCCCGGGTTGCCGAGGTGGGGGAAGAGCGGGTCCCCGATGCCGAGCGGCGCGGGCGCGGGCAGCGCAGCGGCGACGAGCCCGGCCGAGGCGGCGACGAGAACGGCGGAGCGGAGCCACCGCGCGCGGGGGGCGGTGTTCCGGGAGGTGAGCGGCATGAGCTACGGCTACCAGGGCGCCGGTCCCGGCCCGGGGCGGCGCGCTCGCCCGCCACCCGAAGGAGTCATCGCCGGGCTGACGGGGGGCGCCCCGCGCGCGGCGGAACGACCGCGGTGTCCTGGCGGGCGGTCTACAGGTCCGGGGAAGCGCATTGGCGTGCGCGGCTCACGTCGTATACGCCGGGGACGTCCCGCATGGCCCGCATGAGGGCGGGCAGCCCGGCGGCGTCGGGGAGTTGGAGCGTGTAGGTGTGGCGTACCCGCTGTTCGCAGGGTGGTTCGACGGTGGCGGAGACGACGGCGACGCCGGCGGCGGCGATGGCCTCGGTGAGGTCCGCGAGGAGCCGGGGGCGGCCGAAGGACTCGGCGACGAGGGTGACGCGGCACTCGTCGGTGTCGCCCCAGTGGACGGTGACGGGGTCGCGGCCGAGGCTCCGCATGGCGTCGGCGGCGGCGCAGCCGGTGCGGTGGACGGTGACGGTCCCGCCGCGGACCAGGAAGCCGGTGATCTCGTCGGGGGGCACGGGCGTACAACAGCCGGCGGGCCGTACGGCGCCTGCCGTGGTGCCCGGCAGGTCGGCGAGGAGCCGGGTGCCGGTGCGGCGGTCGGCGGCGTGGGAGGCGGGTGGGCGCGGGTCGGCGGCCGGGGCCGTCGCGGGCTCGGGATGTGTCCGGAGCCAGCCGGTGATCGCGATGCGCGCGGCGGGGGTACGGGCGTGGTCGAGCCACTCCGGGGAGGGCCCGGAGGCCGCGTCCTGGGCGAGCAGCAGCTGGACGGTGTCGCCGTCGGCGAGGACCGTACCGAGCGTCGCGAGCCGCCCGTTGACGCGTGCGCCGAGGCAGGAGTGGGCGGCCTCGCCGTACTGCGCGTAGGCCGCGTCGACACAGCTCGCCCCGGCGGGCAGGCCGAGGGTGCCGCCGTCGGCGCGGAAGACGGTGATCTCCTGGTCCTCGGCGAGGTCGGCGCGCAGCGAGGTCCAGAAGGTGTCCGGGTCCGGGGTCGCCTCCTGCCAGTCGAGGAGCCGGGAGAGCCACCCGGGCCGGGTGGGGTCGGCGCGCTCCCCGTCCTCGGCCGTCTCGGCGCGGTCGCCGGTCGGCGGGGGCGTGTACGGATTGCCCAGGGCGACGACTCCGGCCTCGGCGACCTTGTGCATCTGGTGGGTGCGGATGAGGACTTCGGCGACGGCCCCGTCGGGGGCGGCGACGGCGGTGTGCAGCGACTGGTACAGGTTGAACTTGGGGGCGGCGATGAAGTCCTTGAACTCGGAGATCACCGGGGTGAAACAGGTGTGGAGTTCGCCGAGGACGGCGTAGCAGTCGGCGTCCTCGCCCACCAGGACGAGGAGCCGGCCGAAATCGCTGCCGCGCAGGTCGCCGCGCTTGAGGCGGACGCGGTGGACGGAGACGAAGTGCCGCGGCCGGACCAGGACTTCGGCGGGGATGTCCGCCTCGCGCAGGAGGGTGGTGACATGTTCGGCGATGGCCGCGAGGGCGTCGCCGGCACCGGTGTTCCCGGCGATGAGGGCACGGGTGTTCTCGTACTCCTCGGGATGGAGGATGGCGAAGACCAGGTCTTCCAGCTCGGACTTGAGGGCCTGGACGCCGAGCCGTTCGGCGAGCGGGATGAGGACGTCACGGGTGACCTTGGCGATGCGGACCTGCTTCTCGGGGCGCATGACGCCGAGGGTCCGCATGTTGTGAAGCCGGTCGGCGAGTTTGATCGACATGACCCGGACGTCGTTGCCGGTGGCGACGAGCATCTTGCGGAAGGTCTCCGGTTCGGCCGCGGCGCCGTAGTCGACCTTCTCCAGCTTGGTCACGCCGTCGACGAGGTAGGCGACCTCGTCGCCGAACTGCGCCTGGACCTGATCGAGCGTCACTTCGGTGTCCTCGACGGTGTCGTGGAGGAGGGCCGCGGTCAGGGTCGTGGTCTCGGCGCCGAGTTCGGCGAGGATGAGGGTGACGGCGAGCGGATGCGTGATGTACGGCTCGCCGCTCTTGCGGAACTGCCCGCGGTGCGAGGACTCGGCGAGGACGTAGGCACGGCGGAGGACGGCGAGGTCGGCGTCGGGGTGGTGGGCGCGGTGCGCCTCGGCGACGTGGCCGATGGCGTCGGGGAGGCGGTCCCGGGTGCCCGGCCCGAGCAGGGCGGCGCGGCCCAGCCTGCGGAGGTCGATCCTCGGGCGGGTGCGTCTGCGGCTGGGAGCGTCGGGGCCGGTGGCCTCGGCCGCGCTCAGGGGGTTGGTGGCCTCTGCACTCATGGGCACCTCCGGCGACGTCGACCGGCGGAGGGCGGGCAAGGCGTGCCTGCCGGGCTTGCCGGTGCTTGATGCTACCGAGCCCACCACGCGGTGCAGTCCCGCTCTCGCCCAGCGTGAAACGGATCACCCATTCGAGCGACGGATCAGTCGTTGACTGTTTCGATTCCGGCCCTTTTCGGGGCCGCTCGTCTCTCCACCGGCCCGCGGGTGCACCGCTCGGCCGGGAGCGCAGAGGTCGGGGGCAGGGGTCGGGGCGTCGCTTCGGGGTACCGCTCCGGGGTTTCGGCGGGGCCGTCGGGTGTCAGGCCGACCGGGCCGGGGTGAGCCAGGCGGGGTCGATGACGCCCTCGGCGACGATGACGGCCGGGCCGGTCATCTCGATCTCGCCGTCGGGGTGCTCGGTGATGATCAGGGTGCCGCCGAGGACGTCGACGGTGTACGTGACGGGCGTGCCGCTCTCGGCCGGGTCGACGCCGTCCCGGCGGGCGGCGGCCACGGCGACGGCGCACGCCCCCGTGCCGCAGGAGCGGGTCTCGGCGGCGCCGCGCTCGTGGACCCGCATGGCGACGTGGCGAGGTCCGCGGTCGGCGACGAACTCGATGTTCACGCCCTCCGGGTAGACCCCGGCCGGGGCGTAGGGCGGCTCGGTGAGGAGGTTGCCGGCGTGGTCGAGGCTCTCCACGAAGGCGACGGCGTGCGGATTGCCCATGTTCACGTTCCGGGCGGGCCAGCTGCGCCCCTCGACCGTGACGGTGACGCCGTCCTCGGGGAGCAGGGCGCGGCCCATGGAGACGGTGACGGAGCCGTCCTTGTCCAGGTGGACCCTCTTGACCCCGCCCCGGGTGGCGACGGCCACCTCACCTGCGGTGACGTGCCCGGCGTGCTCCAGATAGCGGGCGAAGACGCGCACGCCGTTGCCGCACATCTCGGCGACGGAGCCGTCGGCGTTGCGGTAGTCCATGAACCACTCGGCCTCGTCGGCCATCGGCCTGGCCTCGGGGTGGGCGGCGCTGCGGACGACGTGCAGCAGCCCGTCCCCGCCGATCCCGGCCCGCCGGTCGCACAGCCGGGCGACGACGTCGGCGGGCAGGTCGACGGCGTTGTCGGCGTCGGGGACGATCACGAAGTCGTTCTCGGTCCCGTGGCCCTTGAGGAAGGAGAGCGGCGAGGTCTGCGTGCTGGTCACGGGATCAACTGTACGGGTCGGGTCCGGCGGGGGCCGTCCGGGTGGGGACAGCGCGCGCGGGCCGCCGGCGGCTCACGCCAGGGGCGGGGCGAGGTCGTGGAGCGGCGAGGGAGGGGCCGGCGACGGACCGGACCGCGGGGGCCGGGTCAGCGGGAACGGGCGGGCGACGGACGGGGCCCGGGGGGCCGCGTCAGCCGACCGGACCGGACCGCGGGGCCGCGTCAGCGCGGGCCGTCGCGACGCGGCGGACCGCGGGGCCGGGTCAGCGCAGGCGGGCGACGCGCCAGACCGCCAGGGCGACGAGGAGGGCGCTGACGCACACGTACAGCGCCATCACGCGCCAGTCCGGGCGCTCGCCGGAGCCCCGGGACGGCAGGCCGGGCCAGGTGTGGCCGACCTTGCGGGCGGCCATCATGCCCCAGCCGGCGGCGCAGCAGCTGATGAGCAGCCCGAGCATGGCGACGACCGCGCCGCCGTCGCCGGAACCGAAGGCGAGCGGGAAGGCGAACATCAGGGAGCCGAGGGCCGCGAGGCCCACGATGGGGGCGAGCTGCCAGATCCGCAGGCGTCGCTGCGGTCGCAGCTCGACCTCGACCTCGTCGGCGTCCACCTCCACGGAGGTGCCCTGGGCGTCGTCGGGACCGTCCGGGGTCAAACCGGGCGCGTCACCCGGGGCTTCGCCCCGGACCGCGCCGTGCTGCTCTGTGTCGCGAGGGCCGGCCTCCATCGCCACGCGCCCTCCCCACTCGGACTCCACTTGGTCGATCGATGCTCGATGATGGCACGCTCCCGGGCGCTGGAATGACGGGCATGGCGTCCCGATGCCATCACGTGATCAGGCTGTAACCGCTCGTTCGACCAACCTCAGCGCCTCTCGCGGGAGTTCCCCGCGGTGTTCCGCGGCGCCGCTGAGCCAGTGGACCCGCGGGTCCCGCCGGAACCACGAGTCCTGACGGCGCGCGAAGCGCTTGGTGGCGCGCACGGTCTCGGCGCGCGCCTCGTCGTCGGTGCACTCCCCCGCGAGCGCCGTCAGGACCTGCTGGTAGCCCAGGGCGCGGGCGGCCGTACGGCCCTCGCGCAGCCCCTGCCCCTCCAGCGCCCGGACCTCGGCCACGAGGCCCGCTTCCCACATCCGGTCCACGCGCGTGGTGATCCGCTCGTCGAGTTCGGGCCGCTCGACGTCCACGCCGATCTGGACGGTGTCGTAGACCGGGTCGGGGCCCGGCAGGTTGGCGGTGAAGGGCTTTCCTGTGATCTCGATGACTTCGAGCGCCCGGACGATGCGGCGGCCGTTGCTCGGCAGGATCGCGCGGGCGGCCTCGGGGTCGGCGGCCGCCAGCCGGCCGTGCAGGACCCCGGAGCCCCGCTCCTCCAGTTCGGCCTCCAGGCGGGCGCGTACGGCCGGATCCGTACCGGGGAACTCCAGGGCGTCGATGGCACCCCTGACGTAGAGGCCGGAGCCGCCGACCAGGACGGGGGTGCGGCCGGCGGCGAGCAGCCGGTCGATCTCGGCGCGGGCCAGGCGCTGGTACTCGGCGACGCTGGCCGCCTCGGTCACGTCCCAGATGTCGAGGAGGTGGTGCGGGACTCCGCCGCGCTCCTCGATCGTCAGCTTGGCGGTGCCGATGTCCATCCCTCGGTAGAGCTGCATCGAGTCGGCGTTGACGACCTCGCCGCCGAGCTGCTGGGCGAGGAAAACACCCAGATCGGACTTTCCGGCCGCTGTGGGACCGACGACGGCGATGACCCGCGGGGCGGGAGCTGCATTTCTCACCGCCCCAGTCTCGCAAACCTCCCGCCGGGTCCCCGAACGAGCGACGTGACGACCCGCATCCGGCTTCGTTGCCTGTTGCGAGGTTCCGACCGCCGGTTTCCGTGCCGGCTGCACCGGGTGGCGCAATGGGGCGCCCCGGGCGCCGCGGGGCTTCTCCCACACGAGTACGCTATGGAGTGGAAATGGGCGTTTTTGCAATGTTTCGCCGTAAGGGCAAGGAAGCTGCCGAGGCGTCAACGCAGGAGACCGAGGCCGTCGACGTGACGGACGACGCGGAGCCTGCGGAGAACGTCGCCGACACCGACGCCGAGGCGGAGACGACGGCGGACACCGAGGCCGCGGGGACCGCCGACGAGGCACCGGCCGCGGAGGCGGTCGAGGCCGTGGAGATCCCGAAGCAGCAGTCGGCCGAGGAGGCAGCGGACAACGAGGCCGGTGAGAGCGCCCGTAAGTAGCCCCTGGAAGCAGGGCACGGCAGACGGTACCGGAGGGATGGTGACCCATGGGTCTCCTGCATTCGCTGAAGGCCAAGCTCGCCCCGGCCAAGGACAAGGTCTCCGACCTCGCGCATCAGCACGGGGGCAAGATCGATCACGGTCTGGACAAGGCCGCGCGGCTGGTCGACGAGAAGACCAAGGGCAAGTACAGCGCCAAGATCGAATCGGGCACCGGCAAGGCCAAGCACGCCCTGGACCGGATCTCCCACAGGGACGACGGCACCCCGGGCCCGGCGGGAACGGGTACGGGTCCGGGTCCGACACCGCCGCCGAACGTCTGACGCACGGCGTCGGCTGACCGTCCCTCCGGACGGCGGACGGCCGCGGAGCACATCGCTCCGCGGCCGTCCGCCGTCCGTTCGTCGCCCGTCCGCGTCCCGCTCCGTCCCGTGCTCCGTCCCGCGAGGGGCCGTGAAGCGCACCGGTCCGTGGTCTCGTGGCCGGTGCGCCGCGCGCCGACGGCTACGACCGCTCCGCTACGACCGCTACGACCAGACGGCGGCGATGTAGCCGACGCCGTAGGGGGCGTCCTCGAAGAGCAGGCGGCCTGCCGGACTCGCGCCCTCCGCTGCGCCCGCCAGCACCTGCCACGAAGCCCGGCCCGCCGCCTTCAGCTCGAACGCCAGGCCCTCGTCCAGAGCGAGCAGGGCGTCCCGGTCGGCCGAGCCCAGCGCCCTGGCGGCCTCCGCGTCGAAACCGGCGGCGCGCTCGTCCAGATAGCCGGGGGCCTTGACGGACCGGCAGGCGCTGCCGTCGCCCATCACCAGGAGCGCGACACGGTCGGCGGTCGCGGCCAGCTCGCGTCCGGTGGCCGCGCACCGCGCGGCCTCCAGTCGTTCATCGACCCCCAGACCCTCCACCGGTGCCCCGCCCCAGCCCGTGCGCTCCAGGAGCCAGGCGGCCACGGCGAGCGAGACGGGCAGCGGCGGCCGGTCCACTCCGGCCCCGGGGCCTGCGCCCAGCCGTACGGAGAGATCGACACCGAAGCCGGCGAAGGACCCCACCGAGCCGGCCGGGTACGTTCCCTGCCCCTCCTCGCCCGCCGGGCCGACGACGTACAGCCGGTCGGGCCGGGACGCCGCCAACACCCCCACGGCGTCGGCACACGCCGCACGGGCGGCGTCCATTTCGTGCGCGGCCCCGGCCGCGACCTCGGGCACGAGCAGGGGCGGGGAGGGGCAGACGGCTGCGGCGACAAGCATGATCCGCAGCCTACTGCCGAGGTGCGGGTGCCCCGCGGACCGCTCGGGTCAGTGGCTGCCGCAGGCCGGTGCGGAGGCGGCGGGCAGGGGCTCCGGCACGCCGATCCTCGGCAGGCCGAGCAGCACGCCCGCCGGCTTGGCGGCGGCGCCGGTGCGCTTCTCCCAGGCGTCACCGGAGCGGGTGCGGCGTACCGACGTCGTCGCACCCTCGGCGAGCAGGTGGTGCGGCGCGGCGTAGGTGATCTCGACCGTCACCACGTCGCCCGGGCGGACCTCCTGCTCCGGCTTGGTGAAGTGCACCAGCCGGTTGTCGGGGGCACGGCCGGAGAGGCGATGGGTGGAGCCGTCCTTGCGGCCCTCGCCCTCGGCGACCATGACCTCCAGGGTCCGGCCGACCTGCTTCTTGTTCTCCTCCCAGGAGATCTCCTCCTGAAGCGCGACGAGGCGTTCGTAGCGCGCCTGCACGACCTCCTTGGGGATCTGCCCCTCCATGTCGGCCGCGGGGGTGCCGGGACGCTTGGAGTACTGGAAGGTGAAGGCGTTGGCGAAGCGCGCCTCGCGGACCGTGTGCATCGTCTGCTCGAAGTCCTCCTCGGTCTCGCCCGGGAAGCCCACGATGATGTCGGTGGAGATGGCGGCGTGCGGGATCGCGGCACGCACCTTCTCGATGATGCCGAGGAAACGCTCCTGCCGGTACGAGCGGCGCATCGCCTTCAGGATGGTGTCCGAACCGGACTGCAGCGGCATGTGCAGCTGCGGCATGACGTTCGGGGTCTCGGCCATCGCCGCGATGACGTCGTCCGTGAAGTCGCGGGGATGCGGCGAGGTGAAGCGGACCCGCTCCAGGCCCTCGATCGTCCCGCAGGCACGCAGCAGCTTGGAGAACGCCTCGCGGTCGCCGATGTCGGATCCGTACGCGTTGACGTTCTGGCCGAGCAGGGTGATCTCGGAGACGCCCTCGCCGACCAGCGCCTCGATCTCGGCGAGGATGTCGCCGGGACGGCGGTCCTTCTCCTTGCCGCGCAGCGCCGGGACGATGCAGAAGGTGCAGGTGTTGTTGCAGCCGACGGAGATCGAGACCCAGGCGGCGTACGCGGACTCGCGCCGGGTCGGCAGGGTGGACGGGAACGCCTCCAGCGACTCGGCGATCTCGATCTGCGCCTCCTCCTGGACGCGGGCGCGCTCCAGGAGGACGGGCAGCTTGCCGATGTTGTGCGTGCCGAAGACGACGTCGACCCAGGGCGCCTTCTTGACGATGGTGTCCCGGTCCTTCTGGGCGAGGCAGCCACCGACGGCGATCTGCATGCCGGGACGCGTGGTCTTCATCGGGGCGAGCCGGCCGAGGTTGCCGTACAGCTTGTTGTCGGCGTTCTCGCGGACGGCGCAGGTGTTGAAGACGACGACGTCGGCGTCTCCGTCCGCGCCCTTGGGGGCGCGGACGTAGCCGGCGTCCTCCATCAGACCGGAGAGCCGCTCGGAATCGTGGACGTTCATCTGGCACCCGTAGGTGCGGATCTCATAAGTCTTGGCTTCGCCCACGTCGCGGCTCCGGTCGATGTTGGTCACTTCTCTAGGGTAAGGGCCTCCGGAGGAGTGACCGGCCGTCCCTCCGGCCCGCCCGGGGAGGGCGCGGGGCCCGGCCGGTGCTCCGGCGCGCGCCGGGGCGGGCCCGCGGCGACGGCGGCCGCCGTGGCCTCGAGGATGGTGGTGAGCTGCGCCCCGAGGGTGCCGGCGTCCGGGCGCAGGGAGCCGCTGAAGGCCGCGGAGCCGATCGTGAAGGCGTCGGCGCCCGCCTCGGCCAGGGCGCGGATGCGGGCCGGGGTCGTGATGCTTCCGGCCACGACGAGCCGTCCTGTGGTCGCGGCGCGAGCCGCCCGGACGAGGTCGAGCGGGTCGGCGTCCACGGCGCGGTAGGCCAGCAGGTCCACGCCCGCGCAGCCGGCCGCTTCGGCCCTCCGGCAGTCGTCGGCGATGCGGGACGGGCCGCCCGCCAGGCGGGTGGGGTGTCCGAGGGGCTCGCCGGCGAAGGGGAGGTAACGCGTGCCGGTGCCGTCGAGGAGGGTCAGGGTCTCCTCGACCCAGGTGCCGCCCATGAGCCAGTCGACGCCCAGGTCGACCGCGGTGCGCGCGGAGGCGAGCGCCTCCTCACGGGTGGTGCTGACCACTTCGAGGTAGCTGGTGGCGCCCCTGTCCTTGATCCTCCGGTGGAGCCGGGCGAGGGTCGGGGTGTCGACGCCGACGTCCTTGAAACCGATGTGGTCGACGCGGGCCTCGTGGCCGGCCCGGGCGATACCGGCCGTGCGGCCGGTGTGCGGGGCCTCCGCGCCGCCGAGGACGTCAACTGTGTCACGTCGGCCGAGCCCGAGGAGGTCACGCCGGTCGAGATCCCCCGGCCCGTCCGGCTCGTGCGACCCGTCACGCCCCTCCGGCCCCTCCGGCCCGTCATGCCGGTCGAGGGCGTCGAGCTGGTCGAGGACGTCCAGGCAGTCGGTGACGGTCCTGTCGTCACGGGTGAGCATGAAGACGAAGTCCACGGCGGTCCTCCGGGTCGGCTGTGAGGTCGTCGGCCTGGTGCAGGGCGGTGAGCAGGCTCGTGTGGTCGGCGGTACCGCGACCCGCGAGGTCGAAGGCCGTGCCGTGATCGACGCTCGTGCGCACGAACGGCAGGCCGATGGTGATGTTGACGCCGTGTTCCAGGCCCAGGTACTTCACCGGGATGAGCCCCTGGTCGTGGTACTGGGCGACGACCACGTCGAACTCCCCCGCCCGGGCGCGCATGAACACGGTGTCGGCCGGCCAGGGCCCGCTCGCGTCGATGCCCTCCTCCCGCGCGGCCCGGACGGCCGGCTGGATGACGTCGAGGTCCTCGCGTCCGAAGAGCCCGTTCTCGCCGGCGTGCGGGTTGAGCGCGGCCACGGCGATACGGGGGCGGTCGCGTCCGCCCGCCCGCAGCGTGCGGTCGGTCAGCCGGATGATCTCCAGCTCTCGGGCGGTGGTCAGGGCGTCGAGGGCCGTACGCAGCGACTGATGGACCGTGACCAGGACGACCCGCAGCTCGTCGTTGGCCATCATCATCGCGTAGTGGCTCGTCCCGGACAGGTCGGCGAGGATCTCCGTGTGGCCGGGGTAGGGCAGTCCGGCGAGCCGGAGCGCCTCCTTGTTGATCGGCGCGGTGGTCAGGGCCCTGACCTCGCCGCTGAGGGCGAGGGCGATGCCCCGGCGTACGTACCGGTAGGAAGCCGCCCCCGCGCGGGCGTCGACGGTGCCCGGGGCCAGATCGGAGGGGAGGGTGCCCACGGTGAGCACGTCGAGGACTCCCGGGGTGAGGGCGGCCTCGGCCACGGTGTCGATGGGGCGCACGGTCAGGGCGGTGTCCGTGGTGCGGCAGGCGCGGTCGAGGGCTTCGGGGTCGCCGATGACCACGACGGGCGGCCGGCGGGTGGGGTCGGCACAGGCCTTGACGGTGATCTCCGGTCCGATGCCGTTCGGATCGCCCATGGTGAGGGCCAGGGGCTTCACGCCTCCGCCCCCCTCTCGGGTCCGCGGCGGGGGCCGTGGCCGGGGAGGCCGACTCGGGTCCGCGCGGCGGGTCCGCGCGCGGGCTCGTGGCCGGGAATGGTCTCGGGCCCGTGGCCGGGGGCGCTGCCGGCCACGTCGCCGGGGCCGCTGCCGGCCTCCTGGCCGGGGGCGCTGCCGTCTTCGTCGCCGGTGCCGTTCCCGGTCTCGGTCTCGGTCTCGGGGCCGGGGCCGGGGCCGGGGCCGTTTCCGGCTTCGTCACCGGGGCCGGTGCCGCTGCCGGCTACGTCGCCAGGGCCGTTCCCCGGTGCGTCGCCGGGAGCCGTGCCCGGGGCGGCGAGCAGCCGGCAGAGCCGGTCGAGGGTCTCCTCGTCGCCGAAGCCGCCCGCCTTGATCAGGACGGGGAGCGGCCGGGGGCCGATCAGGGTGCCGCGGGCGATCCCCGGCTCGGGCTCGTCGTACAGGTCGATCCCCGCGGCGCCGAGCGATGCGAGCACCGACACCGCCGTCTCTCCCCCGGTCAGCACGAGTCCGTCGACGGACCCGTCCGCGATCAGGCGTCCCGCCACGAGCGCCAGGTCGACGGTGAGCGAGCGTGGGGCGGCGGCCCGGCGGTGCTCGTCGGGGGTGTGGACGACCCGTACCGCCCTCGTCGTCCGCCGCAGCGACTCGACGGCGGCGACGGGATCGCCGGCCGACGCGGCCGTCACGTCCGGCCGGCCGCGCAACAGGTCCAGCTGACGCCGGCTCGCCGGATTCGCACTGCCGACGACCACCAGGGGCCTGCGGACCGCCGGCAGGGCCGCGGGAGTCGCCCCGGCCGGAGCCGGGGGCGTACGGGCGTGGTGCCGGGCGAGAGCGGCGGCGAGGCCCGGGGAGCCGACCCACAGCACCTCCCCGGGCTCGGGGACGGCGGCCACGATGCGGTCCAGGTCGTCGTCCGTCGTGGCGGAGCAGACGACCAGGCCGCCCTCGGCCACGAGCCCCGCCAGCCGGGCGAGCCGGTCGGGACCGACGACCGCCGCCTCCGGCAGGAGGCGCCCGAGGTCCGAGACGGTGACCGGATGCGCCGGGTCGCGTCCGAACGCGGTCTCGTGCACGGGAACGCCGTGCACGTGCTGGACGCCGTCGACCGTGGTGCGCCCCTCGGCCGGGAAGGCGGGGGCGATCAGCACGGCGCGGCGGCGCGAGCCGGCGTGCGCGGCGCGGATCTCGGCGGCGACATGACCCCTGAGGGTGGAGTCGACGGTCTTGATCAGGAGGTCGGCCCTGGCCTGGGCCCGCGCCGCGGTTCGCGTGCGGACCGCCGCGGTGTCCTCGTCGAGCAGCCGGCTGCCGAGGTCGACGGCGACGACTCCGGCGGGGGTGGTCGCGGGGGCGCCCTCCGGCACGCCGATCCGCACCTGAGCCGGGTGTCCCGCCTCGCGGAAGGGAGCGGCTCCGTCTCCGGCGCTGGTCAGGTCGTCCGCGAGGACGGCGACGCTCCATGCGCGCGGTCCGGCGCCGGGTGTCCCGGGGAACGGAGGGCCTGGGGCCGCGTCCGTTCCTTGGGGTGCCCGAGGCGCCTGGTGCGCTTGGCGCCCCTGGGGTGCCTCGGGTGTTCGGGGTGTCCGAGATGCCATCCCGCTGTGTCTCCTCGCCTCGCCGGCCGGCCGCCGGTCGCCTCGCCCGCATGTCCCCGGACGCCTCGCCGGTCGATCACCGCCGGCGGCGGTCGTCGCCACGGCCGCCCGTCGTCCGTCCTGGCGTCGTCTCGCGACCTGTGACCGGTCGTGGCCTGTGACGCCATCCACAGTGAGGCCCGGAACGGCCCTGCGACAAGCGATTCCTTCTCACCCCACCTGTGAGTAGATTTCACACATGCCCTGGCCCGATCTCCCGCCGCCCCACACCCTTCTGCCCTTCGAGGCGACCGTGCGGCACGCGAGCATGACCCGGGCGGCCCAGGAGCTCCACGTCACCCACGGCGCCGTCAGCCGCCAGATCCGCAACCTGGAGAGGGCCCTCGGCGTCACGCTCTTCGAGCGTGGGACGCGGTCGCTGGAACCCACCGCGCAGGCGCGCCTGCTGGCGGCCGCCGTCCGGGACGGGCTGGACCGGATCGACTCGGCCGCCCGTCAGGTCTCCCGTCGCGAGGAGAGCGGCCCGCTCGCCCTGTCCTGCGAGCCCACGCTGCTGATGCGCTGGCTCATCCCGCGCCTGCCCGACCTCGCCGCTCAGGTGCCCGGGCTCACCGTGCACCTGTCGGCGGGCGGCGGCCCGGTCTCCTTCGAGCGGGAGGCCTTCGACCTCGCCCTGCGCCGGGACGACTTCCCCGTACCGGCGCGGGTCAGCCGCACGCCGCTCTTCGACGAGTGGATCGGCCCGGTGTGCAGCCCCGACCTGGCACGGCGCCTCGGCGGCGCGGACGGTCTCTCCGACGTGACGCTGCTGCACACCAGCACCCGGCCGCACGCGTGGGACGACTGGCGGCGGCTCACGGGCACCCGCTCCGAGGGCGGCCCACAGCGGGAGCAGACGTTCGAGCACTTCTATCTCGCGTTGCAGGCGGCCGTCGCCGGCCTCGGTGTCGCCATCGGCCCGTACGCCCTCGTGCACGACGATCTCGTACGCGGACAGCTGGTGGCTCCGTTCGGTCTGGTCCCCGACGGCACCGGCTATCAGCTGCTCGGTCCCCGGCCGCCTCAGGAGGACGCCCGGGTCTCGGCGCTCCTCGACTGGCTCCGCGGTCAGGCGGCCCGGCTCCGGCCGGCCCAGGACCTCACCGGCCGGGCCGCCCTCCCGACCGCGAGCCGACCCGGGCCACGGGAGGTGTGAGCCGTCCGGCCTGGCCAGGGCGGGCAGGGAGCTGGCAGGATCGCGCCATGCCCGCCACCCTCTTCCGTGCCGCCCGCCGCCGTGCCGTCCAGCTCGCGGCGGCGCTCCTGGTGGTGTGCGGGCTGCTCGTCTGGTGGCTGGTTCCTTTCGGTCCGTCCGCGCCGAGCGGCACGGTGACCTTCAGTACGGGCGTGCCCACCGGTGTCTACCAGCGGTACGGCGAGCTGCTGAAGCAGGCGCTGGCCCGTGATCTGCCCGATGTCTCGATAACGCTCCGGAACAGTGAGGGCTCTCAGCAGAACCTCGCCCGGCTCGCCTCCGGCGAGGCCGACTTCACCATCGCGACCGCCGACGCCGTGGCCCAGTACAAGCGGGACCGCAAACCGGGCTTCGACCGGCTGCGGGGCTCCGCCCGCCTGTATGACGACTACGTCCAGCTGGTGGTCCGCAAGGGCTCCGACGTCCGTTCCGTGACCGACCTGCGGGGGCTGCGGGTGGGCGTCGGCCAGGAGGGCTCCGGGGTTCGGCTGATCGCGGACCGGGTCCTCGCGGCCGGCGGGCTCACCCCGGACGTCGACATCAGGCCGGTCTCCGCCGGCATCGACACGATGCCGTCCCTGCTGGAGCGCGGGAAGCTCGACGCCTTCTTCTGGTCGGGCGGACTGCCCACCCACGCGGTGCAGACCCTCTCCGAGCGCCTCCCGGTACGGCTCGTGCCGTTGGACGCCTCGCTGGTGGACAACCTCCACGACGTCGGGGGGTCGACCCGCCACTACCGCTCCGCCGTCATCCCGGCGGACGCCTACACCCTGGCCCAGGACGGGCAGCCGGTCGAGACGCTGGCCGTGGCGAACCTGCTCGTCACCACGGCGGAGACCGAGCCGGGCCTGGTGGAGGGATTCACCCGCACGGTCATCAGAAGCCGGGACCGGATCGGCGGCCAGGTCCACCCGGCCCAGCTGGTCGACCTGCGCACCGCGATCTACACCGAGCCGCTGGAGCTGCACGAGGGCGCCCAGCGCTACTACCGCTCCGTGAAGCCCTGAGGAGTGCCCGGAGGGGTGCCCTGAAGGGCTCCCCGTTCCGGCCTCCACGGCCACCGGCCGACTCGCCGCTCATTCCCCCCGCGCCCGCGGCGCCGAGCGCGGGACCGTGACCGTCACACGCAGCCCGTGCGGCTCGTTCGGCGCGAAGTCGATCGCACCGCCCCCCGCCGCGAGCAGTACCCGGGAGATCGACAGGCCCAGGCCGGAGCCCTTGACGTTCTGGTGGCGGTTGCTGCGCCAGAAGCGGTCGCCGACGCGCTCCAGCTCCTCCGGCGTGAGCCCGGGGCCGCGGTCCGCGACCGCGATCGCGCAGGTGTCGCCCTCGGGCACCACGGTCACGACGACCTCCTCACCGGAGGGCGTGAACTTCAGGGCGTTGTCGACGATCGCGTCGAGGGCGCTGGAGAGCGCCACCGGATCCGCCCACCCCGTCACGGCCCGGGGCTCCCCACGCAGCCGGACGCCCTTGTCCTCGGCGAGCGGCCGCCAGGAGGCGATCCGCTCGGCGACCAGCGCGCCGATGTCGGTGAGCCGCAGATCGGCCGCCGCGTGCTCGGCGAGCGCGAGGCCGAGCAGGTCGTCGAGGACCTGGGCGAGCCGCTTCCCCTCGGTCCGGACGGAGGCGATCTCCTCGTTGCCCTCCGGGAGTTCGAGGGCCAGGAGTTCGATGCGCAGCAGCAGCGCCGCGAGCGGATTGCGCAGTTGGTGGGAGGCGTCGGCGACGAAGGCGCGCTGCTGCTCCAGGACGTCCTCGACGTTGTCGGCCATCTCGTTGAACGAGCGGGCGAGCCGGCGCAGTTCGGGCGGCCCGCCCGCGGCGGCGACCCGGGACTTCATCCGGCCGGTGGCGATGTCGTGGGTGACCGCGTCGAGGACCCGGACCGGACGCAGCACCCAGCCGGTGAGCCGGAACGCGGCCCCCACGGCGAGCAGCATCGCGGCGAACTCGCCTGCGGCGATCACGAGCCAGCCGCGCAGGATCGCCGAGCGCAGCCGGCCGGTGGGCGAGTCGGTGACGACAACGGCGACGACGTCCCCGTCCCGTACGACGGGGGAGGCGATGGCGAGCCGGGCGTGGTCCTGCCACGGCCAGACCTGCGGCGGGTCGTGGCTCCGGCGGCCGAGCAGCGCCTCGTTGAACGCGCGGCGCCCCTCCCCTTCGTAGGGGACGACCCAGTCCTCCGGTGCGGCGGCCATGGCACGGTTGTCGCGGTAGAAGATGCCCGTGCGAATGCCGTAGACGTCGTGGTAGCTGGTGAGCTCCCCTTCGAGGGTGGCCCGGCGCTCGTTGGTGCCGATGTCGGTCTCGCTGACGAACTGGGCGAGCGCGGCGAAGCGGGCCGCGTCGTCGAGCCGGTCGACCACCACCCGCTGCTGTTCGGAGGCGGCGAGGCTGGCGGCGAGCGGGAAGCCCAGGGCGAGCAGGACCCCGGCCATGAGGACGATGAGGAGCGGGAGGAGGCGGGTGCGCACGAGTGGGGGTTCCGGCGGCTACGCGGCCGGCACGACCAGGCGGTAGCCGACGCCGCGCACGGTCTCGATCAGGGCGGGCATCCTCAGCTTGGAGCGCAGCGAGGCGACGTGGACCTCGAGCGTGCGGCCGGTGCCCTCCCAACTGGTGCGCCAGACCTCGCTGATGATCTGCTCGCGGCGGAAGACCACTCCGGGCCGCTGGGCCAGCAGCGCGAGGAGGTCGAACTCCTTGCGGGTGAGCTGCACCGGGGCGCCCTCGACGCTGACCCGTCGGGTGGGGAGCTCGATGGTGACGGAGCCGAGCCGCAGCGCGCTCTCCTCGCCCGCTCCGGCGGCCTCGTCACCGGCGGCGGTGCGCCGGCTGACGGCATGGATCCGGGCGAGCAGCTCCCCGGTGTCGTACGGCTTGACCACGTAGTCGTCGGCCCCGAGGTTGAGGCCGTGTATGCGGGAGCGGACGTCGGCCCGCGCGGTCACCATGATCACGGGGGTGGTGGTGAGCTTTCGGATGCGGCCGCAGACCTGGTAGCCGTCCTGGTCGGGCAGGCCGAGGTCGAGCAGGATCACCCCGTACGAAGGGCGCTCACCGTGTGCGGCGGGCAGCACCGCCTGGAGCGCCTCCTCGCCGTTGCGGGCGTGCGTGACCGAGAACCCGTGCTTCGCCAGGACGGCGGACAGGGCCGCGGCGACATGATCGTCGTCCTCGACGAGCAGCAGTCTCATGACCCTCCTCCGTTACCTCGACGTTCGAACGATGGACTTCCGTGTACCAGGGTTGTACCAGGGTTACCTGGGCATGAACGCCGATGGCCGGTGCCACAGTCAAGTCTCCCCCCGTGACACCGGGGTTTCTGTTATGGACCCGGTACGCCGCGGGCGTCCCCTTCACGCAGTGTGTCCGGTTGCGGCCGGATCGTTATCCTCAATTTCCGCTCAGATGTAATGACGCTGGTCGCACCGCGTGCCTAGTGTCCTCCCCAACCGAGGAGGACGGAGCAAGAAGCCGATGAGCGGAGTGTCAGTGACCAAGGGCTCGAAGGACGCCGTACCGGCGGCGGGCGACCTGGTCGTGCTGTCCAACGTGAACAAGCACTTCGGCGCGCTGCATGTGCTCCAGGACATCGACCTGACGATCGCCCGGGGCGAAGTCGTGGTCGTCATCGGGCCCTCAGGGTCCGGTAAGTCCACGCTGTGCCGCACCATCAACCGCCTGGAGACGATCGACTCCGGCACCATCACCATCGACGACCGGCCGCTGCCCCAGGAGGGCAAGGAGCTGGCCCGACTGCGCGCCGACGTGGGCATGGTCTTCCAGTCCTTCAACCTCTTCGCGCACAAGACCGTGCTCGAGAACGTGATGCTGGGGCAGGTCAAGGTCCGCAAGACGGAGAAGGCGGCGGCCGAGAAGAAGGCCCGCGCGCTGCTCGACCGGGTCGGTGTCGGCACGCAGGCCGACAAGTACCCGGCGCAGCTCTCCGGCGGCCAGCAGCAGCGTGTGGCCATCGCGCGCGCCCTGGCGATGGACCCCAAGGTCATGCTGTTCGACGAGCCGACCTCGGCCCTCGACCCCGAGATGATCAACGAGGTCCTGGAGGTCATGCAGCAGCTGGCGCGTGACGGCATGACCATGGTCGTCGTCACCCACGAGATGGGCTTCGCGCGCTCGGCCGCCAACCGGGTCGTCTTCATGGCCGACGGCAGGATCGTCGAGGAGGCCACGCCCGACCAGTTCTTCAGCAACCCGCGCAGCGACCGGGCGAAGGACTTCCTGTCGAAGATCCTGCACCACTGACCTTCGCGTCGGCGGGCTTTCCCCTGACCGTCTCGTCAGGGAGCCTCCCCCCTGCTTGACTTGCCGATCAACGATCCACGAACAAAGGGATGTTCACCATGAAGCTCCGCAAGAGCGCGGCCGTGGCCGTCGCCGTCCTCGCGCTGACCGCCACCGCCTGTGGTGGCAAGGAGGGCTCGGCCGGCGACAAGCCCGCCGTGAAGCCCGGCGACAAGAGCGCTCCGAAGCTGCCCGAGTACGCCGTCGCCACCGACGTGAAGGTCGACTCCGCGGTCCTCAAGGAGGCGCAGAAGCGCGGCAAGCTGATCATCGGCTCCAAGGCCGACCAGCCGTTCCTCGGCTTCGAGGACCAGGCCACCAAGGAGCGGTCCGGCTTCGACATCGAGATCGCCAAGATGATCGCGGCGGAGCTGGGCTTCAGCGAGGACAAGATCGAGTGGAAGACGGTCGACTCCAAGCTCCGTGAGACGGCGATCTCCACGGGCCAGGTCGACTACTACGTCGGCACCTACACGATCAACGACAAGCGCAAGGCGCAGGTCGGCTTCGCGGGTCCGTACTACCAGGCCGGCGCCGACCTCCTGGTCCGCAAGGACGAGACCGCGATCACCGGTCCCGAGACCCTCAAGGGCAAGAAGGTCTGCTCGATCACGGGCTCCACCCCGCTGCAGGAGATCAAGAAGCCGCAGTACGGCGCCGAGACCACCGAGCTCGCGAAGTACTCGGACTGCGTGCAGCAGCTGATCACCAAGCAGGTCGACGCCGTCACCACCGACGACTCGATCCTGAAGGGCTACGCCGCCGCCAACGCCGGCAAGCTCAAGGTCGTCGGCAAGCCGTTCACCAAGGAGCCCTACGGCGTCGGCATGAACAAGGACGACAAGGCCCTGCGTGCCAAGATCAACGACACGCTGGAGAAGTACATCAAGGACGGCACGTACAAGAAGATCTACGAGGCCACGCTGGGTCTCTCCGGCTCTTCCTACGTCGAGCCGCCGGCGATCAACCGCTACTGATCGTTCGCGTCACCACGGGCGCCCCGTACGGACGTACGGGGCGCCGCTCCCCCTGCCCGCACACCTTGTCCGTAAGCCTTGGCACGCCTCGACCGTAGGCCGCCGACCGCCGACGCGGAGACCTCATGAACGTACTGCTCGACCATTTCCCGGAGTTCCGCGACGGCTTCATAGGAACCGTGTCGATCACCGCCGTCAGCTCGGTCATCGCGCTGGTCCTCGGCGTCGTCGTCGCCGGCTTCCGGGTGTCCCCCGTCCCGCCGCTGCGCTTCTTCGGCACCCTCTGGGTCACCCTGCTGCGCAACACCCCGCTGACGCTGCTCTTCCTCGTCTCGTTCTTCGTGGTCCCGGAGATCTTCTTCCCGGGCATGAGCCCCTTCCTGCTGGGTTCGCTCGCGCTCGGCTTCTACACCTCCGCCTTCGTCTGCGAAGCCGTCCGCTCCGGCATCGGCACGGTGCCGATCGGTCAGGCGGAAGCCGCCCGTTCGCTCGGCATGACCTTCGCGCAGACCCTGCGGATGATCGTGCTGCCGCAGGCGACCCGCACGGTCCTGCCGCCGCTGAGCTCGATCTTCATCGCGCTCACCAAGAACTCGGCCATCGCCGGCGCCTTCAGCGTCACCGAACTCTTCGGCTGGCAGACGCTGATGAGCGAGGACGGCTACGCGATCGGCCCGATCTTCGTCTGGGTGGCCGCCGCGTACCTGGTCGTCACCTTCACCATCAGCGGGATCTTCCGTCTCCTTGAGCGCCGCATGGAGGTCGCCCGATGAGTGCCAGCGTTCTCTACGACAGCCCCGGCCCCAAGGCGCGCGTCCGCAACCGGATCTACGCCGTCCTCGGCACCGTCGCCATCGTCGCGCTGATCGCGGTGAGCATCCTCCGCCTGAGCGAAAAGGGTCATCTCGACCCCGCGATGTGGGACATCTTCAACTACGCGGGCATCCGGCAGAACATCGCCGACGCCGTCCTCGCCACGCTGAAGGCCTTCGGTCTCGCGGCGGTCGGCTCGCTCGTCCTCGGTGTGCTGCTGGCCGTCGCCCGGCTCTCCGACCACAAGCCGGTCCGCTGGCTGGCCACCGGCTTCATCGAGATCTTCCGCTCCATCCCGCTGCTGATCACGATCTACGCCGTGTGGGTCGGCTTCCTCACCGAGTACTCGATGTGGGCGCTGGCGCTCGGCCTGTCGATCTACAACGGCTGCGTGCAGGCCGAGGTGCTGCGCGCCGGCGTCAACGCGGTACCCAGGGGGCAGCGCGAGGCGGCGTACGCCCTGGGCATGACCAAGACCCAGGTCATGACGACCGTCCTGCTGCCGCAGGCCGTCCGCTCGATGCTGCCGACGATCATCAGCCAGCTCGTGGTCACCCTGAAGGACACCTCGCTCGGCTTCGTGATCCTCTACCCCGAGCTGCTCCAGACGGCCCGGCTGATCGCCTCCAACACGCAGGTCAACGGCCAGTACCCGTACGTCTCGACCATCGTCGTCATCGGCACCATCTACATCGCGATGTGTCTGGCGCTCTCCGCGCTCGCGACCTGGATCGAGAAGCGCGGCCGCCGGGCGAAGACGGGCATCGCCGTACCGGACGCCGCCGCGCAGGAGGTCGTGCTCACCGCCGACGCCGGCGGGGGCCTCGGGAACACGGCCGGCGGCGCCGACGGGCCCGGTAACACGAAGAACTGACAGTATGTGACATCATCCGGGGGCAGTGGCGGTCGCGCCGCTGCCCCCGTCGCTTGACGGGGGCACCCGCAATCGGTTGCATACGTTCTGTGATCACGCACCGGGCTCGCGCCACTCTTCGCAGTGCTTCCCGCATGACCGAACGGCCTTCAGGAGCCGCGCCGTGGACCCGGTGATCATCGTCGGCGCGGGGCCCGTGGGCCTCGCGCTCTCCCTTGCCCTGGCCTCCCAGGGCGTGCCCAGCGTGGTCCTCGACGAGGGCCCCGGCAAGGAGGAGTCGCGCCCCGCCCGCACGGTCGTGCTCCGCGCCGACATGGCGGCGATGGCGGAACGGCTCGGCTGCACCACCCTGCGTGACGAGGGAGTCCGATGGGTCGGCTGGCGCTCCCTGCGCCGGAAGCAACTGATGAGGCACGTCGAACTTCATCCGGGCCTCGCGGACACGGAGAGTGACGTCGGGGGCCTCCCTGCTCCCCTGCACATCCCCCAGCACGCCCTCGCGCGCGGTCTGCGCGACGCGATCGCCGGCCGGGAACTCGTCCAGCTGGTCCCCGGGGCCCGGCTCGACGCGATCGAGCAGGACGGCGGCGGCATCACGGCGCACACCCGGGGCCCGGGGGCGACCTGGTGGCGCGGCAGCCATCTGGTCGGCTGCGACGGGGCCCGCTCCACCGTGCGCAAGCTGCTGGGTGTCCGTTTCCCCGGGCGCACGGCCGTGGAACGGCACGCGGTCGCCGCGCTGCGCACCGAACTCCCCTGGCCCGGCGAGGCCGTGCTGCACCGTCAGCCGCCGTGGCGGGGCGGCGGCGACGAGGTCACGGCGCGCCCGCTGCCGGACGGGGTCTGGCGCATCGACTGGCTGCTGCCGCCGCGCGGCGATCTCGTCACCCCGGACGCGCTCGTCGCCCGGATCCGCGACACGCTCGCCGGGTGGTGCGGCGGTGAGACCCCTCCGTACGAGCTGATCGACACCGGCGTCCACACCCTGCACCACCGGCTGGCCCGGCGCTGGCGGGTGGACCGGGTCTTCCTCGCGGGCGACGCGGCCCATCTGCTCGGCGCGGTCGGCACCCAGGGGGTCGACGAAGGGCTGCGGGACGCCGACAACCTGGCCTGGAAGCTCGCGCACGCCTGGCACCACGGCGCCTCGGAGACGCTGCTCGACAGCTACCAGAGCGAGCGGCGGGCGGCCGTCGCCTCCCGGCTCCGGGCCGCCGACCAGTCGCTGCCGGTGCTGCGGGGCGGCGGCGGCCTGCGGACCTACATCCCGGGCGGCACGCGCGGCCACGACGCCCTGCTGACCGACGGGCACCTGGGGCGCGGCCCGCTCGGCGCGCCGCCCTCCTACCCGCACTCCCCCCTCGCGCCTCCCGACGCCGGGAACGTCCGGGCGTCGGTGGCCACGGAGGCCGGGGCGCCGGTCGAGGACGTCCGGGTGACGGCCCCGGACGGCACGACCGTGCGGCTCCGTGACCGTCTCGGCCGCGGGCGGCTCCTGGTCGTCCTGGTCGCGCCGGGGACGGGGGTGTGGGACCGGCGGCACTGGAAGAGCGCCGGTGTGATGCCCCAGCTGGCGGAGGCGGTGCGCGGCCTGCCGACGCGGGCGGAGCTGCTCGTGACCGAGGCCTACCCGGGCGCGGCGGCCCACACCGTCCTCCTGGTGCGGCCGGACGGGCATCTGGTGGCGTCGTTCTCCGGCGTGCGGCCGGGCGAGCTGTTCGAGTCGGCGGACGCCGCACGGGGCGGCGCGGTGACGGCGTCCCGGGAGCTGCCGAGGCCGGCGTCCGGCGGATCCGCCTCCGGTGCGGCCGCGTCCGGTGCCGCGTCCGCGTCCGTGTCGAAGTGAGCGACCGCACCGCGGACGTCGATTGACCGTCGCGGGCGCACATGGTGTACTCCGGATCATGACCGACACCGATGTGCGCCTGTGGCGGAGGGTCCATATGGACCTCGTCCGCTACGCGGGCTGCGTGTGTCGCCCCTCCTGCTGAATTCGCCCTTCCCCGCGCGCAACCGCCGCTGACGTCGGCGTGGTCCCGCGCGTCTCCCCGCGAACTCCAGGACGGTCCCCCGTGTCCCAGCAGCATGCCTCCGCCCCTCCCGCGGTCCCCGCCGCGCCCGCGCCCGCCGCGCCGGCTGCCTCCGTGGCGCCGTCGACGTCCGCCGCCTCGTCCCCCTCGGTCACGGTGTCCCCGGCGGGAGCACCGGCCGTGGGCTCCTCCGCTCCCACCGCGGCCGAACTCCTCGACTTCGTCCGCCGCACGGCCGCGGACACCGCGCTGATCGACTCGCTGCCCCTCGACCCGGAGGGCCGTACCTGGGTGCGGCTCGACGGCCCCGGCGGCAGCGAGGCCTGGCTCATCGGCTGGCCTCCCGGCACCGGCACCGGCTGGCACGACCACGCCGAGTCGCACGGCGCCTTCACCACCGCGCGCGGCACGCTGAAGGAGCACTCCCTGGCTGTCCGGCTTCCGGCGAGCGGCTGGAAGACCCTGGAGCTCGCAGAGGGGGTCGACCGGTCCAGGGAGCTGCCGACGGGCAGGGGCAGGGCGTTCGGGCAGCACCATGTGCACGAGGTGCTCAACGAGTCCCGGGTCGCCCACGCCGTTTCGGTGCACGCGTACTATCCGCCGCTCCCGCTGCTCCGGCGCTTCAGCCGGTCGGGCGCGGTGCTCCGCCTTGAGCAGGTCGAGCGTCCGGAGGACTGGCAGTGAGCGGCGAACGGATCGGCATCGACGAGCACCTGGAGCGGGTGCGGTCCGGCCTGGACCGGATCGAGGCCCGCGCGGCCTACGACGCCTACGAGGCGGGTGACGCGCTGCTCGTCGACACCCGGTACGCGGCGCTGCGCGAGCGGGACGGGCTGATCCCGGGGGCCCTGGTCGTGGAACGCAACGAGCTGGAGTGGCGGCTCGACCCGCTGGGAAGCCACCGCGCGCCCGAAGCGGTCAGCCACGATCTGCGGGTGGTCGTGCTGTGCAACGAGGGCTACGCGTCCTCGCTGGCGGCCGCCTCACTCCGCCAACTGGGCCTCCACCGCGCGACCGACGTGATCGGCGGCTTCCAGGCATGGAAGGCGGCGGGCCTCCCGGTCCTCCTTCCCTGAGCGGGCGGGGCGGCGAGCGCGGGCGGCCGACTCCGGCTCGGGAGCGTGCGCGGCCCGGGCCGCGCCGTGGAGGTCGACTCGGCAGCGGGAGTCGGCGAGGCCGCGAGCATGGATGGCCGACTCCGACTCGGCAACGGGCGCGGCACGGCGGAGGCCGACTCGGCAACGGGCACGGCACGGCGGAGGCCGACTCGGCAACGGGCACGGGCCCGGCAGTGGAGCCGGTTCGGCAGCGGGAGTCCGCGAGGCCGCGCGTACGGGCGGCGCGGCTGCGGACGCGGCCTCGGGCGGCGCGGCGTGCGGGCCCCGCAACCGGGGCGGACTCGACGGCCGGCGCGGGCCCTGCGGCGCGCGCGGGCTCGATGGTGGACAGCCGGCTCGGTGTTGCTCGGTGAGGGACGCGCGAGCGTAGCCGGGCGTCCACCGGGACACCACAGCGCTCCCCCGGGTACGCGCATCCCCGCAAGCCCTAGAAGGGCTCGTCCAGCCCCTCGGTGTCCTCGCCCTCTTCCTCCAGTGCCTGTCTGACCACCCGCAGGGCCATGCCCTCCGCGTACCCCTTGCGGGCGAGCATCCCCGCCAGCCTGCGCAGTCGCCGGTCACGCTCCAGGCCACGGGTGGCGCGGAGCTTGCGGTCGACGAGTTCGCGCGCCGTGATCTCCTCCTGCTCGGAGTCGAGCTGACCCACCGCCTCCTGGATCAGGGAGGGGTCGACGCCCTTGGTGCGCAGCTCGCGGGCGAGAGCCCGGCGGGCGAGCCCTCTCCCGTGGTGCCGGGACTCCACCCAGGCGTCCGCGAAGGCGGCGTCGTCGATCAGCCCGACGTCCTCGAAGCGTGAGAGGACCTCCTCCGCCACCTCGTCGGGAATCTCCCGCTTGCGCAGGGCGTCGGCGAGCTGCTTGCGGGTGCGGGGGGTCCCGGTGAGCAGGCGCAGGCAGATCGCCCGCGCCCGCTCAGCCGGATCCTGGGGCGACAGCTCCTTCTCGGCCCTCGACGAGTCGGGGCTGTCGCCCGGCCATTCGGTACGCCCGGTCACCGCGTCAGCTCTTGGCCGCCGGGGCCTTGGTCGCCTTGGTCGCCTTGACCGCCGGGGTCGCGGGGGACTTGGCGGCGTCGTCGGCGGCCGTCTCTGCGACGCCCGCGGCCTCCGCGGCCGGCTCGGCCGTCGGGTCCTTCGGCCGGACTCCGACGCCCAGCTTCTCCTTGATCTTCTTCTCGATCTCGTCGGCGAGGTCGGGATTGTCCTTCAGGAAGTTGCGGGCGTTCTCCTTGCCCTGGCCGAGCTGGTCGCCCTCGTACGTGTACCAGGCGCCGGCCTTGCGGACGAAGCCGTGCTCCACGCCCATGTCGATCAGACCGCCCTCGCGGCTGATGCCCTGGCCGTAGAGGATGTCGAACTCGGCCTGCTTGAAGGGCGGCGCGACCTTGTTCTTGACGACCTTGACCCGGGTGCGGTTGCCGACCGCGTCCGTGCCGTCCTTGAGGGTCTCGATGCGGCGGATGTCGAGGCGCACCGATGCGTAGAACTTCAGGGCGCGGCCACCGGTCGTGGTCTCCGGCGAGCCGAACATCACGCCGATCTTCTCGCGGAGCTGGTTGATGAAGATCGCCGTGGTCTTGGACTGGTTGAGGGCGCTGGTGATCTTCCGGAGGGCCTGGCTCATCAGTCGGGCCTGCAGACCCACGTGCGAGTCGCCCATCTCGCCCTCGATCTCCGCACGCGGGACGAGCGCGGCGACGGAGTCGATGACGATGAGGTCGAGGGCGCCGGAGCGGACCAGCATGTCGACGATCTCGAGGGCCTGCTCGCCGTTGTCCGGCTGGGACAGGATGAGGTTGTCGATGTCGACGCCGAGCTTCTTGGCGTACTCGGGGTCGAGGGCGTGCTCGGCGTCCACGAAGGCGACCTGACCGCCGGCCTTCTGGGCGTTGGCGACGGCGTGCAGGGTCAGGGTCGTCTTACCGGAGGACTCCGGGCCGTAGACCTCCACGACACGGCCGCGGGGCAGACCGCCGACGCCGAGCGCGATGTCGAGGGCGGTCGATCCGGTGGAGATCACCTCGATCGGCTCCTGGACGCGGTCACCCATGCGCATCACGGCGCCCTTGCCGAATTGGCGTTCAATCTGTGCGAGCGCGGCGTCGAGCGCCTTCTCGCGGTCGGTTCCTGCCATGGGTTCCACCCGGTTTGCTTGAGTCGATCGCTTCATGTGAAAGACGCTAACCCCTGCCACTGACAATGGGCCCCGGCGTCCTTCCGACCTGTGGAAAACTCGGCGGCGCCCCCGCCGAGAAGCCCGTGTTTCCAGGGGCCGGACCTCCATCAGAATGGATGTTCGATTTTGGTGTCAAGCGCACCACGCCGACGGCGGAGGGCCGGGCCGAGGGCCACCGACCCCTGCCGGCGCGCCCCCCGCGCGAAGGGGCCGAAGGGGCCGAGCCGCCTCGGTCCGGCCCCGGCGGGACGCGTCGGGGAGGCTGCCCCGCCACCTATCCTTCCTGACATGGCCCTCCCCTCCCGCGTCCGTGGCGGCCGCCTGCCGCCCCGGGCCGCCGACGCCGTCGTGACGCTCGCCGTCACCCTCGTCGTGGCCGTCTGGACCCTGGTCTCGGCGCGCTACGCGACCGAGCCGGCGTCCCGCACCGCCCTCGGGTGGGCCTTGCTGGCGGTCGGCTGCGGAGCGCTCTACTTCCGCCGTCGGCTGCCCGTCACGGTCGCCGTCGTCACGCTGCTCGCCTGTGTGGCCTACTACCCCCTGTCCGCGCAGGACGGACCGCTGATGATCGCCTTCGCCCTCGCGCTCTACACCACCGCGGCGGAAGGGCGCTTCGCCGCGTCCGTCGCGCTCGCCGCCGCGACGCTGCTCGCCGTCGGCCTCGGCGAGATCCGCCAGCAGCCCGGCCACCGGCAGATGGACGACACCTCGCTGGTGATGCTCGCCGGCTGGCTCATCAGCCTGGTCGCCGTGGGGCGCGCCCAGCGGACCCGGCTCGCCTACCTCCACGAGGTCGAGCAGCGCGCGCTCGCCGCCGAACGCGAGCAGGAGGCCCGGGCCCGGCAGAGCGCCACCGAGGAGCGGCTGAGGATCGCCAGGGAACTGCACGACGTCCTGGGCCACACGATCTCGCTGATCAACGTCCAGTCCGGGGCCGCGCTGCACCGGCTGGGCAAGAAGCCCGAACCGGAGATCGCCCTGGCCGCCGCCACCGAGGCACTGGAGGCGGTGAAGGCCACGAGCAAGGACGCGCTGCGCGAGCTCCGGGCGACGCTCGGGGTCCTGCGCCAGGCCGACGAGGCCGCGCCGACCTCGCCGCCCTCCGGCCTCGCCCTCCTCGGCGAGCTGGTGGAACGCGCCAGGAGTGCGGGGCTCGACGTCCGTACGAGTGTCGTCGGCACCCCCGTACACCTGCCGCCGCCCGTCGACCTCGCCGCGTACCGGATCGTGCAGGAGTCGCTGACCAACGTCACCCGGCACGCACGGGCCCACGTCGCCACGGTCACGCTCGACTGGCGCGCGGACGAGCTGCGGCTGCGCGTCGAGGACGACGGTGAGGGCTGCCCGGAGGAGTCGCCGCTGGGCAGCGGCATCCGGGGGATGACCGAGCGCGCCCTGGCCTTCGGCGGCGAACTCACCGCACGCGGCACCGCGGAGGGCTTCCGGGTCGACGCCCGGCTGCCGTTCGCCGCACGCACCGCACCGCAGACCGCCTCCAAGGGGGACCCCCGATGATCCGTGTCGT
Organism: Streptomyces sp. NPDC053755; assembly: GCF_040677675.1. NCBI lineage: Bacteria > Bacillati > Actinomycetota > Actinomycetes > Kitasatosporales > Streptomycetaceae > Streptomyces > Streptomyces sp. NPDC053755. The sequence continues at coordinate 32,510 of NZ_JBFASK010000002.1, read as the reverse complement.
ACTCGCCGACGACCAGACCCTGGTCCGAGCGGGCTTCCGCTCGATCCTGGCCGGCGAGGACGACATCGAGGTCGTCGGCGAGGCCGGGGACGGGGAGCGGGCGATCGCGCTCGCCCGCGAGCTGCGCCCCGACGTGGTGCTCATGGACATCCGGATGCCGGTCCTCGACGGGCTGGAGGCCACCCGCCGCATCACCTCGGACGCGCGGCTCGAAGGGGTCCGGGTGGTCATCCTGACCACCTTCGACGTCGACGACCACGTCTACGGCGCCCTGCGCGCCGGCGCCAGCGGCTTCCTCGTGAAGGACACCGAGCCGATGGAGCTGCTGCACGGGGTACGCGTGGTGGCGCGCGGCGACGCGCTGATCGCCCCGGCCGTCACCCGCCGGCTGATCGGGGAGTTCGCGAACCGCGGCCGGCAGCCGGACCCCGGCCCTCGCCTGAACGCCCTGACGGAGCGGGAGCGCGAGGTGATGGGACTGGTGGGCGCCGGGCTCTCCAACGACGAGATCGCCGGGCGGCTCGTCCTCTCCCCGGCGACCGCGAAGACGCACGTCAGCCGGATCATGACCAAGCTCGGCGTCCGGGACCGGGCCCAGCTGGTGATCCTGGCGTACGAGTCGGGGATGATCACGCCCGGCTGGCTGGGATAGCGGAACCGACGCCGGTGCGACGAGCACCGTGCGAGGCCCGCACCCGCGGATCCACTCCTCAGGGGTCACCCGCCCCCGCATCCACCCCTTAGGGGTCGCGCCGCCGTGGACGCAACTCCCGGGGTACGCGCGCGGGGGGAGGCACGACCCGTGGGGTAGGGCCGGTGTCCCCCGCCGGCCGACGCGGCGACCCGACCCGTACACCGACGCTGGCGACGTGAATCCAGACGTCCTCGATCTCGCCAGACTGCAGTTCGCGCTCACGGCCGGCGGCCACTTCCTCTTCGTCGCCCTCACGCTGGGGCTCGCGACCGTCGTCGCCGTGCTCCAGACGGTGGCGACGGTGGGCCGGAAGCCGGCGCACGCGCGCATGGTCCGCTTCTGGGGCCAGCTGTACGTGATCAACTACGCGGTCGGGATCGTCACCGGCATCGTGATGGAGTTCCAGTTCGGGATGAGCTGGAGCGGTCTCACGCACTACGCGGGCAATGTCTTCGGGGCCTCGCTCGCGGTCGAGACGATCGTGGCGTTCTTCGTCGAGTCGACCTTCCTCGGCCTGTGGATCTTCGGCTGGAACCGCCTGAACCGATGGGCCCATCTGGCGGCGATCTGGATCGTCACGCTGACCGCGTACCTCTCCGCGTACTGGATCCTGGTCACCAACGGCTTCCTCAACAACCCGGTCGGGCACCGCGTCGAGGGCGACAAGCTGGTCCTGGACGATCCCGTCGCCGTGCTGACGAATCCGTCCGCCCTGCTCGCCTTCGGCCACGTCCTCGCGGGGTCCCTGCTCACGGCCGGCTTCTTCGTCGCCGGGGTCAGCGCGTACCACCTCTTCCGGCGCACGCTCGAGTGGGACTTCTTCGGCCGGAGCCTGCGGATCGGGGTGTTCCTCTCCCTGCCGGCGCTGATGGTGACGGCCGCCTTCGGCGGCGTCCAGCTCGGTGCGCTGAGCACCCTCCAGCCCATGAAGTCGGCCGTGTTCAGCCAGGAGACGGCCGAGATCGCGCGGATCCAGGCGGACATGGCGGCGCGTTACGGCCCGGGCGACTACGTCCCCTCCGAAGCCTGGACCCGCGGCGGCGCCCTGGTCATGCTCGTCTGCTTCGGCCTGATGATGTACTTCACCTTCGCCGGGGCGATCCTCGCCTGCTTCAAGAAGGTCGTCTTCCGCTTCCGGCTCTGGCACCTCGCCCTGATGGCCGCCGTGCCGCTGCCGTACGTCGCGATGATCAGCGGCTGGGTCTTCCGGGAGGCGGGCCGCCAGCCCTGGGTCGTCCACGGGCTGCTGAGGACCGAGGACGCGGTCTCCGACCTGTCCCCCACGTCGATGCGCGTCTCACTGGCCGTCTTCACCACCCTCTTCGCTCTGCTCGCCGTCCTCAACGCATGGCTGCTGGCCCGCTGCGCCCGCCGGGGCCCCGTCGACTCCGGCCTCGGTCACGACGACCGCACGGCCTCCCCCGAGGAACACGCAGCAGCCCTTCCCCCCGCGCGCTTCTGAGGAGCGGACCGTGCACACCCTCGACATCCTCGCGATCGCCCTGCTCGCCTTCTTCGCCACCGGCTACCTCGTCCTCGGCGGCGCGGACATCGGCACCGGAATGCTCATGCCCTACCTCGGGCGCACCGATCACGAACGGCGCCTGGTCATCGCCTCCTTCGCGCCCTTCTTCTTGGGCAACGAGGTATGGCTCGTCGCCACCGCAGGCGTGCTGATCGGCTGCTTCCCCGACCTGGAAGGGGAGTTGCTGACCGGACAGTTCACGGTGCTCGTGCCACTGCTCACGGGCTGGGTGGTCCGGGACGCCGGCCTGTGGTCGCGCGGCCGCGGCGGGGGCCGCGCCTGGCGGGCGGTGTGCGACGGGGCGGTGGTGTGCGGCAGCTGGGCGGTCGCGCTGTCCTGGGGCCTGCTGCTGGCGGCGCTGCTGACCGGGAAGCCGTACGAGGCCGCCACCGGGTCCGTCGCCGTCGTCACGGCCCTCGCCGTGGCGGCCCTGTTCGCCGCGCACGGGCTCGGCTTCGCCACGCTCCGGCTGACGGGCCTCCCCTACGAACGCGCCCGCCGGCCGGTCGGACGGACCGGTTCCTGGCAGTCCTTCGCCCTCACCGGCGGGCTGCTGGGGGCACTCGCGCTGCCGGCCGGAGCGGGTCTCCCGCTGACCGAGCACGCGGCGGACACCGCCACGCTCACCCTGCTCGTCCCGGCGCTGCTGGTCGTCACACCGCTCCTGGTCGCCGCCCAGGTGTGGACCTGGCGCACCTTCCGGCACCGGGTGACCCGCCCCTCCTACCTCTGATCCGTCCGGCATCCCACAAGATCAGGTGCCGTCCTCCTCCCGGGACGCGCCCCGGCCCTGCTCCTTCTTGTGGTGCAGCGCCTTCTGCAGCCGGGCGACCACGGCTTCGCCGTAGCGCCGGTGGCCGTGCACGCGGGGGTCGTCCGTCACGTCGTACCGCTTCACATAGGCGCCGAGGAACGCCTGGAGCGTGGCGACGGCCGGGATCGCGATCAGCGCGCCGACCGCGCCGAGCAGCGCCGTCCCGGCGATCACGGAACCGAACGCCACCGCGGGGTGGATGTCCACGGTCTTGGAGGTCAGCTTGGGCTGCAGGACGTAGTTCTCGAACTGCTGGTAGATGAGGACGAACACCAGCACCCACAAGGCGTACCAGGGGTTCACGGTGAACGCGATCAGCATCGGCAGCGCGCCCGCCAGATACGTGCCGATGGTCGGGATGAACTGCGAGACCAGGCCGACCCACACCGCGAGCGCGGGCGCGTAGGGCACGCCCAGGACCTCCAGCAGGACGAAGTGGGCGACACCAGAGATCAGCGCCATCAGCCCGCGGGAGTAGAGGTAGCCGCCGGTCTTGTCGACGGCGATCTCCCAGGCCCGCAGCACCTCGGTCTGGCGGGTCGGCGGCAGGACGGAGCACAGGGCGCGACGCAGCCGGGGGCCGTCGGCGGCGAAGTAGAACGAGAACAGGAAGATCGTCAGCAGCTTGAACAGGCCGCCGAGGACCGTGGCCGAGATGTCCAGGACACCGCTGGCACTGTTCTGCACGTACTTCCGCAGCCAGTCGGAGCGCAGCACGCTGTCCTGGACCTCGACCCGGGACAGCTCCGTGTGGAACGTCTGGTTCATCCAGTTGATCAACGAGTCGAGGTACTTGGGGAAGTTCTCGACCATGTCGACGATCTGGCCCGCGAGCATCGAACCCAGCAGGACGACGAAGCCGACGCCGACGACCATGACGGCGAAGAAGACCAGGAAGGTGGCGAGCCCCCGGCGCATGCCCCGGGCCGCCATGCGTCCGACGGCCGGCTCGATGGCGAGGGCGAGGAAGAAGGCGACGAGGATGTTGACCAGGAGCCCGATGAGCTGATGGAAGGCCCAGCTGCCGAGCTGGAAGCAGGCGTAGAGCGCGAGGGCGAGCACGAGGGCCCGCGGCAGCCAGCGGGGCATGCGCGCGGCGGGCGGGACGGCCGTTTCACCGCCGGGGGCGGACGCGGGCATCGCGGCGGTCACCGGGCCGCCGGGCCTCGCCGGCCGCCCGGGCCCCCGCTCGTCCCCGGTCGCGCCCAGGCCGGTGTCGTGCGTACGGCCGGTGTCGTGCGTACGGCCGGTGTCGTGCGTACGGCCGGTGTCATCGGTGTCGCGGCCCGGGCCGGACACGCCGGTGCCGCCGGTGCCGCCCACCGGTGCTGTCGGTTCGGTCGGTTCTGTCCGGTCGGGTTCGTCGGAGTCGTCAGTCGGAGCCACCCCGCCAGTCTCGCGCACCGGACGGACATCGCGCCCCGGCCCCGCCCGTCAGCGCTCGTCAGCGCTTGTCGTCGGGCACGCCGACGGCCGAGCAGACCGCGCGCCACACGTCCTTGGCCTCCCAGCCCGCGTCCAGGGCCTCGTGGACCGTACGCCCGCCGAGTTCGGACATCACGTGGTCCCGCGCGAAGGACTCGGCGTAGGCCGCGCCGAAGTGGTCGGCCATCCGCTCCCAGAAAATCGTCAACCGCATGACCCCAGTATCCCGCTCCCAAGAGTGCAGCCCGGTCCATCCCCCTTGTCAGCGGCCGTTTCCGCCCTACGGTCGGACCATGGCTGGAACTCCTCTCGCGGATCCGTCCGCGGCTCCGCACGCGCCGTCCCCCCTCGCGCGTGCCGAGCACTTCATCTGGCTCACGGCCCGCGTCCTCGAACAACGGCGCTTCGCCTACCACTTCCTGCGCGCGGGCGCGGAGCCCGTCGAGGCCGCGCTGTCGGCCTACCTCAACGAGGACGGCGGGTACGGCCACGCCCTCGAGCCCGATCTGCGCGGCCCGGTCAGCCAGCCGCTGCACACCGGGCACGCGCTGCGGGTCCTGGACTCCATCGGACGCTGCGGCGGCCTGCGGATCGAGCGGATCTGCCGCTATCTCACGGAGGTGTCCACCCACGACGGCGCGCTGCCCGCGGTCCTGCCCTCCCAGCGCGCCTACCCCCACGCGCCCTTCGTACCGGTCGTCGACGCCCCGCCCAGCGACCTGCTCTCCACCGGTCCGGTGGTCGGACTGCTCCACCGCAACCAGGTCTGGCACGCCTGGCTGTTCCGTGCCACCGAGTTCTGCTGGGCGGCGGTGGAGTCGCTGGAGAAGTCCCATCCGTACGAGATCCAGGCCGCCGTGGCCTTCCTCGACGGGGCCCCCGACCGGTCGCGGGCGCAGGCGGCGGGCGACCGGCTGGGACGCCTCGTCCGGGAGCAGCGGCTGGCGGTCCTCGACCCCGACCGGCTCGACGAGTTCCCGGTGGCGCCCGGATACGCCCCGGGCGAGCACCACTTTCCGTACGACTACGCGCGCGTGCCGGACTCGCTGGCCCGCCGCTGGTTCACGGAGGAGGAGATGGCACGCTCCCTCGATCACCTCGCCGCTGCTCAGGGCGAGGACGGCGGCTGGCCGGTGACCTGGCGGCAGTGGGCCCCCGGCACGGCGCTCGAGGCGCGCCCCGTCGTCACGATCGAGGCCCTGCGGACGCTGCGCGCCCACGGCCGCCCGATCGACTGACGGCGAAGCGCCGGGCGGGGCCGCCCTGCCCTTTTCAGCCGCCGATGGCCCTGACGCCCGCGGTCACGACGACCGCCGCCCCCACCACCACCAGGAAGGGGGCCCGAACGATCAGGGCCACGGCGGCGGCCGCGATGCCCGCGGCGCGGGCGTCCAGGACGAGGGCCCCGCCGGCCGCGAAGGTCTGCTGAGCGGTGAGGGCCGCGAGCAGGGCCACCGGCAGCAGGGCGGCGAGACGCTGGACGAGAGGTCGTTCCAGGGTGCCCGCGGGCACCAGGAGCCCGAGGAGCTTGACGAGGTAGCACCCGGCCGTGGTGAGGCCGATGGCGATCCAGACGTTCACCGGCCGCCCTCCGTTCCGCTGTCCCCGGTCGCCCGGGCCGTTCCGCTCTCCCCGGCGGCCTCGGTCCTCCCGCCGCGCCCGCTCACCGGGGCCCGCCTGCCCTGGCCGTTCGCTGGGGACTTCCCTCTCTCCCCGTGCGCTGGTGCCCTCCCGTTCTCCCCCTGCGCTGAGAACTCCCCGGCCTCGGCGCTCTTCCCGGCGTCCCCGCCGCGTGCGCTCTCGCCGCCGCTCCCCGCCTTCGCGGCGTCGCGCCGGCCCTGGACCCACAGCACGAGGGGCGCGGCGAGCGCCGCCGCGAGGACGGGGACACCGGCAGGCAGGACGGGCAGCAGTCCGAGGCCGAGCAGGACCGCGATTCCCGCCGTGGCCCGCTCGGTGGCGGTGCGCAGCATCGGGGCGAGCAGCGCCAGGAAGACGGCCGGACCGGCGGCGTCGAGGCCCCAGGCCTCGGTGTCGCCGAGGGCTTCGGCGCCGAGCACTCCGAGCAGCGTCGTCAGGTTCCACAGCACGTAGAGCGTGATGCCGGTGACGGTGAACCCGATCCGCGCGGCCCGCCGCGTGGGCTGCGCGAGCGCCACCGCCGTCGTCTCGTCGATCACCCACTGGGCGGCGAACGGCCTGACCGCCCGCGGCAGGGCGAGCAGCTGGGAGAGCCGCAGGCCGTAGAAGGCGTTCCGGGTGCCGAGGAAGAAGGCTCCGGCGGCGGCCGTGAACGGGTTGCCGCCCGCGGCGAGCGCGCCCACGAGCGCGAACTGCGAGGCCCCGGTGAAGACGAGCAGGCTGAGCGCGCAGGTCTGGAGCAGGGTGAGCCCGGCCCCCGCCGACGTCACGCCGAAGGCGAAGCCGGAGAGCCCGACGGCGATGCCGACGCCGAGTGCGTCCCGTACGACCGCGGAGTCCGTTTTCTCTGGTGCGTCCCGGATGACCGGGGGTGCTGTCTGTTCTGCCACGCCAGGGACGTTACGAGCCGCCTCGTCACCCGGTCTTGTACGTTCTTGCGCGCTCGCGTTGGTAGGCACCGGGAGGAACCCCGACGATCCGGGTGAAATGCCGGTTCAGGTGGGGCTGGTCGGTGAACCCGACGGTCACGGCCGCCTCGCTCGGCGCGACACCGTTCTCCAGCAGGCTACGGGCACGGCGTACGCGCGCGTTGGTGAGCCAGGTGTGCGGGGGCATGCCGTACTCGCTCTTGAACGCCCTCAGCAGCGCGAACGGGCTGACACCGAGCTGCCGGGCCAGCTGTTCCAGGGAGGGCGGCTCGGACATCCGCCCCTCCAGGACCTCCCGGGCCCTGACCGCCGCGCGGCTTCCGGCCGCCTGCGGGGTGCGGGCCGGCAGGGTCTGGCCGTGCCGGCGCAGCAACCGGGCCACGCCGATCCGCAGCAAACTGTCGGCGGCGAGGGCGTTGCCCTCCTCGGCGGCCCGGTGCACGGCCTGGATGAGCCGGGCGGTCTCCTCGTCCTCCACGATCGTCTCGGCGAACCCGACCGTCCCGCGAAGGGTGGTCTCCTCGTCCGCGATCCCGGCGATCAGCTGGGAGGACGGGTAGAGAGTGGCGTACGACCAGCCCTCGGGCACGCCGGCGTGCGCCGCGTGCGGGACCTCGGGGTTGATGAGGACCACGGTGCCGGGCCGGGCCCGGATCGTGCCCTCCGGCATCACCACGTCCTCGATCCCCCGGCGCACGGCGCCGAGGACGAACCCCTCGTGGCTGTGACGGGTGAAGGAGTGGCTCACATAGCGGGCGCGCAGCAGATCGAGGCCGGGCACGCCCGGGTACTGCCAGTGCCTGGCCCATTCGTCCTTGTGACCGCCGCTCGGCTGGATCGCCATGGGTTCCATTCTGCGCCGCCCGCACCGCCTCCGACCTGCGCGTCCATGTCATGGACAGGCCTCCTCCACCCGGCCGCCCACCGCACCGCCACCCGCCCGGCACGCCCACGCCACCCCGCCGGACCCGTCACCACCACCCGTTGTCAGTGGCCGGGTGCACGATGGGGGGCATGGTCAGGTCTGCGCTCGACTCGTTCTCCCCCGCGACCCGCGGCTGGTTCACCCAGGCCTTCAGCGCGCCCACGGCGGCGCAGGAAGGCGCCTGGCAGGCCATCGGCGCGGGCTCCGACGTGCTCGTCGTGGCGCCCACCGGATCCGGCAAGACCCTGGCCGCCTTCCTCGCCTCCCTCGACCAGCTCGCCTCGGCCCCCCCGCCCGCGGACCCCAAGAAGCGCTGCCGGGTGCTCTACGTCTCGCCGCTGAAGGCCCTCGCGGTCGACGTGGAGCGCAATCTCCGTTCTCCCCTGACCGGGATCCGCCAGGAGTCGGTGCGGCTGGGGCTGCCGGAGCCGGAGGTGCGGGTGGGCATCCGCTCCGGCGACACCCCGGCCGCCGAGCGCCGGGCGCTCGCGACCAAGCCGCCGGACATCCTGATCACCACCCCCGAGTCCCTGTTCCTCATGCTGACCTCCGCCGCGCGCGATGCCCTGTCCGGCATCGAGACGGTGATCCTCGACGAGGTGCACGCGGTCGCGGCGACCAAGCGCGGTGCCCATCTCGCGCTGTCCCTGGAGCGGCTCGACGAGCTGCTGCCGCGCCCGGCGCGCCGGATCGGTCTCTCGGCGACCGTCCGCCCGGTGGACGAGGTGGCCCGCTATCTCTCCCCGCGGCGCAGGGTGGAGATCGTGCAGCCGCCCTCGGGCAAGGAGTTCGATCTCTCCGTCGTCGTCCCGGTGGAGGACATGGGCGAGCTGGTCGGTTCCCCCGCCCCCGACGGCAAGGAGGGCGGCGACAAGCCGTCGATCTGGCCGCACGTGGAGGAGCGCATCGCCGACCTCGTCCAGTCCCACCGCTCCACGATCGTCTTCGCCAATTCGCGCCGGCTCGCCGAGCGGCTCTGCAACCGGCTCAACGAGATCGCGTACGAGCGCGCCACCGGCGAGGCGCTCCCCGAGGGCTCCCCGCCGGCCGAGATCATGGCCCAGTCGGGGGCGGCGCAGGGCGCTCCGGCACTGCTCGCCCGGGCGCACCACGGCTCGGTCTCCAAGGAGCAGCGCGCCCAGGTCGAGGAGGACCTGAAGGCGGGCCGGCTGCCCGCCGTGGTGGCGACCTCCAGCCTGGAGCTGGGCATCGACATGGGCGCGGTCGACCTCGTCGTCCAGGTCGAGTCGCCTCCCTCGGTCGCCTCCGGCCTGCAGCGGGTGGGCCGCGCGGGACACCAGGTCGGCGCCGTCTCCACGGGCGTGGTCTTCCCGAAGTACCGCGGCGACCTCGTCCAGGCGGCCGTGGTCACCGAGCGGATGCGCAGCGGGTCCATCGAGTCGCTGCGGATCCCTGCGAACCCCCTGGACGTGCTGGCACAGCAGCTGGTCGCGATGGTCTCCCTGGACACCTGGCAGATGGACGACCTGCTGACCGTGGTCCGCCGGGCCGCCCCCTTCGCCTCCCTGCCCGAGTCGGCCTTCACGGCCGTCCTGGACATGCTGGCCGGCCGCTATCCCTCGGACGCCTTCGCCGAGCTGCGCCCGCGCGTGGTCTGGGACCGCGTCGCCGGCACGGTCACGGGCCGCCCCGGCGCGCAGCGGCTGGCCGTCACCTCCGGCGGCACGATCCCCGACCGCGGCCTGTTCGGAGTCTTCCTGGCGGGCGCCGACCCGAAGAAGGGCGGCGGGCGAGTCGGGGAGCTCGACGAGGAGATGGTGTACGAGTCCCGGGTCGGGGACGTCTTCACCCTGGGCACCACGTCGTGGCGGATCGAGGACATCACCCGCGACCGGGTCCTGGTCTCCCCCGCGCCGGGCGTGCCGGGCCGGCTGCCCTTCTGGAAGGGCGACCAGCTGGGCCGTCCGCTCGAGCTGGGCCGCGCGGTGGGGGCGTTCCTGCGCGAGGTCGGTTCGCTCGAGCCCGAGGACGCCCGGCTGCGACTGCTCACCGCCGGCCTGGACGGCTGGGCCGCCGACAACGTCCTCGCCTATCTGGACGAGCAGCGCAAGGCCTGCGGTCATGTGCCGGACGACCGCACGATCCTCGTGGAGCGCTTCCGCGACGAGCTGGGCGACTGGCGGGTCGTCATCCACTCCCCCTTCGGGGCCCAGGTGCACGCTCCCTGGGCGCTGGCCCTCGGTGCCCGGCTCGCCGAGCGGTACGGCATGGACGCCCAGGTCATGCACGCCGACGACGGGATCGTGCTGCGGCTCCCGGACGCCGACCTGATGGGCCTGGACCTCCTCGACCACGACCCGGCGGGCACCGACCGGCACCTCGACACGACGTACGACGCCGACCAGGCCCCGATCGGGGCGGCCGACGCGCTCTTCGACAAGGGCGAGATCAGCCAGATCGTCACCGACCAGGTCGGCGGCTCGGCCCTGTTCGCCTCCCGGTTCCGCGAATGCGCCGCCCGGGCCCTGCTGCTGCCCAAGCGCAACCCGGGCAAGCGCACGCCCCTCTGGCAGCAGCGCCAGCGCGCCGCGCAGCTGCTCCAGGTCGCCAGCGAGTTCGGCTCCTTCCCGATCGTCCTGGAGGCCGTCCGCGAGTGCCTCCAGGACGTCTTCGACGTCCCCGGGCTCACCGAGCTGATGGGCGACATCGAGTCCCGCCGGGTCCGGCTGGTCGAGGTCACCACCCCGGAGCCGTCCCCGTTCGCCCGCTCCCTCCTCTTCGGCTACGTCGCCCAGTTCCTGTACGAGGGCGACTCGCCCCTCGCCGAACGGCGGGCGGCCGCCCTCTCCCTGGACTCACGGCTCCTCGCCGAGCTCCTCGGCCAGGCGGAGCTGCGCGAGCTGCTCGACGCCGACGTGCTGAGCGAGCTGGAGCGGGAGCTCCAGTGGCTCACCGAGGACCGCAGGATCAAGGACGTGGAGGGCGTCGCCGACCTGCTGCGCGTCCTCGGTCCGCTCACCGACGCCGAGCTGGCGGAGCGGGGCGCCGACCCGGACTGGGCTCCCCAGCTCTCCACGGCCCGCCGGGCCCTGCGCGTCCGGATCTCCGGCACGGACCACTGGGCGGCGATCGAGGACGCCGGCCGGCTCAGGGACGCGCTGGGCACGGCCCTGCCGGTCGGAGTGCCCGAGGCGTTCACGGAGCCGGTCAAGGACCCGCTGGGCGACCTCCTCGCCCGGTACGCGCGCACGCACGGGCCGTTCACGTCGTCCGCGGCCGCCGCGCGCTTCGGTCTGGGCGCCGCCGTCACCGACGGCGCCCTCCAGCGGATGTCCGCGGCCGGCCGGGTCGTCCAGGGCGAGTTCCACCCCTCGGGGATCGGGCAGGAGTGGTGCGACGCGGCGGTGCTGCGCCGTCTGCGCCGCCGCTCGCTCGCGGCCCTCCGGCACGAGCTGGAGCCGGTGCCCCCGGCCGCGCTCGCCACCTTCCTTCCCCAGTGGCAGCACCTGGGCGGCAGCAGCCTGCGCGGGATCGACGGCCTCGCGCGGGCCGTCGAGCAGCTGCAGGGCGCGCCCGTGCCCGCCTCGGCCCTGGAGAAACTGATCCTGCCGTCCCGGGTCCGGGACTACTCCCCCGCACTCCTCGACGAGCTGACCACGACCGGCGAGGTCGTCTGGGCCGGCGCGGGCGCCCTGCCCGGCAAGGACGGCTGGGTCTCCCTCTACCTCGCGGACGCGGCGCCCCTGCTCCTCCCGCCGCCGCACCCGCTCGAGACCACCGCCCTGCACGAGTCCGTGCTCACCGCCCTGACCGGGGGCTACGGCCTGTTCTTCCGTCAGATCGCCGACCAGGTCAGGGCCACCACCCACCCGGACGCGACCGATCCGCAACTGGCCGACGCGGTATGGGACCTGGCCTGGTCGGGGCGGCTCACCAACGACACCCTCGCACCGCTGCGTTCGCTGCTCGGTTCCGGCCGCACGGCGGGCTCCACCGCGCACCGCGCCAAGCGGACGGTCCCCCGCGGGCGCTACGGCACGCTTACCGCGGCCGCCCGGACGGCCTCCCGGACCGGTCCGCCGACGGTCAGCGGCCGCTGGTCGCTGCTCCCTCCGGCCGAGCCGGAACCGACCCATCGCGCCCACGCGCTCGCCCGCACCCTCCTGGACCGGCACGGGGTCGTCACCCGGGGCGCCGTGGCCGCCGAGGGCGTCGAGGGCGGCTTCTCGGCGACGTACCGCATCCTGTCGGCCTTCGAGGACAGCGGACAGGCCCGGCGCGGTTATGTGGTGGAGGGGCTCGGCGCGGCCCAGTTCGCGATGGACGGCGCGGTGGACCGGCTCCGGGCCGCGGCGACCGCCCGCGACCGTGGCGCCGAGGCAGGGGCGGGACCGCGCGCGGTGGTGCTGGCCGCCGCCGACCCGGCCAACGCGTACGGCGCCGCGCTGCCGTGGCCCGAGCCTCCGACGGGCGCGGGCCACAAAGCCGGCCGCAAGGCAGGTGCGATGGTCGTGGTGGTCGACGGCGAGCTGACGCTCTACATGGAGCGCGGCGGAAAGACGCTGCTGTGCTGGCCCGAGGATCCGGACGACCCGGCGCTGAGAGCCGCCGCCGAGGCGCTGGCCACGTCCGCCCTCGCGGGCTCGCTCGGCACGGTCACGGTGGAGCGGGTCAACGGAGCCGCCGCGCTCACCTCCCCCCTCGCCCGAGCCCTGGAGACCGCCGGCTTCCACGCCACCCCCCGCGGCCTCCGCCTCCGCCCCTGAGTCCGCGAGCCGGCCCGGCCGGGGCACTCGACGACAGCAACCCGTACCCCCGGCCTCCGGCTCCGCCCCGAGGGCGCCCGCCCCCGCCCGGCGATCCCGCATGATGGAGCCATGCCCGAAGGAGACACCATCTGGCTGGCCGCCCATCGGCTGCACGCGGCACTGGCGGGGCGGGTGCTGACCCGGTCCGATCTGCGCGTGCCCCGGTTCGCGACGGCCGACCTCACCGGCCGTGCGGTCCTCGACGTCACCCCGCGCGGGAAGCACCTGCTCACCCGGATCGAGGGCGGTCTGACCCTCCATTCCCATCTGCGGATGGACGGCTCCTGGCAGGTGTACGCCAACGATGAGCGGTGGCGCGGCGGCCCCCTCCACCAGGTCCGGGCGATCCTCGGCAACGACGAGCGCACGGCGGTGGGCTACCGCCTGCCCGTCCTCGAACTGATCCGCACCTCCGAGGAACCGGACGTCGTGGGTCACCTCGGTCCGGACCTGCTCGGCCCGGACTGGGACCCGGCCGAAGCGGTCCGCCGGCTCACCGCCGACCCCGCGCGGTCACTCGGCGAGGCCCTTCTGGACCAGCGCAATCTGGCGGGCATCGGCAACGTCTACAAGTCGGAGCTGGCCTTCCTGGCCGCGGTCACGCCCTGGCTGCCGGTGGGCGAGCTGCCGTCGGAGGTGCCCGAACGGCTCGTCGCCACGGCCCGCCGCCTCCTGGAGGAGAACAAGGACCGGACCTCCCGCAAGACGACGTCCGCCCGGAGGTCCTCCCAGGACCTCTACGTCTACGGGCGACGCGGCCGCCCCTGCCTGCGCTGCGGGACCGCCATCCGCAAGGCCGAACTCGGCGACCGCGTCACCTACTGGTGTCCGGGCTGCCAGAAGGGCCCCACCGACTGATTGACGGGCCGTCAGATTCGCCCGTACGGTCCCCTCATGCCTCTCACGGCGTACGACCTCAGCGGCCGCACCGCCTTCGTGACCGGCGCCGCGGGCGGGATCGGCCGCGCGACGGCCGTCCTCCTCGCGCAGGCGGGCGCGACGGTCCACTGCGCGGACCGGGACGAACGGGGACTTCGGGAGACCGCGGTCCGCGTCGCCGACGGCGGGGGCCCGGCAGCCCGCCTCCACCTCCTCGGCGTCACCGACCGCGCCGCTCTGGCGGCGGCAGTCGGCAGCGTCCCGGGGCCGCTCCACGTCATGGCCGCGATCGCCGGGATCATGCACACGAGCACGGTCCTGGAGACGTGCGACGAGGAGTTCGACCGCGTGTTCGCGGTCGACTTCAAAGGAGTGTTGTACGCATGCCAGGAGGGCGCCCGGTCGATGATCGCCTCGGGCACCCGCGGTTCGGTCGTCACCATGGCTTCGGGAGCGGTGGACTCGGCGCGTGCGGGCCTGCTCTGCTACAGCGTCGCCAAGGCCGCCGTGGTGCAACTGACCAAGACCCTGGCCACCGAGGTCGGCGGGCACGGCATACGCGTCAACGCGGTCGCCCCCGGATGGATTCGCACGCCTATGACCGACCGCGACGAACCGGCCGCGCAGGAAGAGGCGGAGGCGGCGATGGTCCGGCACTCACCCCTGCGCCGGGTCGGCGAGCCCGAGGACATCGCCCACGCGGTGCTCCACCTCGCCTCGGACGCCTCGTCGTTCACGACGGGTCAGATCCTCCGCCCGAACGGCGGGGTCGCGATGCCGTGGTGAACCGCTCCTGCCAGGCCGTGAACCATCCGCGCCAGGCCGTGGGCCCGGCGCTCCCCGGCCGTATTCGGCCCCCGGGCCGACGCGAGGTGGACGCCGCCACATGCACCGGCAGCAGGCTCAGTCCCCAGCCGCCGGCTGCCACGACGCCCTCGACCAGCCCGGACCGGTCCGGCACCAGGACGAGGCGCAGGACGGCCCACCACCACAGCCCGCCGACCGCCAGTCCGCTCGCCACCAGCGCGAGCGCGACCAGCGGAAACCGTCGCCGTACCATGGCCGCCTCCTCCGGTCGACGCTAGACCGGGCGTATCGCGCGGCGGGAGGGCGCATCGAAGGCCGCACGGGCGCGCGGGAGGCTCGACGGGCCCGTCGAGCCCGCCCCGCCTCCCTCACGCACGCCGCCCGTCACGGTTAGGCGCTCTCCGCCTGGAACATCCACGCGTGCTTCTCGAGGTCGGCCGTGAGGCCGATCAGAATGTCCTGGGTGACCGGGTCGGGCTCGTCCGTGACCTCGATCCGCTCCCGCATCCGCGTGATCACCGCGCCCAGCGCGTCGACCAGGATCTTCACCGCGTCCGTGTCCTTGATCCAGCCCGTGGGAACCTCGCCGATGGCGCTCCCGGAGGCCACGGACGCCGCCCGGCCGTCGGGGTTGACACCGACCGCCGACGCGCGTTCGGCGACCACGTCCGAGTGCTGGCGGGCGCTCACCACGACTTCGTCGAGCTGGAGGTGGACGGAGCGGAACCGGGGCCCGACCACGTTCCAGTGAACCTGCTTGGCGACCAGGCCGAGGTCGACGAGGTCGACCAGGGCACCCTGCAGGGCATCGCCGACCGTCTTGAGGTCGGCCTCGGACAACGAGCTCTTCACGACGGACATGCCTGTTCTCCAACCAGTCGTACGTTTCCTCACCATGGCACGCATGACCCGCATCGGGCATCTCAAACCAAGCGCGCGAACCCTGACGACCGGCCCGGAAAAAGACAAAAACCCCGGCTGGTGTCCGCTCTGGGACACCTTCCGGGGCTCTCGCCCATTCGGTTCAGGCCGGTTCAGGCAGCGACGACGTCCACCGCTTCCGCGGGCGCCTTGATGGTCACCCGCTCGGTGGGCACACCTGCCACCGACGTCACCGACACCGAATTGAGCATCGGGCGTACCGGCGCCGGCACCGGTTCGCTCGCCGCTGCCGATTGGGCCAGTTCGGCCAGCGACAGCTCGTCGCTCACTTCACGCATGAGCTCGGACATCCGTACGTCAAGCGCGTCGCAGATCGCGGAGAGCAGCTCGGAGGAAGCCTCCTTCTGCCCCCGCTCCACCTCGGAGAGATAGCCGAGCGAAACTCGGGCGGACGAGGAGACTTCGCGCAGAGTACGGCCCTGGCGCTGGCGCTGCCGACGCAGCACGTCACCCAACAGGCGACGGAGCAGAATCATCGGTGGCTCCCTCCTCGGACCGCGTAGCCGCATCCTTCACGCCCCACCGTACCGCCTCGCGCTGCGGCCGTGCGGGGAGCGATGTCGTGTTCACTCAGGGCTGCAAACATCAATTCCCCCCGTTCTGTTCCGTATCCTGTGCCCGCGCATTTCCCGACAGTTCGTCGCCGAGCAGTTCCAGCACGCTGCGTACGCTCTCTCTACGGATGTCCGCGCGGTCGCCGTTCAACCGCAATGAGGCCACTTTCCCGGCCGCGGCGCCCGATCCGGCCGGTCCGGCGACGGCGACGTACACCGTCCCGACGGGCTGCCCGTCCTGCGGCTCGGGTCCGGCGACACCGGTCGTGGAGATGCCCCAGTCCGATCCGAGCCGATCGCGCACACCGGCCGCCATCTGCAGCGCGACCTCCGGATCGACCGCCCCGCGGTCCGCCAGGAGGGCTTGGTCGACGCCCAGGAGTTCCGCCTTGAGCGGCGTGGCGTACGCCGTGACGGACCCGCGGAAGCCGGCCGACGCCCCAGGCGCGTACGTCAGCTCCGCGGCCACCAGACCGCCCGTGAGGGACTCCGCGACGGCCACGGTGTGACCACGCTCCGCGAGCAGATCCAGCACCAGGGCGGCCTCTTTCATCGCGCGGACCCCGCCGTGGGCCCCGGCACCGCCGGCCCGCCGGACCGTTCGGCACGCTCGGCGGCCAGTCCCTGGCGCCTCAGGACGACCGCCTGTCGCACATAGTCCAGGCCGGTGACGACCGTCAGCACGATGGCGACCGCCATCACCCAGAAGCGCAGGGTGGCGAGCGGACCGGTCATCACGAGCACGTACATGCCGACCGCCGTGCCCTGCGCCAGCGTCTTCATCTTGCCGCCGCGGCTGGCCGGGATCACCCCGTGGCGGATCACCCAGAACCGCATCAGGGTGACGCCGAGCTCCCGGGCGAGGATCACGCCCGTCACCCACCACGGCAGGTCCCCCAGCCAGGACAGGGAGATCAGTCCGGCGGCCATGATCGCCTTGTCGGCGATCGGGTCGGCGATCTTCCCGAAGTCCGTGACCAGGTTGTACGTCCGCGCCAGATGCCCGTCGAAGATGTCCGTGATCATGGCGACGGCGAACGCGGCCCAGGCCCAGGCGCGCCACGCGGGATCGTGGCCGCCGTCCTGGAACAGCAGCACCACGAAGGCGGGGACCAGCACCAGCCGGACCATGGTCAGGATGTTGGCGATGTTCCACAGGCTGGCCTGGTTGACGGCCGCAGCGCCCAGCTTGCCGCCGGGCGCGGGCCTACCGGGCCCGCCCGTCGCGGACGCCGGGACTCCGGTCATCTGCCCGCCTCCTCGTCAAGACACTCGGCCACCAGGTCGACGCCTTCCGTTCCCACGACCTTGGCCCTGACCATACGGCCGGGGGCCAGATCGTGGCGTGCGGCGGACTCGGGGGTGAGGACCACCTGGCCGTCCGTCTCGGGCGCCTGGTGGGCCGCGCGGCCGATCACGCCGTCCTCGTCGACGGCGTCCACCGTTTCGACGAGTACTTCCAGGGTCTCTCCGATCCGCTCCTCCGCACGCTGGGCGGTGAGCTCCTCGGCGAGCCGCGACAGGTGGGCGAGCCGCTCGTCCACGACCTCCTGGTCGAGCTTGTGCTCGTACGTGGCGGCCTCGGTGCCGTCCTCGTCGGAGTAGCCGAAGACACCGATGGCGTCCAGCCGGGCGTGGGTGATGAAGCGTTCCAGCTCGGCGAAGTCCGCCTCGGTCTCGCCGGGGAAGCCGACGATGAAGTTGGAGCGGGCGCCGGCGGTGGGGGCCTTGGAGCGGATCGTCTCCAGAAGCTCCAGGAAGCGGTCGGTGTCGCCGAAGCGCCGCATCGCCCGCAGCACGTCCGGGGCGCTGTGCTGGAAGGACAGGTCGAAGTAGGGAGCGACCTTCTCGGTCGACGTCAGCACGTCGATCAGCCCGGGACGCATCTCGGCGGGCTGGAGGTAGCTGACCCGGACCCGCTCGATCCCGTCGACGGCGGCCAGCTCGGGCAGCAGCGTCTCCAGGAGGCGGATGTCACCGAGGTCCTTGCCGTAGGAGGTGTTGTTCTCGGAGACCAGCATGATCTCCTTCACCCCCTGCGCGGCGAGCCAGCGCGTCTCGCCGAGGACGTCGGAGGGGCGGCGCGACACGAAGGAGCCGCGGAAGGACGGGATGGCGCAGAACGAGCAGCGGCGGTCGCAGCCGGAGGCGAGCTTGACCGAGGCGACGGGGCTGGTGTCCAGTCGGCGGCGCAGCGGCGCGCGCGGCCCTGAGGCCGGGGCCAGGCCCTCGGGGAGGTCGCTCGGGACGTTCTCCGGCGCCTCTACGGCGCCGTGGCCGGGCAGCGCCACGGCGGCGGCCGCCTCCTGCCGCTCCACCGGGGAGAGCGGAAGCAGGGCGCGCCGGTCACGCGGCGTGTGCGCCTCGACGTTCCCGCCGCTGAGGATCGTCTGGAGGCGGTCGGAGATGTCGGCGTAGTCGTCGAAGCCGAGCACACCGTCGGCTTCGGGCAGGGCCTCGGCCAGCTCCTTGCCGTACCGCTCGGCCATGCAGCCGACCGCGACGACGGCCTGGGTCTTGCCGTGATCCTTCAGATCGTTGGCTTCGAGGAGGGCGTCGACGGAGTCCTTCTTGGCGGCTTCGACGAATCCGCAGGTGTTGACGACGGCGACGTCCGCGTCCGATGCGTCCTCGACGAGCTCCCAGCCGTCCGCTGCCAAGCGGCCTGCGAGCTCCTCCGAGTCCACCTCGTTACGGGCGCAGCCAAGAGTGACAAGGGCGACGGTACGGCGTTCGGGCATGGGCTCAAGACTACTTCGTCCTGACCGTACCCCCGCCGCGCAGGGTTGCCGCGCGACGGGGGTACGGGAGGAGACGGGGCCTGGCGGCCGGCGCGATCAGCCGGCCTCGGGGTCGCCCTTGGTGTACGAGAGCCGCTCGACCTGCCCGGATTCGAACTTCTGCGCGACCTTCTTGCCGTTCACGTAGAGCTCGATGGGTCCGGCGTTGCCGAGGATCAGGTCGATGCGCTCGTCGTCCTGGAAGGTCTTGGAGTCGCCCTTGAGCAGCAGCCCGTCGAAGAGCAGCTTGCCGTCGTGGGCCTTGGCGGAGATCCAGCTCTTGTCGTCGGTCGCGGTCAGCTTGACCGTGACCTTGTCCTTCGGGACCGCCGCGATGGCGCTCTCGGAGGGCACGGGCTTGGGGTCGGCGGGCTTGGTCGGCTTGGGCTTGACGGGGTTCTTCACGGGGGCGGGGCCTTCCGCCACCGTGCCGGAGCCGCTGGAAGCGTCGTTCCCGCTGAACATGGTGAAGCCGGCGAAGCCGACGACGGCCACGATCGCCGCGACCATGGCGGCGGTCCAGTTGGGACGGCGCGGCTCGGGGCGGATGCGTTCCGCCTCGAAGAGCGGTGCGGCGGGGGTCGGCGCGGGACGGCCGCCGTGCTCGGCGTCGTACTGGTCGACGAGCGGCGCCGGATCGAGCCCGACGGCGCGCGCGAGCGTGCGGATGTGCCCGCGGGCGTAGACGTCGCCGCCACAGCGCGAGAAGTCGTCCTCCTCGATCGCGTGCACGATCGGAATCCGGACACGGGTGGAGGCACTGACGTCTTCGACGGTGAGGCCGGCGGCGACGCGGCCCTGCTGGAGAACGCGACCGATCGAATCCCGGTCGTCTGCCGGGACGTTCCGGTCGTCTTCGGGGGAGTTGCCGATGGACACGAGAGCGCCTTTCGAGCGTGTAGCCACCTGCTGGATGTTCAGTCTATGGGTGGTACGAAAGGGTGGGGCAACCGGGCGGACTCGGTTTGTACGCCATGAGGCTGGGACATCGTTCTGTCCTTGTCTCCAACTTGACGTACGACCAAGGGAAACGGTTGCCCGCCCTTCCCTTACGAGTGAGTCTCGGCCAGGTCTCGTTCCGGCCGCACGGGTGAACCGGCGGTGCCCCGCACGGCGTACCGCAGCCTCCGCACGGCCCGCTCGGTGCTCCCGCGCGGCGCGCTCCACGGCTCCCGGGCGCTGCGCCCGAGAGCCTCCCCCAGCGTCACCGCACCGTCAGCGCGCCGCTCCCGCGCGGTCACTCCGCCGACTCCCCGCGGATGACGGCGAGTACTCCGTCCAGCTCGTCCGGCTTGACGAGCACGTCCCGCGCCTTGGAGCCCTCGCTCGGCCCGACGATGTTCCGCGACTCCATCAGATCCATCAGCCGCCCGGCCTTCGCGAACCCGACGCGGAGCTTGCGCTGGAGCATCGACGTCGAGCCGAACTGGGTGGAGACCACCAGCTCGGCCGCCTGGCACAGCAGGTCGAGGTCGTCGCCGATGTCCTCGTCGATCTCCTTCTTCTGCTTGGTGCCGACGGTGACGTCGTCCCGGAAGACCGGCGCCATCTGGTCCTTGCAGTGCTGGACGACGACCGCGACCTCGTCCTCGGTGACGAAGGCGCCCTGCATGCGGACGGGCTTGTTCGCGCCCATCGGCAGGAAGAGGCCGTCACCCTTGCCGATGAGTTTCTCCGCGCCCGGCTGGTCGAGGATGACCCGGCTGTCGGCGAGGGACGAGGTGGCGAAGGCGAGCCGCGAGGGCACGTTCGCCTTGATCAGACCGGTGACGACGTCCACGGACGGACGCTGGGTGGCCAGGACCAGATGGATGCCGGCGGCCCGGGCCAACTGGGTGATGCGGACGATGGCGTCCTCGACGTCCCGGGGCGCGACCATCATCAGGTCGGCCAGCTCGTCCACGATCACCAGCAGGTACGGGTAGGGGCTCAGCTCCCGCTCGCTGCCCTCGGGCAGCTTGACCTTGCCGTTGCGGATGGCCTCGTTGAAGTCGTCGATGTGCCGGAAGCCGAACGCGGCCAGGTCGTCGTAGCGCAGGTCCATCTCGCGCACCACCCACTGGAGCGCCTCGGCGGCCCGCTTGGGGTTGGTGATGATCGGCGTGATCAGGTGCGGGATGCCCTCGTACGCGGTGAGTTCGACCCGCTTGGGGTCGACCAGGACCATCCGCACGTCCTCGGGGGTCGCTCTTATCATCACCGAGGTGATGAGGCAGTTGATGCACGAGGACTTGCCGGAGCCGGTGGCTCCGGCGACCAGGATGTGCGGCATCTTCGCCAGGTTGGCCATCACGTAGCCGCCCTCGACGTCCTTGCCGAGCGCCACCAGCATCGGATGGTCGTCGCCCGCCGCGTCCGCGAGGCGCAGGACGTCGCCGAGGTTGACCATCTCGCGGTCGCTGTTGGGGATCTCGATGCCGACGGCCGACTTGCCCGGGATCGGCGAGATGATCCGGACGTCCGGGCTGGCCACGGCGTACGCGATGTTCTTGGTGAGCGCCGTGATCTTCTCGACCTTCACGGCGGGGCCGAGCTCGACCTCGTAGCGCGTGACCGTCGGACCGCGGGTGAACCCGGTGACGGCCGCGTCGACCTTGAACTCGCTGAAGACGGTGGAGAGCGACTCCACCACGGCGTCGTTGGCCGCGCTGCGCGTCTTGCCGGGGCCGCCGCGCGTCAGGAGGTCCATCGACGGCAGCGCGTAGGTGATGTCCCCGGCGAGCTGCAGCTGCTCGGCACGGGCCGGCAGCTCGGTGTGCTCGGGCGCGGGCTTGGTGAGGTCCGGTACGGCCCCGGTCCGGCGCCCGGCCTCAGGCTTCGCGCCGCGTGCGGTGGGCACCGGGGCGGCCGGCGGCACCGCGGGACGGGCCGGAACGGCCGGCGGCTCGGCGGGGGCGGCGGGCGCCTGTGCGGCGGAGTCCGCCACCGCGGCGGCCCGCTCGGCGGTGACGTCCCGGGTCAGATCAGCGACCAGCGGGGAGGGCGGCATGCCGTTGAGCACGGCCCCGTCGAGTGCGGCGGCGGCGGCCGCCGCGACGTCCACGGCGTCCAGGGGCCGGTCGAGGGCGGGCCGCGCGGAGGAGCGGCGGGGGCTCCGGCGCCGGGTGAGCGCCTCCTCCTCGGCACGGTCGGCGTCGTACACCTCCGCGGGTCCGGAAGCCCTGCGCCGCGCCCGCGCCGGCACCGGCTCGCCCCAGGTCCCGTCGTACGCCTCGTCCTCCTCCACGATCGCGGGGTCGTAGGCCGGCTCGACGATCCCGAGCCGGGCGCCGAGGGCGCGCAGCCGCTGCGGGATGGCGTTGACGGGGGTCGCGGTGACGACGAGCAGCCCGAAGACGGTGAGCAGGACGAGCATCGGTACGGCGAGGACCTCGCCCATCATGAAGACGAGCGGCTTGGAAGCGGCCCAGCCGATCAGACCGCCGGCGTCCTGCATGGCCTCGGTCCCGTCGCCCCTGCCCGGCGAGCCGCAGGCGATGTGGACCTGACCGAGCACGCCGATGACGAGGGCGGAGAGGCCGATGACGATACGGCCGTTGGCCTCCGGCTTCTCCGGATAGAGGATGAGCCGGATGCCGATGGCGCCGACCAGCAGCGGGACGAGCAGGTCGAGCCGTCCGAACGCGCCGGTGACCAGCATCTCGACCAGGTCCCCGACCGGGCCGCGCAGGCGGGACCAGGTCCCGGCCGCGACGATCAGCGCGAGTCCGAGGAGCAGCAGCGCCAGACCGTCCTTGCGATGGGCCGGGTCGAGCCCCTTGGCACCGCGCCCTATCCCCCGGAACATCGCGCCGACCCCGTGCGCCAGGCCGAGCCACAGTCCGCGGACGAGCCGGTACACGCCCCCGGTCGGCGACGGAGCGGGCCTGGGCGCGGCCTTCTTCGCGGGTGCGCGCTTGGCGGGTGCGGCCTTCCTGGCCGCCGTCTTCTTCGCGGGGGGCCTGGCCGCCGCACCGGCGGCCCTCTTCGCGGGCACCGCTTTCTTCGCGACACCAGGCGTACGGCCGGCGCGCGGCTTCGCGGTGCCCGCCGTGCCCTGGGAACCCTTGCCGGACGTACGTGAGGCCATGATGCCGAGGTTACCGGTGTGAGCCGCTCGCGACACGTGCGCGTCCGGCCTCACCCGTTCGTGTCGCCCTTGCCGTGGCATGAAACTGACGGCCGCTCACGGTCGGCAGCCCCGCGGTGACGGTACGTCAGCTCTGGGCGGGGAGAGTGGGCGCGCCGCCCGTGCCCGGCTCCAGCGCGTCGAGCGCGCGCCTCAACCCCGTGAGCTTGCGCTCCAGATGGGCGGCGGTGGCCACGGCCGCGGCGTCGGCGGAGTCGTCGTCGAGCTGCTTGGACAGCGCCTCCGCCTGCTCCTCGACCGCGGCGAGACGGGCCGACAGCTCGGCCAGCAGCCCCGCGGACTCCTTCGCGTGGCCTCCGTGGCCGCCGCCCTCCAGCTGGAGACGCAGGAGCGCGGCCTGCTCCCGCAGCTGGCAGTTCTTCATGTACAGCTCGACGAAGACGGAGACCTTGGCGCGCAGCACCCAGGGGTCGAAAGGCTTGGAGATGTAGTCGACCGCGCCCGCCGCATAGCCCCGGAAGGTGTGGTGGGGACCGTGGTTGATGGCGGTGAGGAAGATGATCGGGATGTCCCGCGTCCGCTCCCGCCGCTTGATGTGCGCCGCCGTCTCGAAGCCGTCCATCCCGGGCATCTGGACGTCCAGCAGGATGACCGCGAAGTCGTCGGTCAACAGCGCCTTGAGCGCTTCCTCCCCGGACGATGCCCGCACCAGCGTCTGATCGAGCGCGGAGAGAATGGCCTCCAGCGCCAGCAGATTCTCCGGCCGGTCATCGACCAGGAGGATCTTGGCCTTCTGCACCATGCCCCGTCCTCCTCGCCCCGGCATGGGCTCTCCCCGACTCGCCGAGTCGGGGGAAGCACCGGGCGCCGCCCCAGAAGACGACTCCCTTGCGCCGTCCGTCCTTGTGCCGGTCATGGTAGCCGCACCCCGCCTGTCGCCACACCCTGTCACCACGATGTCACTGTGCACGTAGCAGAAACGTGGTGGGAGACCAGAAGGTTCCCCGGATACGGGCCCCTCACACGCCTGTGGCGACAGCCGGCCGGCACGACGGGACCTCCTCGCGACCCCGCGAGGAGACCCCTGTCACTCCCCTCGCATCCACTGCTCCATCACCGACAGCAGGTGGTCCGGGTCGACCGGCTTGGTGACGTAGTCGGAGGCGCCGCACTCGATCGCCTTCTCCCGGTCGCCCTTCATCGCCTTCGCCGTGAGCGCGATGATCGGAAGCCCGGCGAACTGCGGCATCCGCCGGATCGCGGTCGTGGTCGCGTACCCGTCCATCTCCGGCATCATGATGTCCATCAGGACGACCGTCACGTCGTCGTGCTGTTCCAGGACCTCGATGCCCTCGCGGCCGTTCTCCGCGTACAGCACCGCCAGGCCGTGCTGCTCCAGGACGCTGGTCAGCGCGAAGACGTTGCGGATGTCGTCGTCCACGATCAGGACCTTCTCGCCGCCGAAGGCGAAGGTGCGGCGCGGCGCCGCCTCGGCGCGCTCGTCCGCCGCCTGCTGGTCGCCCTGGGTCCTGCCGGCCCGGCCCGGCAGGGCCGGGCGCTCCGCCCCCGCCGGGACCGCCTTGCGCCGGTGCCGGAACAGCGCCCCTGCCCCGGAGCGCAGGTCGGCCGCCATGGGCGACGGCGCCGACTCGAAGCGCCCGTCGTGCCCGTCGGCGCCGTCCTCGTACCCCGTGCGCTGCTCCGACGGCTCGTCCTCCTCGCCCTGCCCGTAGCCGTTCGCGGCCAGCTCCATGGGGTTCAGCGGCAGGTACAGCGTGAACGTCGAGCCGCGGCCCGGCTCGCTCGCCGCGTAGATCTCACCGCCGAGCAGCCGAGCGATCTCCCGGCTGATGGAGAGCCCGAGACCCGTACCGCCGTACTTGCGGCTGGTCGTCCCGTCCGCCTGCTTGAACGCCTCGAAGATGACGCGCATCTTTCCGGCCGCGATGCCGATGCCCGTGTCGGTCACCGAGAACGCGATCAGCTCGGCCTCCGGGTCGCGCAGCGACCCCGCCTCCAGGAGCTGCTCGCGGATCGACTGCGGCACATCCGTCCCGGCCGGCCTGATGACCAGCTCCACCGCGCCCGTGTCGGTGAACTTCACCGCGTTGGACAGCAGGTTGCGCAGCACCTGGAGCAGGCGCTGCTCGTCGGTGTGGAGCGTCGCGGGGAGCTCGGGCGAGACCCGCACCGAGAAGTCGAGCCCCTTCTCCGCGGTCAGCGGCCGGAACGTCGCCTCCACGTAGTCGACGAGCTGCACCAGCGCGATACGGGTCGGGGAGACGTCCATCTTGCCCGCCTCGACCTTGGACAGGTCGAGGATGTCGTTGATCAGCTGGAGCAGGTCGGAACCGGCCCCGTGGATCGTCTCGGCGAACTCCACCTGCTTCGGCGAGAGGTTGGCGTCGGCGTTGTCGGCGAGGAGCTTGGCCAGGATCAGCAGGGAGTTGAGCGGCGTTCGCAGCTCGTGCGACATGTTCGCGAGGAACTCCGACTTGTAGCGCATCGAGACGGCGAGCTGCTCGGCCCGCTCCTCCAGGACCTGCCGCGCCTCCTCGATCTCGGTGTTCTTCACCTCGATGTCCCGGTTCTGCCGGGCGAGCAGCTCCGCCTTCTCCTCCAGCTCCGCGTTGGAGCCCTGGAGCTCCTTCTGCCGGTGCTCCAGCTCCGCCGAGCGCTCCCTCAGCTGCTCGGTCAGCTCCTGCGACTGCTGGAGCAGCACCTCGGTCTTGGTGTTCACGCTGATGGTGTTCACGGTCGTCGCGATCAGCTCGGCGAGCTGGTTGAGGAAGTCCCGCTGGATCTGCGTGAACGGCTGGAAGGAGGCCAGTTCGATCACCCCGAGGACCTTTCCCTCGAAGAGGACCGGCAGCACGATCACATGCGCCGGGGCGGCCTCCCCGAGCCCGGAGGAGATCTTCAGATAGCCCGGCGGCACATTGACCTGGATCGTCCGCTTCTCCTCGGCCGCCGTCCCGATCAGGGTCTCCCCCGGCCGGAAGGAGGTCGGCATGGAGCCGGCGGAGTATCCGTAACTGCCGCGCATGCGCAGCTCGTACGAGCCCTCGCCCTCCCCGCCGAGTTCGGCGCTGGCCGTCGCGGAGCCGGTCGGCATCGCCACGAAGAACGCCCCGTGCTGGGCCGAGACGACGGGGGTCAGCTCGCTCATGATGAGGGAGGCGACGTCGTCCAGGTCCCGGCGCCCCTGCATCAGACCGGAGATCCGGGCGAGGTTGCCCTTGAGCCAGTCCTGCTCCTCGTTGGCGAGGGTGGTGTCGCGCAGATTGGCGATCATGGTGTTGATGTTGTCCTGAAGGGCCTGGATCTCGCCCGCCGCGTCCACACCGTCGATCTTGAGGTTCAGGTCGCCGCGGGTCACCGCGGTGGCGACGGCCGCGATCGCGCGCACCTGGCGGGTCAGGTTCCCGGCCATCTCGTTCACCGACTCCGTCAGGTCGCGCCAGGTCCCGTCGACGTCCCGGACCCGCGCCTGACCGCCCAGGATGCCCTCCGTGCCCACCTCACGGGCCACCCGGGTGACCTCCTCGGCGAACGAGGACAGCTGGTCGACCATCGTGTTGATGGTGTTCTTCAGCTCCTGGATCTCACCGCGCGCGTCGATGTCGATCTTCTTGGTGAGATCGCCCTTGGCGATGGCGGTGGTGACGGCGGCGATCTGCCGCACCTGGCCCGTCAGATTCGACGCCATCGAGTTCACCGACTCGGTGAGGTCCTTCCACGTGCCCGACACGCCCGGCACCCGCGCCTGGCCGCCCAGCTCGCCTTCCGTGCCCACCTCGCGGGCGACTCGCGTCACCTCGTCCGCGAAGGAGGACAGCGTCGTCACCATCGTGTTCACGGTGTCGGCCAGCTCGGCCACCTCGCCGCGCGCCTCGACCGTCACCTTCTTCGTCAGGTCGCCGTTGGCGACCGCGGAGGAGACCCGGGAGATGTTCCGCACCTGACTCGTCAGGTTGTTGGCCATCAGGTTGACGTTGTCGCTCAGGTCCTTCCAGATGCCCGTGACCCCGCGCACCCGGGCCTGACCGCCGAGGATGCCCTCCGTACCCACCTCACGGGCGACTCGCGTCACCTCGTCCGCGAAGTTCGACAGCTGGTCGACCATGGTGTTGACGGTCGTCACCAGCTCCAGGATCTCGCCCTTGGCGTCGACGGTGATCTTCTTCGACAGATCGCCCTTGGCCACCGCCGTGGTCACCTCGGCGATGTTGCGCACCTGCGAGGTCAGGTTGTTCGCCATGAAGTTCACCGACTGGGTGAGGTCCTTCCAGGTGCCGGAGACCCCCTGCACCTCGGCCTGACCGCCCAGGATGCCCTCCGTGCCCACCTCGCGGGCCACCCGCGTCACCTGCTCCGCGAAGCTCGAGAGCTGGTCCACCATCGTGTTGAGGGTGTTCTTCAGCTCCAGGATCTCGCCCCGCGCGTCCACGTCGATCTTCTGCGACAGGTCACCCCGCGCCACGGCCGTGGCGACCTGCGCGATGTTGCGCACCTGAGCGGTGAGGTTCCCGGCCATGCCGTTCACCGAGTCGGTCAGATCACGCCACACCCCGGCGACGCCCGGCACCTGCGCCTGACCGCCGAGCCGGCCGTCCGTACCCACCTCGCGGGCCACCCGCGTCACCTGCTCCGCGAACGCGGACAGCTGGTCCACCATCGTGTTGATGGTGTTCTTCAGCTCCAGGATCTCCCCGCGCGCGTCCACGTCGATCTTCTGCGACAGGTCACCCCGCGCCACGGCCGTCGTGACCTGCGCGATCTGCCGCACCTGGGACGTCAGGTTGCCTGCCATGAAGTTGACGGAGTCGGTGAGCTCCTTCCACGTACCGGAGACGCCGTCCACCCGGGCCTGACCGCCCAGCCGGCCCTCCGTGCCCACGTCCCTCGCCATCCGCGTCACCTGGTCGGCGAAGGACGACAGCTGCGACACCATCGTGTTGACGGTGTTCTTCAGCTCCAGCATCTCGCCCGCGACGTCGACGGTGACCTTCTGCGACAGATCACCGTTGGCGACCGCCGTCGTCACCTGCGCGATGTCCCGCACCTGACCCGTCAGGTTGCGGAACGCCGTGTTCACCGAATCGGTCAGGTCCTTCCACGTACCCGCCGCACCCGGCACCTCGGCCTGACCGCCCAGCAGACCCTCGACACCGACCTCCCGCGCCACCCGGGTCACCTCGGAACCGAACGCGGACAGCTGGTCGACCATCGTGTTGACGGTGTTCTTCAGCTCCAGCATCTCGCCGGCCACGTTCACGGTGACCTTCTGCGACAGATCACCGTTGGCGACCGCCGTCGTCACCTGCGCGATGTCACGCACCTGCGTCGTGATGTTCCGGAAGACCGTGTTGACCGAATCGGTCAGGTCCTTCCACGTGCCCGCCGCACCCGGCACCTGCGCCTGACCGCCCAGCAGACCCTGCGCACCGACCTCGCCGGAGACACGCGTCACCTCGTCGGCGAACGTCCGCAGCGTCTCCGTCATCTGGTTGATGGTGTCCGCGAGCTGGGCGACCTCGCCGCGGGCGCTCACGGTGACCTTCTGCGAGAGGTCGCCGTTGGCGACCGCCGTGGTGACCTCGGCGATACCCCTCACCTGATTGGTGAGATTTCCCGCCATCGTGTTGACGGAATCGGTGAGGTCCTTCCACACACCGGCGACCCCGGCCACCTCGGCCTGACCGCCCAGCTCGCCCTCGGTGCCGACCTCCCGCGCGACGCGGGTCACCTCCGAGGAGAAGGAGGACAGCTGGTCCACCATCGTGTTGACGGTGTTCTTCAGCTCCAGCATCTCGCCGGCCACGTGCGCCGTGACCTTCCGCGACAGATCACCCTTGGCGACCGCCGTCGTCACGAGAGCGATGTCGCGCACCTGAGCCGTCAGGCGGTACGCCATCGTGTTGACCGAATCCGTGAGGTCCTTCCACGAACCGGACATCCCTCGCACCTGGGCCTGACCGCCCAGCTTCCCCTCGGTGCCGACCTCCAGAGCGACCCGCGTCACCTCGTCGGTGAACGCCGACAACTGGTCGACCAGATTGTTCACGGTCCGCGCGACCTTCAGGAACTCCCCGCGCAGCGGCCGCGCCGCCCCGTCCGGCCCGTCCGACCGCAGGTCCATCCGCTGGTCGAGGTCGCCCTCGGCCACCGCCGACAGCACCCGCCCCACCTCGGACACCGGCCGCGTCATGTCGTCGACCAGCGCGTTCGCGGCCTCGATCGCCGCGGCCCAGGCCCCCTCGCTGGCCCCCGCCTCCAGCCGCTCGGACAGCTTGCCCTCGCGCCCCACCATCCGGCGCACCCGGGACAGCTCCCCGGTCAGATGCATCTGGCGGTCGGCGACCTCGTTGAACACGGCGGAGATCTCCGCCATGACACCGTCGCCGGACACGGTCAGCCGCTTGCGGAAGTTCCCGTCCCGCATCGACACCAGAGCCTGGAGCAGCCGCTCCATCGCCGCCGCGTCCACCTGCACCGTCCCACCGCTCCGGGACCGTCCGCCCTTCGCCCGCGTGCCGCTGCCGCTGCCGCGCCGCGCCGCCGTGCCAGAGTCCACCGTGTCCCTCCCGAAGGGGTTGGCCGTCTTGCCCGGGCCGTCACCACAAGCCTGCCCAGTGTTTCACCGCAGCCGAACAAGGCCATAACAGTTCGGCAGCTTCGCATAACGTCCCCGTCCTCGGGGGACGGAAACAGCGGTGACCGGCATCCGCCCGGACAGTGAAGGTAAGTAACCTGGCATCCGGCTGTCCAACCGCCCCGGTCCGCCCGGCGGGGGCGGGGCGGCGGGAAGAACACCACCGGGGAGCGGGAGGGGCACACCGACCATGGCAGAGCCGGGCGTCGAAACGCGTACGAGGAGTTCTGTGATCACCGCGCGGGCGGCTGCCACCTTCGACCCGGTCGGACGGTCCGTCGCGACCGCCCGAGCCTTCGTCCGGGACACCCTGCAGGGCTGGGGGTACGCCGAGGTCGTCGACGACGCCGTCGTCCTCACCAGCGAGCTCGTCACCAACGCCGTCATCCACGCCGGCACCG
Source organism: Streptomyces sp. NPDC053755 (assembly GCF_040677675.1). Lineage (NCBI taxonomy): Bacteria > Bacillati > Actinomycetota > Actinomycetes > Kitasatosporales > Streptomycetaceae > Streptomyces > Streptomyces sp. NPDC053755. The sequence continues at coordinate 2,701 of NZ_JBFASK010000002.1, read as the reverse complement.
CCGCCGACGTCCTGTGCCTGCGCAGCGAGGACGGCGTCCGCGTCGAGGTCGCCGACCGCTACCCCGAGCGCGAGATCCCCGTCCAGAGCGGCCGCAGCGTCGCCCATCCCGACCGGGAGAACGGCCGGGGCCTGCTCCTGTGCGCGGCCCTGGCCACCCGCTGGGGCGTCGAGTACACGCCGACCCGGAAGAACGTCTGGTTCCAGCTGGATCTGCCCGAGCGCCCCATCGGGACCCGCTCGGCGGGCCCGGTGCTCCCCGACGCCCTCCTGCCCGTCGCCGAGAGCCGCGTACGCGTGGCCGTCGCCCAGATCGACCGCGGCGGCGCCGTCACCGCCTGGAACGAGGACGCCGAGCAGCTCTTCGGGTACACCGCCGAGAAGGTCCTGGGCAAACCGCTCGGCGACCTCGCCGCCTGGCCCCACACCCCCGGCATCGGCACCGGCCTGGTCGAGGCGCTCCAGCTCTCCCGCTGGGAGGGCAGCTACGGCATCCGCTGCGCCGACGGCCGCGTCGTCCCCGTGTACGCCTCCCACCTCCGCGTCCGCGACGCCGAGGGCGAGCCGTCGACCGTCTGCCTCCTGGTGCGGGAGTACGAGCGCGCGGTCCTCCAGACCCCGCAGCGTTCCGCCGTCTCCGACGCCGGCGCCGAGAGCCGCTCAGCCGACCCCTTCGAGGTGTTCATCGGCTCCCCCGCCCCCGACGACCTCGACGGGCTCCTCCAGCGCACGGTGGAACGCGCCCGCGACATGCTCGACGGCGACTCCGCGTTCCTCCTGCTCGCCACGGACGACGAGACGGAGCTGGAGGTGCGGGCCACGACCGGCCTCCCTTCCGCCCGTCAGCGCTTCGCCCGCGTCCCGGTGGAGACCGGCGCCAGCCGTTACGGCTCCGCCCGGATGCCGGCCGTCCACGAGGACCTGGCCGCCGTCCCCGGCGCGGTGCCCCTGCTGGAGGGCACCGGCATGCGCTCGGTGGTGACGGTCCCCCTCAAGGTCGAGGGCCGTCTCACCGGCTCGCTCGGTGTGGCCGCGGAGAGCGCGAACCGCTATTCCAACGAAGAGGCACTACGCCTGCAGTTCGCCGCCGACCGCATCGCCCTGGCCGTCGAGTCGGCCCGCCTCGGCGAGCTGGAACGCCTGCGCCGTGGCTCGCTCAGCTTCCTCGTCGAGGCTTCCGACCTGCTGGCCGGCACCCTGGACCGGGACCAGACGCTGGCGCTCATGGCCCAGATGACCGTCCCCACCCTCGCCACCTGGTGCGCCGTCTACACGATCGCCGACCAGTCGTCGGACCCCTATCTCTCGTACGTCCTCCATGAGGACGAGGACCGCATCGACGGCTTGAAGGCCCTGCTCACCTCCATCACCCCGCCGGACCCGGTGCCCACCCCCGGCGCACGGGTCTGGGCCGCGCCCGCGGCGGCCGCCCACCGGGCGGCACTGTCCACCTCCATGCGCGAACTGGACGGAGTATCGGGCCCGTTGTCCTCGGGCATCGACGCGACCCTGGCCACCGCCGCCGTCGTCGGCGGGGAGACGGTCGTCCTGCCGCTGGTGGCCCGTAACCGCGTCATCGGCATGCTGACGCTGGGCAAGCCCTCCGACGACCATTTCCGTCAGGAGATCCTGGAGCTCGCCGAGGACCTCTCGCGCCGGGCGGCCCTCGCCCTGGACAACGCCCGGCTCTACAGCGAGCGCATGGCGATCAGCCAGTCCCTCCAGCGCAGCCTGCTGCCCCCGGGCCTCCCGGACATCCCGGGTGTCGAGGTCGACGTGATCTACCGCGCGGCCGGCGAGGGCAACGAAGTGGGCGGCGACTTCTACGACCTCTTCCCGATCCGGGACAACGCCTACGGCTTCGCCATCGGCGACGTCTGCGGTACGGGCCCGGAGGCCGCGGCGGTGACGGGCCTGGCCCGGCACGCTCTGCGCCTGCTGGCCCGCGAGGGGTTCGGCGGCCCCGCCGTCCTGGAGCGCCTGAACGCGGCGATTCTCGACGAGGGCGCCCGCAGCCGCTTCCTGACCCTTCTCTACGGCGAGATCTGGCCTCAGGAGGACGGCTCGGCTCTCCTGAAGGTGGTCTGTGCCGGTCATCCGCTCCCCCTGCGGCTACGCCAGGACGGCACGGTCCTGCCCGCCGCCGAACCCCAGCCGCTCCTGGGCGTCATCGACGACCTGGAGCTGTACGAGCAGACGATCACGCTCGATCCGGGCGATGTCCTGCTGTGCGTGACGGACGGCGTGACGGAACGCCGTGAGGGCACCCGCATGCTCGGCGACGACGGCCTGGCGGAGGTCCTGAAGTCCTGTACGGGCCTGACGGCCGGCGCCGTCGCGGCCCGCATCCTGCGCGCGGTCGAGCGCTTCGCCCAGGAGCCGGCGTCCGACGACATGGCCATCCTGGCGATGCGCATCCCCGAGCCGATCGCCCAGGGCTGACGGCGACACACCCCGGCCCGGCCGCCCTCGTAGGGCAGCCGGGCCGTTTCATGTGCGGACACGCCGTGAGGAACCGGCGCGCAAAACAAAGAAGGCCCCCGCCGAATGGCGGGGGCCTTCTTCTTGTGGAGCCCTTTAACGGAATCGAACCGTTGACCTTCTCCTTACCATGGAGACGCTCTACCGACTGAGCTAAAAGGGCGGGTTGTTCGGCGGCGTCCTACTCTCCCACAGGGTCCCCCCTGCAGTACCATCGGCGC
>NZ_JBFASK010000001.1:633681-633990 GCF_040677675.1 Streptomyces sp. NPDC053755 | reverse complement strand
AGTCCACGACGAGCTTGCCCATCATGGCGTTCTCGGGCGCGGTGTTGGCGCAGCATGCGGCCGGAGGACGTGTCAGCCGTTGCGCTTCCAGCGCGGCTTGTCGTCACGGCGGCCGAAGGAGCCGCTGCTCGAACCGGTGCCGCGGTGGTCGCCGCCCCGGTGGTCGTCACGACGGCCCTGGGGACGGTCGCCGCCCGAGCGGAAGCCGCCGGAGGGGCGGTCGTCACGACGGTCGCGGTTGAACGGCCGGTCGCTGCCACGGTGGCCGGCCGCGGGGCGGTCGTCACGGCGGTCGAAGGAACGGCCGCC